>NZ_UFYA01000001.1:1961743-2288700 GCF_900447215.1 Dermatophilus congolensis
CACCCATTTTCTGCCGCTTTCCTGTCAAGAGTGATGTGTTAGCGACCGCTGGCGCTGGAAGCCTTGTTGTACGTCTTCTGTACAACGCTTCCCCAGTATGGGCCAAACATGTAGTCCGGGATCTCATCGAGCACATAGGAGTTAACCGAGTTCTGCACGGATGAAGTGCCGGTGTATTTACCTCCCATAAACCAGGGGCCGCCGGAGGATCCGTCGGTCATGTCACAGGGGATGCCCTGTGCCTGACTTTCAGGCTCGAGCTTGTCGGGGACTGCCGTTCCGGTACATGACCAGAGAGTTTCACCATCGTACGGTTCGCCGGCAGGGTAGCCGAATGCTTTGTATTTCAAACCACGCTGCTGGTTGAAGGCGACGCCCGTTGCTCCGACAGTATCGGAGAGGGTTTGTCCTTTGTTTTTACCGACGACAACGAAAGCAGTGTCAACTTCCAAGTCTTCGGACCTGATCCAGTCCGAAGGCGCGAAAGCGTTGACTGCCGTCCATTTGCCATAGGGCGCATCGCCGTTTTCATACGCTGGAACAAAGATGAAACGGCTGGCGTACCGTCCTCTTTCATTGACGCAGTGAGCAGCGGTAGACACCATGGAACCACCTTGAGAATTCACAGAGTTAGCGGAGCAGACATAGTCTTTTCCATTAACCGTGAAGAAGACTTTCCCAATGGTCGGCTGAGGCTTTTCACGTACTGCTTTTGCAGAAGCTTTAGTGAGTGGCGAAGTGGATTTCGCAGCAGCTTTGAGCGGTTGCTTTCCAGGAATAACCTCGGG
The DNA here is from genome assembly GCF_900447215.1 of Dermatophilus congolensis. NCBI lineage: Bacteria > Bacillati > Actinomycetota > Actinomycetes > Micrococcales > Dermatophilaceae > Dermatophilus > Dermatophilus congolensis. The sequence goes on from NZ_UFYA01000001.1 coordinate 1,962,532, forward strand.
CGGAAACTTTTCTTGCTGTTTCTTGCTTACAACTTTTCCACTTTTCTTTTTGGTGAGGTCTTGAGCTTTTTGCATGCGTTCTTTAGTCCAGTAAGAGGGCGCTTCTTGCTGGCCTTCGAATTGATGCATCACGACCTTATCCTCGCCGGGATCAGCCGGAGTGGCTTGGGCCGTGACGGGGAGCAAAGAGCCGGTCAGTGCCACCAGGGAGACGACGGCGAATACGGAACGCCTGTTGACTGTGCTCATAGGATGCCTTTCGATTTCAGTGAATCAAGTTTCCTTCATTCACTTATTTCAGGATTCCAGCATCGCTTCAGATACGAAGCTGCATCCATCGCGACTGTTTTTCAATCGCGCATCGGCGAGTACACAGGAAAATTTGACGCCTCACCATGGTTACATGGTAAGGGTTTTCCATGTATTTAGTCAAATTTCAGTAAAATATACTTAACAATTAAACCTAAATGGGTCACGAAATTGACTGTTTGAGTATTTCCAGCTGTGGATACGTATATGGTCGACGATCGTCGACCATATACGTGTTAAGTGCTTCCGCAGATCAGGGTTCTACAGAAGCACTCAGTGGGTGGTGTGGCGGCGAGCGATCAACGTACCCACGATCGCCATAACTCCCAACGCACCAACACCCCCCAATGCCAACGTCGTGGCCGGAATCCCCACGCCACTGCTCGCACTGGTTGCGGCAGCAGCCGGAGCTGCGCTGGTCTCGAAACCACCAGCCGCGCCACTCTTGTCATAGTCACTACCAGGCAGCTTGTTCGCGTACTTGCCGTGCACAATCTCCTGGTAACGCTTCAACGACACACCCTCACCAACATTGGCGCGGGCCTCATCATTCAGCGGCAATACCCGATCTCCTTTAACCGAGTACCACGCGTTAACCTGCGGCTCATGCAACACCTGACCACCCTGGGCACGGCTGTTGTACTGCGCCTCTAAATCACCAGAAGCAGCATTCACGGCCTTCCAGCCCGAGCCACCCTTGTCCTTAACGCTCCACACACTGGTGACCTGATCCCCCACACGCACCGTGTTCGCTACATAACCCAACGCACCCACCGGGCCACGTCCAGAAGTAACGAACTCAGGCTGCAACACATTCACCTGCGTCGTCGTACCCGACACCAACGACGGCCCCGAACCCTTTCCTGGGTTGGATTTGGCCTCGGAGGCGGGCGCGCCTTTGCTGGGTGCGCTTTGAGCTTTAGCTTTTTCTGCGACGCGTCCGGCTAGGTTGAGTGCCGATGAGCTGGTGGCTGCCTGTGTGGCGGCAGCGCGCTCGGCTTGGGTGAGGGGTGCTGGACCTGTCGTGTCGGCGGCGTTACCGATTCCAGGGGTGGCACACAGCAACATTCCTGCACCAGCCACTGCGGCGAGCATGCGCTTATTAGTCATGTCAGCCTCCGATCTGGGAAAGCGTGTGGGTCCAGGAGAAGTCCTGGTTGTTGACGTAGAAGTTGTAGTCACCGACGTTTAGGCGCTGTTTGGAGGGCCAGGGGTCGTACCATTCGATGCTTTGATCACTGGCGCGGAAGCCGCTGATGGCCACCATGTGACCGCCACCAGCGCGGTAGAGGACGCGAGTGAGGACGGGACGGTCAGCGTTGATCTCTTTCTGCACCTCCTGGTAGCTGATGGGGCCGCTTAGGCGACCTGGGTTAATCCCTAGGGATTGGAAGGCTTGCTGGTCGTTTTCCAGGGTGGCCTGAGTGTTGGGGCATTGGTCGTCTTTGTTGCGGTTCCATGCCAGGTTGCAGAACTGGTTTTGGGAGACGCTGACACCTTTGTAGTTGGCAATGGTTGTACCGGTTGCCGACCAGCACCATTGGCTCTGCTCTTGCGCTTGAGGATTAATAGGTATTTGCACGGAGCCGTCTTCCAGCGTCCTGGGTGCCGCGGATGCAGCTGTCGGCACGGCCAGAAGGGCCGCTGCAAGGAGGCCAGCAGCACTGGCGATCTTGCGGGTCATGCTGTTTGGGAACAAAACTCCTCCTCGATGAGGAATTGATGGGGGGAGGCACATTTTCGGCCTACATCAACGCTATTCGCGGCTTTGTCCCAGATTTTGTGGGTAGCCTCCCACTGTGGGTGGTGTGGTCACTTCCTGCCACAGCTGAGCAATAAAACAGTTTCCACCTCTTACCTGTGTAGCCAGACGCTTCAGAGCAGAGCGCCTGGCTACACAGGTAAGAACCGAGATGGTTCTGCGTATTTTTCTTTACTCTGCACCCTCAAACTACACAGCGTGCATTCAGGATTATTGTCTCAGTGTTGAGATCAGTGGGTGGTGTGGCGGCGAGCGATCAACGTACCCACGATCGCCATAACTCCCAACGCACCAACACCCCCCAATGCCAACGTCGTGGCCGGAATCCCCACGCCACTGCTCGCACTGGTTGCGGCAGCAGCCGGAGCTGCGCTGGTCTCGAAACCACCAGCCGCGCCACTCTTGTCATAGTCACTACCAGGCAGCTTGTTCGCGTACTTGCCGTGCACAATCTCCTGGTAACGCTTCAACGACACACCCTCACCAACATTGGCGCGGGCCTCATCATTCAGCGGCAATACCCGATCTCCTTTAACCGAGTACCACGCGTTAACCTGCGGCTCATGCAACACCTGACCACCCTGGGCACGGCTGTTGTACTGCGCCTCTAAATCACCAGAAGCAGCATTCACGGCCTTCCAGCCCGAGCCACCCTTGTCCTTAACGCTCCACACACTGGTGACCTGATCCCCCACACGCACCGTGTTCGCTACATAACCCAACGCACCCACCGGGCCACGTCCAGAAGTAACGAACTCAGGCTGCAACACATTCACCTGCGTCGTCGTACCCGACACCAACGACGGCCCCGAACCCTTTCCTGGGTTGGATTTGGCCTCGGAGGCGGGCGCGCCTTTGCTGGGTGCGCTTTGAGCTTTAGCTTTTTCTGCGACGCGTCCGGCTAGGTTGAGTGCCGATGAGCTGGTGGCTGCCTGTGTGGCGGCAGCGCGCTCGGCTTGGGTGAGGGGTGCTGGACCTGTCGTGTCGGCGGCGTTACCGATTCCAGGGGTGGCACACAGCAACATTCCTGCACCAGCCACTGCGGCGAGCATGCGCTTATTAGTCATGTCAGCCTCCGATCTGGGAAAGCGTGTGGGTCCAGGAGAAGTCCTGGTTGTTGACGTAGAAGTTGTAGTCACCGACGTTTAGGCGCTGTTTGGAGGGCCAGGGGTCGTACCATTCGATGCTTTGATCACTGGCGCGGAAGCCGCTGATGGCCACCATGTGACCGCCACCAGCGCGGTAGAGGACGCGAGTGAGGACGGGACGGTCAGCGTTGATCTCTTTCTGCACCTCCTGGTAGCTGATGGGGCCGCTTAGGCGACCTGGGTTAATCCCTAGGGATTGGAAGGCTTGCTGGTCGTTTTCCAGGGTGGCCTGAGTGTTGGGGCATTGGTCGTCTTTGTTGCGGTTCCATGCCAGGTTGCAGAACTGGTTTTGGGAGACGCTGACACCTTTGTAGTTGGCAATGGTTGTACCGGTTGCCGACCAGCACCATTGGTCGCGTTCTTGGGCTTGAGCCCTGATCGGAAGACGAACTTCATCATTGGCGCGGTGGATAGGGGCAGCCATAGCTGAAGGCGCAGTGAGCATCACTGCCGCAAAGAGGCCCGAAACCCCGGCCGCCTTGCGAATTGTGTTGTTTCGGAACAAAACTCCTCCTCATCGAGGAATGTCGGTGCGGACAACACGAAAGTAGGACTACCCCAAGCACCTTTCTTGTTTTGACGCCCCCAGCGCGTCACATCGTGAATAGTCTTCACAGCCGCTACGACCGTTTTCACGGATCGACGTCCCTTTTCGCGTGAACGTTCACACACAGGATCAGCGGGGAGAAAACATGTTGACGAGCCCGCACACCTCTTTCGGTGAAGCTTTACATGAGGCTGTTCGCCGGCGCGGGTTGCCGCTTGCACGTGTGCAAGCCCACCTAGAACAGGCAGGTTTCCATGTGGCACCCAGCACAATCAGTCAGTGGCAGCACGGACACCGTCTACCGCGTTCTCCGCGCTCACTAGCCATCGTCGATGAGCTAGAGCGAATCTTGGGAACTCCACCTGGAGCTTTACGCACTGCAGCCATTGGCACACCTCAGTCCCATAGAAGTGACCTGCATGTTGTCGACTATGCCGAGCGCCTTGAGGCCCTGACCGCCGACCTAGGCGCGTCGCCCAGCGCTGCATTTGCAACGCTGGGCAACCATGATCAAGTCACCATCGGCCCGCGAGGAAGCTTGATTCGACGGCGTTCACTCACTGTCATGCGAGTTATGGAATCCACGGATCGCCTTGTTGTTACTCATGTCGGAGAAAAACAGTGACATCAGCCAGACAAGCATTCACCCCGTTCGCGGCACCCGTCTTGGCCGGGTGCTACGCGACACTGAAACAAATCTGATTGCTGCTCAGCTTCTTTTCGATCGCACTCTCGACCGGGGGGAACTCATTGTCCATGAGGTTGAGTTCAATTTACCTGGGGATACTCTGGCTCAGGACTATTTTCATTGGGTGACTCATGAAGTCACTCTTTTAACCGTGGAAGTGACGTTCGATCGGGCATATCGCCCGAGCACAACTACTTCCTTTTTCCGTCCGCGCTCTCAAGCTCCCGACACCTGTTGCCACGAGCTGCGCCTTGATCACGGTGACCGTGCAGTTTTAGTGCAGCAACCAGCATCTGCAGGCATTCACGGGATCCGCTGGGAGTGGCCGGGGTGATCTTCGCGGAGAAGATTGGGCCGATCAGGCCTGCTTCACAGCGGAGATATCGAAGGAAAGGGTGACTTCTTCAGAAACAAGCAGGCCACCTGCTTCGAGGACAGCATTCCAGGTTAGGCCGAAGTCTTTACGGTTCACCTTGATTGAGCCTTCGAATCCAGCGCGCTCAGCTCCAGTGTGATCGTTTGCGGTGCCTGCGAAAAGGAAGTCGATGGTAATGGTGCGAGTGATGTCACGAATAGTGAGGTCACCAGTGACGCGCAGAATGTCGGCACCACCAGAAGCGACATGCGTAGATCGGAATGTGATGTGGGGGTACTTTTCGACGTCAAAGAATTCAGCCGAGCGCAGATGGTTATCCCGATCACCGTTGCGAGTGTCAATGCTGCTGGCATCGATGGTTAGCTCAATAGCCCCATTAGTGAGGTTGGCTTCAATACTGGCCGTACCTTCGAAGGTATCGAAGGAACCCCGCACCTTAGTGACCATGGCGTGACGAGCAACGAAGCCAATCTCACTGTGAGCCGGGTCGATCGAGTAGGTGCCATGAAGAGATTCGAGCGTAGCCATGGTGCCTCCTTGGATGATGCGCCCCTGGGTAGTGTCGTTGTACTGACGAGAACAGGTAGGTGCGTAGGGTCCTGTATATATCCAACCAATATGATTGAAGGTTCATCTTCACCATAGATTCACTTACTTGACACGCCAACGCGAAAAGAATGGAAGATGCCATGACCTCAACCCCACGCCCCACTCCCCTCACCGCAGCCGCGAGCGCCCTGGACGCCGCCAAAAAACGAGAACGCCGCCTACGACTAGCCATCCGACACCAAAATCACGGCCCAGATAGCCCCGGCCGCACCCAAGAAGCAGAAGCCCTCGCCACAGCAGCTCTAGCTCTGGCTCGTAACTATGCCCCCGAAGCAGGCCGCATCGCCTCCTTTATCTCCACCGACGATGAACCCCCCACCCACACCCTCAATGCCACCTTGGCTGCGGCCGGATATGACGTCATCATTCCCGTCACCAATGACGACATGACCCTCAACTGGCTCCCTTATGACCCCAACATCCCCCCAGCTGCACGCACCTGTGACCTCACCGACACCCAACGCGCAGCACTTTTAGGCCACGAGGCGATGACAAGCGCTCCTCTCCTACTCATCCCCGGCATCGCAGTGGACATCAAAGGCAACCGACTCGGACACGGCGGCGGCTGCTACGACCGCGCCCTGACCACAAAACACCCAGAGGCAACCACCATCGTCATCCTCCACGAAGGCGAAATAAGCACTACCCCACTACCCCACGGCCGCTTCGACCAGCCCATCAATGGCGTCCTTACCGCATCTGGGCACCAATTTGTCCCCCTCACCGCAGAAGAACCCCCCTTGCCCTGAAACGAGGACACCCCACCCACACTTCTGTATTTACAGTCGCGCACAGGCGGGAAGCGATGAAACTATATTGACGTGGCCAACGAAACCGGAAGTGTCTCCAACCCACGCCGCCCAAACGGCCCCCGCAACCCCGCCGACCAATGGGCTGAAGGCCCAGCCGGACGATTCTGGGGCACCAACGGCGCCGCCGGGCTCCTTGCACATGACCCACCCCGCGGGGTCCTCCTCCAACACCGTGCCGCATGGAGCGACCACGGCAGCACATGGGGTCTGCCCGGCGGAGCCCGCCACAGCAACGAAAAACCCATACCCGGCGCACTACGTGAAGCAACCGAAGAAGCAGGCGTTCCCCACGAAAACCTCCTTATCGCCAGTACCTACACATACGACGTCAATTACTGGAGCTACACCACTGTCATCGCCCAAGTAACCACCCCATTCGAAGCTGTCATCAACGACACCGAAAGCGAAGAACTGCGCTGGGTTCCCATCGATGATGTCGATTCCCTGCCCCTACACCCCGGCTTGGCCGCCTTATGGCCCCAACTGCGTTACGCCCTCACCGCCCAGCCACACCTTCTCATCGACATTGCAAACGTCATGGGGTCCCGCCCCGACGGCTGGTGGAAAGACCGTGTTGGAGCTGCCCAGCGACTCCTGACACAACTCGAAACACTCACCTACCACGGCATCCCCGGCCCTTTTCTCGGACATCCCAAAGAATGGCACTTCTGGCCAGAAATCGAGGCCGTCGTCGAAGGACAAGTAGCCCGCACAGACAACCTCTTTACCACCGCGCCGCCCCCTGAACAAACCACGCCAAGCACAGGCGAACTCCTCATCACCCGAGCAAACGCCGACGGCGACAGCACCATCCTCGAACGCCTTGCCACCTTCCCCGCCAGTACCGACGTAACCGTCGTCACCTCAGACCGACCACTACGCACCAGCGCCGAAAACCTCGGCGCACGCGTCGTCGGCTCCGGCTCGCTTCTCTCCTTACTCCCCCACACTTAATCCAGCCCAACACGCCAGACACCACTGAAAGCACGCGCATGGACGCCACCACTCCTGGCGTCCATAGCCGAACTATTCCCACCTACCTCACAACACCCCTGAACATCACAACGCCACAACCTCAACATCCTCAGGACGAGCCTGGTCAGGAGTGGGCACCCCCGAGCCTTCCAAACCCACCGCAGCACTCCCATACGCCACTGCATGCCGCAAACATCCCACCTGATCCTGCCCCTGCATCTGCGCCAATAAATACCCGGCAATCGTTGAATCCCCCGCAGCAACCTGACTACGCACCGTCACTTCCCGCGCCTGCGCCAACCAAGCCCCCTGCGCATCAACAAGCACACCACCAGCACTACCCATCGTTGCCAACACCGTGTCAATCCCCCGCTCCACCAGTAAACGACCAGCCTGCGCAATCACTTCCCAATCCCCAGCGGCCACGGCCTCACGCAACACCCGCACCTTAAAACCACTTGCCTGCGCAAGCTCAGAAGCATTCGGCTTGAAAAAATTCGGCGCAGCCAGCTGCAAAGACCGCGCCACCGCAGCCAATGGCGCATCCGAAGCATCCAGCGTGACCTTCACCTGCATCTGCCGCAACGTGCGAATGAGATCCACATAAAAATCATGCGGAACGCCTGGCTGAAGCGACCCCGACAACACCACCCAGTCCGCCCGCTCAGCTGCGATAAGTAACGCACTGCGCAAAGCGTTCACCTCCTGCGGAGAAATCTCCCCACCAGGCTCATTAAATTTCGTTGTCGTTCCGTCAGCCTCTGTCAACGTCAAATTGGTCCGCACCCCCGCAGCGACATCAATCGCAGAAAAAGGAACACCCCTCATCTCCAACAACGTCAACAACTGCTCCCGCGGCGAGGCAGGCAAAACAGCAACCACAGGCTTACCTGCCAACTGCAACGCACGCGCCACGTTCACGCCCTTGCCACCAGGCTCAATCACCACATCACCTAAACGGTGCATCAACCCCCGCTCCAACCCACTTCGCAGGTGCGCAGACCGATCAACACTGGGATTCGTGGTCAGGGTGACAATCATGGCGCTGACTCATCCGTTCTATCGGGAACACCTCTGACCCCATCATCTCTCACCAACGAAAACAGCAATCAAGACACCCGCACATAGCACCCAACACACCAACAACGAAGCGTGGCTCCACAGAACTACTCAGAACCCGGTAGTAGCGTGAAAGGCGTGCAGCTCACATCGAATATCACTGACACGGCCCTCGTCTTTGAAGGAGGTGGACTCCGAGCAAGCTACACCTCTGGCCTCGTCGTGTCCCTGCTTGAAGCTGGTTTGTACTTCAACTGGGTAGGCGGAATCTCAGCCGGATCGAGCCATACAGCCAACTACCTCTCGCGCGATGTGTGGCGAGCCCGAGCCTCCTTTACCGACTTCGCCGACGACCCCCAGTTCGGCGGCTGGTCCACTTTTGTACGCGGCCAAGGTCTCTTCAACGCGAAATACATCTACCAAGAAGCAGGTCAGCCCGGCGCCAACCTCCCCTTTGACGACGAAACATTCCAAGCCAACCCGGCCCAGATGAGCGTGGGGGCCTTCAACGCATCCACAGGCGAGTCCACCTACTGGGGCCGCTCCGATATCGATACCGTCGGCGACCTGATGATCCGAGTCCAAGCCAGTTCGACAATGCCGATCGTCATGCCCCGCGTCATCATCAACAACCACGTGTTTCTCGATGGCGCCCTAGGAGAAACCGCAGGAATCCCCCTCCTGCCAGCACAACGCGCCGGATACGAACGCTTCCTCATTGTTCTTTCTCGCCCCCGCGACTACATCAAAGAACCTTTCCGACACACGCGTTTGGTCAACCGCTGGTTCCACGGGCTACCCGCTGTATCTGAAGCACTCGCCTCGCGGCCAAAGCGATACAACGCTCTGCGCGAAGAGATTTTCTCTCTCGCCGAGGAAGGAAAGGCCTACGTCTTCGTCCCTGAAACCATGCCGATCTCTACTAACCGATCCACAACAGCCCAGCTCAACGCCTCCTACGAGGCTGGATACGCCCAAGCCCAGAAAGAACTCCCGGCCATTATCGAATTCCTTGGCGATCCCCAAGGCACAAGCAAAAACACCGATACGCAAGCACAGACGCTCACCTTAGATTCCTGAGACGACACCCACCATGTATCGTTCGGCTGGAAAAACCTACCGCGGTAATGAAGACCGAGAGCTGCACCTTATGTGCCCACAGGGCACTCTTGGCCACAGCAGGAGCGGCAATCCAGTGACATGCGTCACCGCCACGCCTAGGATGACCGTTGATCAGGAAAGCCCCGCCAATGCACCCGGCGGTGCGGCGCATCGTCCCTGAGCGTGGACAAGCGCCCGGCAAGAATCCGTGACACGCCCAGCATCCGCTCGCGGCACCATTCCACGGAGGACCTGAGCCGGATACCCCCAACCGGCATCACAGCGAATGAGGAGCAAAACACCATGAGCAAGTACGTCCTGCCAGACCTTTCTTACGACTACGCAGCCCTCGAACCGCATATCAGCGGCGAAATCATGGAGCTCCACCACTCCAAGCACCACGCCACGTACGTTAAAGGCGCAAACGACGCTGTCGAGCAGCTGCAGGAAGCCAGCGCCGCAGGCGACACCAGCAAGATCAACCAGATCACCAAAAACCTCGCCTTCAACCTCGGCGGGCACATCAACCACTCGATCTTCTGGCAGAACCTTTCCCCCGAAGGCGGCGACAAGCCTGTCGGCGAAACCGCTGAAATGCTCGACCAGTTCTTCGGTGGCTTCGACAAGTTCCACACCATCTGGTCGGCTGCCGCTGCTGGCATCCAGGGAGCAGGATGGACGATCCTGGCCTACGACACCCTCGGCCAGCGCCCCATCATTGCCCAGCTGAAAGACCAGGAAAGCCAGCTTCCCGCCACGCAGGTGCCACTGCTCATGCTCGACATGTGGGAGCACGCTTACTACCTGCAGTACAAGAACGTGAAGGTTGACTACGTCAAGGCTTGGTGGAACGTCATCAACTGGAGCGACGTCGAACAGCGCCTCGTGACTGCCAAAGGCCTCAAGCTGGTCTGATCTGCAAACCGCTGCAGAACCCCACTGAATTGTGTGTGGCCCCCACCCTGACCAGGGTGGGGGCCACACACAATTCACACATCAGTGAGGGCACACAACACCAACAGAATGTGGGCCAGTGCCTGAGCGAGCATGCCCTGACCCACTCAGCAATGCCGACGACATCTCATCAGCGTGATTACGGGTAGCGGCTGTAGTGTCCGCTCCGGCAGTCGCCACGAAGATCCGAGCACCCTGTGCAGACCAAGCTCGTGCTCCCTGCGTCGCAGCAGACAGATACGCCGACTCACCACGACGAACCTGCAAAACCTCACCCGTCTCATCCTGTAAGCACACGTCACCTTCCACGGTAAGCAAGATCCGTGGACCGGCCCCAGGAAGGTCAATCTCTTGCTCAACCACATCAACGGCATATAGAGCAAACTCAGGAACGGGAACGACATACGACCAGACCCCATACTCATCAGGTTGCGGACGCAACACCGGTACTGAGACATCTGGATCCAAAGTTCGCATAACTTCAGGGATATCAATGTGCTTAAGCGTCAACCCTGCTCGTAGAACATTGTCTGAGTTACCCATCACTTCCACGCCTGCACCGTGCAAATAAGCATGCGGACCGGCTGCGGCCATGAACAGTCCCTCCCCCGGAGCGAGAACAAGGTGCTGGAGCAACAACGATGCGATGACACCGTGGTCACCTGGGTGCTCTTTCTCCATTCGAGCCACTGCAGCGAATGCAGCAGCGTCATCTCCACCAGAGGCAGCTAGCTGTTCAGCCGCTGCAGCAACTTGGGCTGCAAGCACCTCAGTCTGCTCTTGTGGCATCTCTAACAACGCACCAAAAGCACGCAGTCGCGCTTGATCTCCGCTTTGCTCCAAATCGGCGGCGATAGGTTCCAACGCAGCGGCACCCGTCATACGCAGCAACCGCGCAGAGTCACAGGCCGGGCGAAAACCCGCCAATACTTCAAAATCTGTCAGTGCAACGAGAACCTCGGGCTTAGGCCACGTGTCTACGTAATTACGTGCCGGATCCTCCAACGGGATGCCCGCTTCCTCTTCAGCAGCAAATCCACGCTCAGCTTGCGCTCGGTCAGGGTGTACCTGGATAGATAGTGCTTGGTCAGCAGCTAAAACCTTCAACATGAAAGGCAACCGGTCACCATAACGAGCCACGATATCTGCACCCAACTCAGTGACTGGGTCCTGGGAAATAATGCTGTCAAGACCGCGCATCGCCCCCTCACGAACGCAGCCTGCAGGTCCGGCAGGGTGTGCCCCCATCCAGAGTTCAGCCTCGGGGCCTTCTGTCGGGACAGACCGTCCCTGCAGTTCCGCGATGACGTGACGCGACCCCCATGCGTACGTCTTCACACACGGCGAAATGATTTCCATAACACTGCCCAGGCTAGGTCACCCATCACAGAGCTGATAGGCCGTGGGACCAGCCTAAGTGTCTATATAGACTCCTGACCTTTGATTTTACTAAGCAACCGAGATGGAACAGGCACGCTAAACACGCAAACAGGCCCCGATCTCCAACACTCAGCCCACACCTGCCCTCAACAACAACGACCCCATAACAACCACGCACATGCAGCTCACAACCATCAACGCGTAGTCAGCGACTCACACACCTGCCACAACTGCCGCCCAGCAGCCACGTCATAACTACGCCTAATTGACCTCTCTACCCTAGGAGCCCCCACTACACCAGCAAACCCACCTGGACCTACATAACTCCCACCCGCCAAATGCGGAACCGTCGCAGCAAACAACTCCGGCAGTGCTCCTTCTTCAGAACTTTGACTGCACCGCAACGTCGACAACACCGCACCCATCAACCAGTTCGCATCACGTTTACCCACATGCGAACGAAACAAATCTGTCGAAGCTATCCCCGGATGAGCTGCCATCGCACGCCGAGAATCCCCCACCTGCAATAAACGACGCTGCTGCTCATAGGCCAACAACACACACGCCATCTTGCTGTCCGCATACGCCTGCCACGACGAATACCGACGCGAACGCCAATCCACGTCCGTCAGGTCCGGACGCCCCATCCGATGCGCAATCGACCCCAACCACACAGTCCGGTCCGTCACCAGATCCCACAACCGCTGCATCAACGCAAAATGCCCAAGAACATTCGTACCAAACTGCAGCTCATGCCCCTGCGCTGTCCGGCGCAGCGGCGTATTCATCACGCCAGCATTGTTAATCACCACCGAAATAGGCCGGTCCCCCCACTCATCTGCAAACCGATGCACCGACTCCAAATCAGCTAAATCTAAATGACGCACTTGGCTACGTTCATCACCCCCCGGCATCACTTCAGCACGAACTCTCTGCCCCTTCTCCACATCCCGGCACGCCATCACAACAAAGGCACTCTTAGCCGCCAACTCACGCGAAGCCACCAAACCCAAACCTGAATTCGCACCAGTCACAACAAACACCCGACCTGACTGATCCGGAATATCACTACTGCTCCAACTAGTCATGCCACCTATCCTCACGCCATAAACCATCGACGTCACTTCGAATCAGCCAGACGCGACGTCCGTTTGCACACGCCCCACCAGCCCGATAAGCATGAATAATGCGCGCTTTACTCGCCCCCGCTGCTGGTCTCCTCGCCCTTACCCTCGCTGCTTGCACCACCGGAAGCGACCTCACACCCCAAAACACTCCCACTGCCACGCCCACCGCCACTGCCACCTACCCCAACGACACCATCGGCCAGGCAATGCAATGGTTCGTCGGCCAAATGAGCACGGACAAAACTGATTCCAACCTCGCCCAGCGTCTCTCCTCCGAATTCACAAAACACATCACCCCTCAACAACTGCTTGTCTTCTTTGGTGAACTGCGCCCCCAAGGCCCCTGGATCACCGAAAACACCACCACCAATGGCAATAACGGCACTGCAACGCTCATGAACAAATACGGGCAGCGCTTCACCCTCACCATGCACGTTGACGACAATGGCAAAATTGCTGGCGCGCTTGTGGATTCAGCCCCTAAAGGGAGCACTGCCACCACCTGGAACGACGTCACCAAACGCGCCCAACTGGGAATCAAAGACGTCTCCATCCTTGCCGCCAACATCGATGACAATGACAAACTCACCGATGTCCACGCCCACGATGCTGACACCCCACGCCCCGTCGCTTCCGCTTCCAAGCTCTACATCCTCGCTGCCATCGCCGAAAAAATCGCTGACGAGGAACTCAGCTGGGACCAAGAACTCACCCTCACCGAAGACGACAAAACCCTCCCCTCCGGAACACTCCAAAACAGCGCCGCCGGAACCCGAATCAGCGTCCTCGACGCTGCCACCGCCATGATCTCCACCAGCGACAACACCGCAACCGACCTTCTACACCGTACTGTCGGCGAAGAAGCCATCCTTACTGCCGCTAAAAACGCCGGTAACGATCACCTCGAAGGAATCACCCCGTTCCTAACACCCAAACAAATGTTCTGGCTCGCCTACGGCCCTTCCGAAGAGGCCCAAAAAGCCCGCTCCTCATGGAAGAGCTCCTCCCCTCAGCAACGCAGAGAACTGCTCAAAAACCTCCCCATGCCTGGCCCTGGGCCACAAATCCCCAACAATGCAACCACCGCACAATGGCCCAAAGAGATCGAATGGTTCGTCTCCGCACGCGACCTCGCCGACGTCCATCTGCACCTGCAGAAACTTGCTGACTCTCCCACTGGAAAACCCTTAACCCATATCCTCACTAAAAACGCAGGCATCAAAACCCCCGCCTGGGCTTCCACTGCCTTCAAAGGAGGAAGCAACACTGGCGTGCTCTCTTTTTCTTTCGCCGCAACCACCGCGAAAAAGAGCCGACAAATCCTCATCGTCACAGGCCGTAGCACCGAACCTGTTGATCAAAACACTGTCATCGCAGCCACTACCGACGCCGCCAACCTCCTTGCCACCAAACACGACCCTGCTAAGGAGTAACCCCTCCCCCAAATAAAAGGGGCTCCGTCGACTTATCAAAAGTCAACAGAGCCCCAGAAGAGTCAGTTCAGCTATACCGTCACCGGCGCTGCCACTTGATGTCTTTACGAGTCAAACGCGCTTCCACATCCTGCGGCGACTGCGGAGCTGATGTCGCATAGTCACGCAGCATCTCCTCGATCACCGTTGTCAGCGGCACACGTTCCAACTCTGCGCGGGCATGCGCGAACGCCATAGTGCGCTCAGGAAGACGAAATACCGATGCTTTCTTTGGGCCTACTGCCGGAGGCAACTCTTCAGGAACCCCCGCGCGCTTCCCACGCGACTTCGGTACCCCAGCCAGCTCAACCCTACGTCGACGCCGCAGTACACCGAGCGCCTCGCCATCCGTGATGGGCCCACGCCCCTCATACCAATCGAGCGGCTTCAACTCTCCGGGCAACGCCTCATCCCTGCGCGGCTCGCGCACGTTCGACATGTTTCCTCCCGATCCCCTGTATGGGCACACCGCCCCTACTGACACCCGACTGGTCGAGTGTCCAACTTTCTGTCGCTGACTCTAAGGGAAAGGCCATGACCACTGCATTCACAGTCACTACCCCCATGCCCCATCACCAACGAAGAAACTAAGCAAAAACGCTGGCAGACAAGACAATCAAGCCATAAATCGGCTGGTTATAGCCGCTGCAATATCCAGATAGGCTTCTTGCGTAGGACGCTGCAATTTTTCCCACGACAACTGCGCACCATCTGCCACATGCGGATCAGCTGGAACCACAATCAAATCAGCCGCCTTGCGCAGGTGATGCAACACAGCTCCACGATCAACCTGCCCGCTTACCAAGTCTTTGGCCGTCAAGACCACGATGCTCGAACCAGCTAGACGAGTGAATCCATTGGCCCGCAACCAAGCGATCGTTTCCGCTGCTCGCCTGGCACCAGTAATCGACCATGCCGCCGGGATAACTGCCGTATCGGTGTGTTCAAGAATCCCACTCATTAGCGGGTGAGTAACCCCCGTACCGCAGTCAACCTGCACTAACGAGTAATAAGTCCCCACCACATCAAGAATGCGCTCGAAGTCCTGCGCCCGCAGCGAATCCCCTAATACCGGGTTGGGCTCACCTGGCAACATAGTCAACCGACCAGTTGTCACTGTGTATTTCGACAGCGCTTCCAAACTATGGATGGAATCGATATCGCGAGCTAACGCCGAAATTCCGGCATGAGACTCACCAACAAGCCGCTCAGCCAGATCACCCGCATCTGGATTCGCATCGATGGCAAACACTGGATCAGGGCGCAGATCTGACAAAGCCAACGATGTAGCCGCCGTAGTTGACGTTTTACTGATGCCTCCCTTGAGACAAAAAAACGCCGTTACGTGACGCCGGTCCAGACGGCGGGCAATGAGCGACTCACGCTCACGCACTTTTAATTCATGAACCGACGGCCCTGGGTTCCATCTACCTGATGTGATGTCATACGCCAAGGCACGCCACCCCGCACGAGGACGAGGCGAGGCCTGCGAAAGCATTGGACGTTCCACCGCAGCCGCGGCCGAATCTGGTGGACCAGCAGGTACAGCACCCGCAGCCGAGCTCAAGCTCTGGTCAGTCGGCGTTATTTCTTCAACTGGGAGCAGATCATTTTTTGTTGGAGGCACCGTCACTAACGACGGTGCACCCTCGACCTCGGCCGCAGGAATCAATGGATTGGGCCGCCCCCGCGCAAGCTGCGCGGCAGGGTCCCACGACTCAGCAGCACTCACATTAATCACTCCGCTCAGGAGGCGGCAGCGCGTGCGCGCTCACGACGACGAGCGGCGGCATTGTGCCCCCGGCACTCGTCACACCGGCACCCACGCCGGTACGTGTTAAGTGAACCAGCACCCTTGGCATGGGTGGGAGTGCGGTCACGGTCAGATCCACCGCGACGAATTGGCACAGACACTGAACGTGCGCTGGGACGAGCCGCAGCAATCAACTCAGGGAAGCGCTCCCTACGCTGACGCGTGGTCATCGAAGCGCGATATCCGATGTCATCCATGCGCAGCGCTGCAACCAGGCAGGCTTCCCACAGCGGACATGAATCACAGATGGCCCGAAGGTGCCGAGGCATGCGGTCTTCCTCGTACTCCGGAGTCCAGTCATTGGCGGAAATACCTGTCGCCGTAGAGCGGCAAGCGGCAGATCCATCCAAACGGAGCTCATCGGCTTCCACTTTGACCCTCAAAGACGCCATGGAGAGACCACTCCCGGCAGTCGAATCGGCCATAGGTGCCGTTCGTACGTCTGTCATCGTGCGCATTTGTCCCCCGTGAACATGCGTCTGTGGTGCGGCGTGAACGATTTAGAGTTTGGAGATCTTGCGCTGCTGTCGTCAATACGCGTTTCCATACAACCGTCCAGGTTTCGTGTACTCGTGAAGGCTTATTTGCCTTCGCGTGCCGTCCGACACTGCGCAACCGAACCCCCGAGAGGCAATTTCGACAAACAGTGAAGAGTGGCCGTCAAGCCGACCGAATCATCTTGTTGGACAGTTGATCAAGACGATAGTTTGGTTTGCGGTTCTTGTGTTGACACTTTGGACGAGATCAACCACTCGGGATGTATGGACACTTGCGTTTCATGGGGAGATGACACATATCGCCCCCCGGCGATGTGATTTAAATCATATAGAAATTCTCGCATCGTGGACATCTCCCCCGCCTCCCGAAGGCCCTCTCGACCATCCCTGAACCCGAACCACACCTCGAAGACGAGAAACCCCCGGAACCGAAAGCGAGATACGCGGGCATGACCACGACCCCCACTCCCCCCCACATCAGCAACGGGTCGACCTCCACAAATCCCCAGGCCAACAAACTCCCTGACGGCTACATGACCGCCGAGATGATCGCCGAGTCACTCGCCCGCATCACCGGCAAAAAGTCCATTCCCGCCTCCACTATCCGCGGAATGGCTAGCCGCGATCAGATGCCTGCCCCTACCGGCCTCAAATGGGGCCGTCGAATTCTGTGGGACGCCGATGAGGTCAGCGAGTGGCTCAAAAAACGAGAGGCTCGCCACGTTCCCCGCGCACTTGTTCGACAGATCCAACGCAACCTTGCCGCCCTCGATGAACAAGCTCGCGCCACTGGAAACGACGCGCGACTTAAACAGGGCGTCCGAAACGCCTATCGCCGAGGCCTATCCTTCCAACAAATCGCGGACGCCATCCTCGTTAAAAACGGCGACCACCACCCCACCCGAGAAGCCGTCCGCAGCCGATTTGGTCCCTACATCTGATCACCTGTCACAGTCGGAAAATAAACAAACGATCAATGTGATTGTTCGTTTACATCACCAGACATCGACACAGTGGCGCCCCTCAGGGCGCCACTGGCGCATCCCGACAGGCCTCATGTGGGTAATAAATTTTTATTTACCCAACCAACCTCAGTTCCCTCGAAAATCAATATCATTGAATGCATACATGCAGGTCAAAGGCCTTAAAACTTTGGGGTGAGTGACACGCACCACCCCGAAATCGAACTAATTTGCGTTGGAAACACCCGTCCATCACAGATGAGGTAATGACGTGTCACCGACGCCTCCCCAGAACCGCCGCCCCTACATACTGACCGCAGGGGCAGCACTAGCCCTCTGGCTCTGCGCTGACCCCAGTGCATACGCGCAAAGCGACTCCCCCACCGTCGAAGGCATCCAGCGCTCCGATATCACCACTGCAACTCCACGACGGATAACACCGGCAGCAACACAGACACGACAGCAAGCACTCCGCAAGACACACACATCACAACCCGCAACAACTTCAACGCCCCAGCACAAAGCTGCATCCTCCGCCCCAGCTACAACCCAGCCCCAGAAAAACACAACCTCTCCAGCCCCTCAGGAACCAGCCAGCACTACCCCAAGCCCTAGCAGCGCCACAGCCACAGCCACAGCCACAAAAGCACCTCAACGCACAACAGCGACAGCGCAAACCACCTCTAAAGCCACGCCTACCCCTACCCAACGAAAAGCCCCTAGTAGGAACGCCACTCAGAGCAGCACCCCCAAACCAGCACCAGCACCAGCAGCAGCACCAGCAGAAAAGAAACCGACGAAGCCCGAGCAGGGCAACACCGCCCCGTCTGCACTTTCGTCACGGACGTCTACGTCTTCACCACGCACGCAAACTTCCGCTGAAAGCACGGTTCGCAGAACTGCTGAACCGACAAACAACCGTGTAAACGCCTTTACCGGCAAAACAGATGACAGCGCACAAAAATCTTCTGCCGCTACTGAGCAATCTCGCCAGGCCGCTGTTATCTCTCCTTCTGAGAACCACCCCACGAATGTGGCCCCAGCACCGCAGATAGAAACGCCGACCAACTCGGCGTCGCCAACGTCGCCGACGCTGAGTGAATCAGAAGATCAGCAAGACGAAGTCACCAGTCGTCGAAAGCAGCGCGAAGCCCAGCGCTAGCAAATCATTCGCGACACGGAACAGGCTGCGGCGGATCGTCAAGCACGCCGTGAAGCACGTCGTGCAGAACGTGAAGCACGCCGAGCAGAACGTCAGGCCCAGATCGACCTATGGCGTGAACAGCGACATGAACGCCAAGAAGCACGGCGCCAGCAGCACGAAGCCGCACGCCAAGCCATCCGTGAACAGATCTCTGAAGCCGTAGAGAAGGTTTCTGAGCCTGCAATGTCTCGGCCTTTCTGGAAGAGTGCTGAAGCCGCAGCACAGGAGCAAGAAGGGCAGCAGCCTGAAGAACCTTTCACCCCGGCAGAAGAAGAAACCCACGTACCTGCTGAGCAGGTCACTTCCACCGACACTGCCAGCCCTGCACCATTGATGGCGGTTGCCCCAGCCGCAGGACCCTCAGGTCATCGCCACGAAAACAACAGCGGCAGCCAAGAGATGGCGGGACCATTCCGCGCTGCAGGGAGCACTCCAACACCCTCACCTCAACGCTCTGCCGCCTCGGCAACTACTCAACAAAAATCTGCGACCACAACGACAAATGCATATCCCATCATCGCTTCTAGTACTTCGCGTCCTTCATGGGCGCGGGGAGTTGCTCCCATCGCGGACAACCCTGAAGAGGTAGCCCACGCTGCCACAGTGGCCAAACAGAGCGCGATGGCCCCTGACGTAGCTAGCATGAGTATCTCTTTTGGTAAGTGGAGCGACCTGCCCCAGGCTGCGGCTGCAGCACCTCGTGGCGCGAAACACACCGTGCTTTCTTTACCGGCGTTGCCTGATAGTCACGGTTCTTTAACCGCTTGCGGCAAAGGTGAGTACCGCAAAATGTGGGAATCTTTCGCGCAGGCACTACAGAAAGCGCATATCGATAACCCCATTCTTGATATCAGCGCACCTACAAAAGAAATGAATCCGCAGGCGTACGCATCGTGTTATCGCCAGGTGGCAGAAGCAGTTAAAGGTGCACTTCCCCGCGCCACTATGCAGTGGACGGTAACGCACGGCACCGATGGTCCTTACGACGCGGTTGCTGCGTGGCCAGGTGACGGAGTGGTCGACATTGTGGCCCTGGATGCTCTGGATACCGGTGGCAACTGGTCCAAGGCTGTAAACGGGGATCGCGGACTCAACTGGTGGGTGACTTTCGCGCAGCGCCGTGGAGCGAAAATTGCTGTGTCTGCGTGGGGGCCAGTGCCAGGATCAGATGCCTCATCAAATAACGCTCCATACGTGCAAAACATGCACGATTGGCTGTGGCGAGTAGCCCAGAAGAATGCTTTGGTCTACGACCTATACACCGAAGGCAGCAAGGCGGCCGGTGGTCGTGCTGCACAGGCTTACCGGGCGTTGTTTCGATGAGGAGCGATGAATTCGCCAGGCGGCACCCGGAAGTCGCGCCTGAACCGATCGTGCAGGTGACTTTCGATGTGGACAGTGATGGCACTGAGGTTGCGCTCGTCGATGGTCACGTTGTCGTGCCTCACAACGGTGAAGATGTTTTAGATGCGGCAGTTAGACAGATCGCTGCAATGGTGCCGGTTTTCGCTGGTATTGATGACGATGGTCACCCATATACGGGGCTGAAAGCGACCCTGGTCGGGGATGATTTGTCTCGCTTTGTTGTGGTGTATGGCGATGGCAGGTTGTTTGTTCCGGCACAGTCGGATGCTGGGCAGGAGCAGGCGCTTCCCGATGGCGTGATTCCGTTTCCGGGTGGAGTAGGTGCATCCGTAGCGGAATTGGATCTGCAGGACTCTTCTGGGGATTCCTCTTTGCAGCGTCAATTAGAAGATGAGTTCGCAGCTCATTTAATTGCCCCCTCTGTTGTGGTTTCGATGGACGGTGTGGAAATTGGTGGCGCTGAAGCCGAGGCTGAGGAGCTGTTGGTAGAAGATGAGGCTTCTTGGTCGCAGGAACCTGAGTCTGAGATTAAGGTCGCGAGGCTGATACCACCTGGCACACCGACTGGGGGTTCTTTTTCGGCTGGTCTTGCTACTGCAGCTGACTCGTTACTTGTGACGGGTCAGGCAGTTTCGGCTGCGGGTGGAGAAACTGCGGCGATATCGGCGCCGAAATCCTCGGTAGGTGTGCTGGATCACGATGAGATAAATGCAGACCTTGAGCGCCCGATGTACATCGAGGATGTTAAAGCTGTTGGGTTACGTCGCTGTTCATGGGGGCGTGTCAGTCATCGGTTGGCATTAGGTGCTGCTGGTGGTGTGTGCGCGCTGGCGGTAGCTGGGGTTTTGGTGAGTCCGGTTGTGCGGGGGGCTGGTGATGGAAGCAGCTCACCGGCGCCGGTGGTTTCGGCGCCTCCTGGAAGCACAGTTGAAGGTTCGTGGTCGACGGGGCCTTTGACTTCAGCAGCGGGGCCGGTGGTTTCTGTAGGGGATTCTCTGGGGTACGTGAAGTCTGATGGCACGGTGGCGTTGGTCGATGCTGCCACGGGGCGTTCTCGTTGGGAACAAAAGATTGTCCCAGCTCAGGTGCGTGGTCATTTGTCGAGAACACGGATCCGGTCAGTGGATTCATTGGCGATTCATGTAGGGAATCGGTTAGTGGCGTGGTCGTTGGCGGATGGTTCTGCAGTAGCTGCGGTGGATTTGCCGGAGGGCGCGCAGGTTTCCTATTTGGGCGCTTCTCCTTTGGTGGGAACGGGCAGTTCGACGGTTTCGGTGCTTGGGGAGGAGGGGTTGTTGCAGGTGGCGGTTCCTGCGGGTGCATATGCGCTGGCAGCGCGGGATGACCGGAGTGTGACTGCGGTGTCGTCGCAAGGCTGGTGGCGTTTGCGTTCAGGGGTTCCTGCAGGTGCGGTGCGTCCGTTTGAAAGTGCTACGCCAGATGCGTTGCCTAAGGATGTTCGGCCGCGGGTGGTGGGCTATGTGGGTGAGTCGGTTGTGTTGGAGTATCCGGCTTTTGGGAATCGTCGTGCGGAGTTGGTTGTGCATAGCGATACGGGGCCGCAGTTGCAGGTGGCTTTTCGGGGAGTTGCTCCGCCGAAGACGGGTAAGGAGGAGAGGCTGATTGGTTCTCCGGCACGGACGTGGGGCGTGTATGGGCGTGCGCTTGTGGATGCTGCGGGGGGTTCGGTCTCTGATTTGGGGCAGTGGCGTTCTAGTCATGTGACGGATAGGCATGTGTATGGGGTGAGTGCGGGGCGTGCTTCAGTTGCTGGTCCTGGGCAGGGTGTTACGGCGTTGCCTTCTGGGGCTGATGTGCCGGAGGCGGAGTCAGATTCGGTGTTGGCGGTGCGTGTGGCTGGTCCAGCGCGTTCGCGTGATGGGGGTCAAGCTTTGGCAGAGGGGCAGCAGGGGGTGGTGGTGTTGCTGCGCAAGGGTTAGTGCTGTGGTGTGCGGGTTTCTTTGACGGGTAGCCAGGCCAGGGCGGCCAGGCTGGTGAGGATGCCAGTAGTGGTGAAAGCCAGGCAGTAGCCCTGTTGGGGGCTGGTGGTGAGCGTGACGGTCCATCCTGTGATGACTGGCCCCAGGATTGTTCCTGCGTCCATCATCATCTGGAAGCTGGAGAGAACTTTTCCGCCGTTGCGGTTGGGGCCGATGATGTCGGCTATGGCTGCTTGTTGGGCTGGGTGGATGAGGCCTGCTCCTAGGCCTGCGATGAATGAGGCGGTTAGGAAGAGGGGTAGGGCTTCGGAGAGGGCGAGAGCTGCAGTGGCAGCACCGTTTGTGATGAGTCCGATGATGATGAAAGGGCGTCGTCCGTAGCGATCGGTTGCGTTACCTGCGGTGGTCAAGGCGAGGGCGTTGCCGATGGCGAAGGCGGTCAGTGCGATGCCTGCCCAGCGGATTCCGAGGGTGGGCATGGCTGCTGCGTAGAGGGGGATGAGTGCGACGCGTACGCCGAAGTTGGCCCAGCCATGGCTGAAGGCGGTCAGGAGAACTGCGCGGTAGGCGGGGTGGTGGAGGGCTTGGCCGGTGGTGATAGTGGGGCGATTGGTGTGGGGGCCGGTGGTGGTTGGTGCTGGTTCGGTGAGGAAAGTAGCGACGACGGCGGTGGCGGTGAGGAGCATTGTTGCGTACACGATGAAGGGGATGCGGTATCCGGCTTCAGCGGTGAGGCCACCGACGATGGGGCCGGCTATGTTTCCGATGAGGAAGGCTGCGCCGAGGGCAGAGGAGCAGCGTCCGCGGATGTTGGCTGGGGATAGGCGCACCATGAGGGCGGAGGAGGATACGACGAACATGGCTGAGCCGATTCCGCCGAGGGTGCGGTAGGTCAGCAGTTGGGTGTAGTTGGTGGCTAGGGCGCATGCTCCGGTGGATAGAGCGACGATGAGTAGGCCACTCATGTAGATGCGTCGTTCGCCGAGTTTGTCGACGAGGGCACCGCTGGCTGGGGCGGCTGCGAAGCGGGCGAAAGCGAATGCGCTGATGATGGCGCTGGCTGCTTGGACGCCGACGTTGAAGCTGGCGGCGTATTGGGGCAGTACGGGCGCGACGAGTCCAAAGCCGATGGAGACGCAGAAGGCTGCGCTGACGAGGATCCAGATTTCGCGGGGTATGGGGGTGCGGGTTGTGGGCATCGTGGCAAGTATGACGTGGGGCGGGTGGTTGGGTTGGGTGGTTGGGGCGTGTTGGTGGGTGAGTATGCGTTGTGGGTAAAAGGTTTCACTTTTGGGTGGTGGTGGCCGATGTGGGGTGAAGGACAGGAAGTCCGTACTGATATTCCCCTCTCGGTGTTTGCGCCGAACCGTCCGTACAGACCGGAGCCTTACTATGCGCACCACGTATTCGTCCACTGCTCGTTCGACTAAGCATCAGCCGCGTCGGGCTGAAACTGATGCGAGGTTGGCGCGGCCTACGCGCCGTTATTCAGTGTTGAATGATTTTCGGTATTTGACTGCTGATGATGTGGAGTTATTGCGAGCGGCTACGGGTGAGGCTGCTGATCGTGAGGATCCGAAAAGTCAGTTTGCTCAGCAGTTGGCGTTGGATCGGCGTCGTGGTGATTTGGAGCGGGATGCGCCAGTGACGGCGACGTATTTGCGGGACGCGTCGGTGCGTATTGAGCGTGAGAACGCTGGTCGAGTAGCGTTTCGTAATCCGTATGCGGGTAAGGCGTATGAGCGTGCAGTGAATTGGTTGGTTAAGCGCGGTTTGGTGGGGTGAGGGGTGTGGGGTGGGCGCCCTTTTAGTCTGAGTTGATAGGTGCCTCTTCGTTATCGCGGATGGATGGTCCTGTTGAGCCTGTGCGTTGTTTGGCGGATGGGACTGTGAAGCAGGTGAATCCGTTTAGTGGGACGCAGGTGTGGACGGTTCCGGGCAGGGCGTTGCGTCCGGTGGGTTCGGGGGCGGCGTCGGTGGGGGGTAGTTTCGGCTTCTCAGGCACGGTCATTGTGTGCGTTTTGTGAGGGGCAGCGGTTGTCGACTCCGCCGGAGCGGGAGCGGGTGGTGTGGGAAGGGGACAGTGGGTTTTCGTGAGGGGCTGAGTGCTGGTGAGGTGGCTGAGCAGAGTGCGGAGTTTCGGCGGGTGCCGATTTGTTTGCGATTTTGGATTGGCCGTATTGGCGGGACAACCATGGGTTAGATGCTTCGGGTGAGGTATTGGCTCGGCGGGATGCGTATTTAGCGGATTCGGCGGGGCGGGAGCATGTGGTGGCGGTGTTGCGGGCTAAGGCTGCGGCGATGGGGTGTTCGGTAGATGGGGTTCCTGCTGAGGGTGAGCGGGAGGCTTTTGCGCAGGCGGCTACGGATTTTTGCTGGTGGCTATGAGGTGGTGATTGGGCGGCGTCATGTGACGAATGCTGGTAAGGGTGTGCTGGCTGGGTCTGGGACGTTGTCTGCACAGGAGCATGCGGCTTTTATGGAGTTGACGGTGCGTGGGGTGGTGGATCTGTATGAGCGGATTCCGGTTGCGGGGGCTCCGGATGCGTTTTGGACGTGGGGTGTGGGGTATGCGGCCAGGCGGGGTGGATGTGCCGGTGAATGAGGAGTGGCATTATCGTCTGCCGGGGTTGGGGGTGCCGATGCCGTGGCGGGTGGTGGTGAAGTGGCGTATTAGCAATGTGGCTGGGTTTGAGGGTGGGACGAAAATTTATGTGAACACGATCGATCCGTGGGGTGTGCGCGATCGGGTAGTTGCGGGGTTGGTTCAGTTGCGTGCTTCAGGTGGGTTGGCTGATGGGGTGGCGGTGGGGCAGGAGTGTTGGGCGGGGACGTTGCGGTATGTGTGAGGTGCTTATATCCAGGCGATATGGCCGGCGAGAAGCGTGTATCCGATGAAGGCCACGATGTCGATGAGGGCGTGGGCGATGACGATGGGTAGGACGCGGTGGGTGCGTGCGTAGACGGTGCCGAGAATCAGTCCCATACAGATATTGCCGATGAATCCGCCGAATCCTTGGTAGAGGTGGTAGGTACCGCGCAGGAGTGCGGACAGGAGGAGGATAGGCAGGACCGCGCGGGTGGCGGGGATCCACTCGTTGGATGGGGTGGGTGGGATTTTTCCTTTGGCGAGGCGGTCGGCGTTGCGGGCTTGTTCCCATCGGGTGAAGAGGTATCCGATGAGGATAATCTCTTCGCAGATGGCGTTGGCGAGAGAGGCGAGAATGAGAATGGGGGTGCTCCACCAGTGGTCGCCGAGGCTGGCGGCGGAGACGGTGGTGTTGATGTTGAGTGCTTTAGCGCCGAGGTAGAGGCCGAGTCCGGGGATACCAATGCAGGTGGCCAGGACTGTTCCGAGTGCGAGGTCATTTGCTGGGGTGTGCAGGTGCCATCCGATGCGGTGGTCGGTGGTGGTGTCGTCGCGGCGCATGAGGTGCAGGGCTAGGAGTGCAGGAATGATGAGCAGGATGATGCGCAGCAGCTGGTAGGCGAGGTCGAGCCAGGGGCGGTCGGGGGTGATGGGGGTGTTGAGTGTGCTGGTTTGGGCGGAGAGGGCGATGTCACGGGTGAGTCGGTCGGTGATAGCAAGGATGGCGCGTAGGGCGGAGGCGCCGATGCTGACTCCGAGGACGAGACACATTTCGGTGCGGAGGGTTTTACTGGGTAGGTGTGATGCGGGTAGTCCGATGTAGGGTCGTTCAGGCAGAGGGTTGGGGGTGTGCACTTGTCTAGGCTAGTTGCTGCTGGGCGCGCGGTTTTGAGGCGGTGGCGCCGGTTTTCGCAGCGACGTGTTTCTGGTGAGGTTAGGTCGCTGCGGTGGTGGGATGTAGCTGTGGTGGGGGTGGTGTTGTTTGGGTTACCTGTGTATTCGTCGACGGTTGCGTTTGTTGCGTCTCGGCGCGAATCGGCTGATAGCGGGGTTTCTGTCTTTGATGATGGAGTGGATTTTGGGCCGCAAGAGAACATTGCAGCGCTTGTGCAGCAGGCTGCTCTTTTGGTGGCGGGGGCGGGGTATCTGGGGGTTCGTGGGGTTGGTTCTGGGGGGTGGAGTTTGCGCCCGACGGTGCGGGGGTCTGCGCTTGGTGTAGGGATGTTTGTGGCTGTTGGGCTTGTTTATGACGTGCTGTCTTGGCTTTACTCAGATGTGTTTGCGCAGGAGGAGAGCATTTCGGAAGACGCTGTGGTGGGTGCGCAGGGAAATGAGGTGTCTTGGTGGCGGGCCCAGTTCGGTCATATCGATGGGTCTTTGTTGCTGTATTCGGTGCTGAATGGTTTTTATGAGGAGTTCTTTTTCCTCGGTATGTGCGCGGCGGTGGAGCCGGAGTTCCGGCGTCCTGTGTTTTTTTCTTCGCTAGCACTGCGGGGGTCTATCCACACATATCAAGGTTTTTTTGTTTCTGCTTTTTTCAGCATGGTATTAGGGCCAGCTTTCTATGGCATATATACCCGAGAAGATAAACGTGATTTGTACCCTCTTATGTTTGCTCATGTGTTAGCTGATATTTTTGGGGTAAGCGCTTTAGGTCTATTTTTTCCGGAATCTGACTAGGAATGCTTTTTGGGGAGGTTCTTGGAGTAAGAGATTTCTCTTTGAACTTTGAAGATGTGCTCATATCCGGTTCTATCGATCCGATTGAGGCACTTGTTCCCTGTGAGCATCGATTCGGTCCTGGAAGTTGCGTCCGGAAACTTTGCATGTGTGTGATGACCTAAACCCTCAGCAAGTCAATGGAACCCCAAGCCACCGGATGCCTTCCTCCTCTAGCAGATGAGGCGACACGCCGAACGTTTCCAACAAGTCCTGGCAGGTCGCCTCACCTCAACCCACGTGACGGCTACGCTGACGGAATGGAGATCACCTACCGCCTCGTCAACGTCTTTACGGACGGTGACGATCCTTTTTCGGGCAATGCTGTAGCCATCTTCGAGGATGGTTCTGAACTCTCGACCTATCAGATGCAGGCGCTCTCGCAAGAGCTGAACCAAGAAGCGGTGTTCATCTTTCCCAACGATGATCCCGCAAACGCACAAGTACGTTTCTTCTCTCCTCACCAGAAGAAGGGTTTCGCTGGTAGCGCATCGCTGGCCACGGCTCACGTGGTGCGGGACATGATGGGCAGCACCGGAGACGTGACGCTGCACGAGGCACAGTACGGCAACTACCACGTCCAGCACGTCGCCGACAGCGAAAACAAATGGATGTTCCAAGGCAGCCAGCGCCAAACCCGCGAGCTGAAAGCCTCACCGCAGATCCTTGCTTCTCTGGTTGGTTTATCGCTAGATGCCATTGCGGCGGCCCCGGCCACCGTCTCCTCAACCAGCGGCACCGGCGGAATCATTTTGCCTGTTCGCACGATTGACGATGTTCGGGAAACTCGCCTGGACGCACGACTACTGCACTCGTACGCGATGCTGCTCAACACGGTCCCGTCGGTGTACGTATGGGCTGAGAGCGACGAAGACGAGGTCATCCACTCACGTATGTTCTACGGCCCTCGTGGCGGTGTCTTGGAGGTAGCCGCAACCGGCTCCGGTGCAGCTAACCTCGGCGCCTGGTTCGCTTCTCAGGGGCGCGGCCCAATCAGTCGACACATTCGCCAAGGCCGCCCATTGGGTCGTGGCAGCCACGTCGACCTTACGGTTGATGAATCTGGCGATATCTTCGTGGGTGGACGCACTCTCGAGGTGTCGCGCGGAACGTTCCACATCTGACCGATCACGTCCTACCGCAATGTAATTGCTGACGGAAAGTCGTCGGTTCGGTGTCATCCTGAGGAGAGGTATGAACGAGAAAATCTTCGACCTAGTCGGTACGGGCGTTGCGCTCGCTGCTGGCGCCGTCGCGAACAAGCTGGTGGGTTTGGTGTGGCGCGGTGTCGTCGGCGAACCACCGGAAAATCCTGATGACCCGGAAGAAACTTCCTTCGCGGAGGCGATGGGTTTTGCGATTTTGTCGGCTGTGTTTATGGCGACATTCAAGCTCGTAGCGAGCCGTAAGTTGCACGCTTACTACAACGACTCGAAGAAGCCACTCGGCGCGCCTGCGGAAAATAGCTAAACCGTTACCGGCCCCGATGTGGTGTGGCCCACCCCCAATATTGGGGGTGGGCCACACCACATCGGGGCTCATCTTCGCCGAAACAGCCAGATAGCGCAGCTACGGTGCTGATATGAGCACTCACATCGTCGTGACAGGTGGCGGAGGCTTCTCCATGTCTGCAGACCACCGCGCCAGCGCAGCAGACCGATTCATCCTGTCCCTGACTGACAGACCCAACCCGCTCGTGTGCTTTGTCCCTACCGCCTCAGGCGATAATGGGCTGTATATCTCACAGTTTTTCAACGCCTACAGTGGGCTGGGCGTACGAACTTGCGTATTAACGCTGTGGACAGGCGCAGCGGACTCTATCGCGCGCATGGACGAAGCAGACGTGTTCATCATCGGTGGCGGAAACACCGTGAATCTATTGGCACTCTGGTCCGCGCACGGAGTAAGCGACAAACTACGCAGCTACACCCAAGATCAGGGACGCGACATCGTCATTGCGGGCAACGCCGCTGGCGCAGCCGCACTCTACGAAGCTTGCGCCACAGACGGATTCGGTAACGGCATCTCCGCCCTGCCCTTCGGGCTGGGGCTGCTACCTGGAAGCTTCTGCCCACACTACAACTCAGAACCCGACCGCGCACCGCGGTACCAACAGCTCGTGGATACCTCCGCCCTACCGGCTGGATACGCCGTCGACGATGCTGCAGGCATTCACTACTTAGACGGCCAAGTCCAGTCGTTCTGGGCTGAGTGCACCGGCGCCGGAGTGTATCGAGTAGAGCCAGCAGAGAACGGCGCTCGCATTAGTGCCGAAACAATGCATCCCCTCCCTTCCTAAAAGGAGGGGAAAAACTTACGGAGACAACACTTTTTCGGAAAAAGAATCTTCTTAAGTGGCTCCTACGATGTGCCGATGAGCGCATCGAGGAGGTGGCCACATGTCACATTCACGGCTTTCCCTGCTGGTTATGTCATCGGCAGCGGTGGCTTTATTGACGATCCCTGCGCTGGATCGGGCGTTTTCCGAAGGCAACAGCACACTCTTCGGCCACCCCACGGCCACCCCCTCCCCCACCGTCACTGTGACAGTGCCACCTACCTCAACCCCCACACCAAGTCGGCCCCACCCAACTCCAGCACATACCCCCGTCACAAAATCACCTGAGGGAAAACGCAAAATCGTCTATCTCACCCTCGATGACGGCCCGAGCCCCTACACCACGAAAGCACTGGAAATTCTTTCTCGTCACAATGTGCCTGCCACCTTTTTCATGATCGGCGAAGAAGCCGCACGATACCCAGAGACTGTGGCTAAAGTTCGCGCAGCTGGACATGCCATCGGAAATCACACCTACACGCACCCATGGCTCACACATCTCAGCACACCCGAAATACGTAAACAACTACAGAAAACCGACGACATTCTCGGAAAAACTACGTGCATGCGCCCTCCAGGCGGCCTCATCAACAAAACCGTCATCGCGCAAGCAAACAAACTAGATAAAAGTGTCATCAACTGGGATGTTGATACTCGCGACTGGCAGCGCCCCGGAACAGTAAATATCCGCTCTACCGCACTGCGACTCACCACCCCAGGATCAATCATCCTCATGCATGACGGAGGCGGAAACCGCACCCAATCCATCGGAGCACTTGATGGAATCATCAGCACTCTCAAGAGCCGCGGATACACTTTCGCAACTCTTCCACAGTGCCGCTGAACCCGCGCAATTTTATTTACTCAGATAGAGCAGGGGTTTCTCTTACTTCAAGTAAGAGAAACCCCTGCTCTATCTGAGTATCCAGAGATTCAACCGAAACGCCCTATCACTGAGCAGACCCGAATTCGACCATCCCCTATGCCACACTCAAAGTTCATGCGCTGCCCTCCCACATTCTTGACGGAGAGCCCATTCAACACATCACAATTCACACACCAACGCGTACCCTGCGAGGTCTTCTGATGCCTTTCTTCCGCCCCTCCCCCACCGAAAACCCTCCGGAAGAACCACCCGTAGTACACGTGGTCAACGCCGACAAAAACATTTCCCAAGAACTGCGCATTGCAGGAGAAATCGCGTGGCGATTCATCGCCATCATCGCTGCGCTCTACCTCGTCGGTCGCGGAGTGCAGATCACCTCCTCCGTCACTCTCCCGGTAGCCGTGGCGCTGCTGTTCACCGCCCTGGGACAGCCCCTAGTCAACCGCCTGCACCGCCATGCCCACATCCCCACCTACGGCGGGGCAGCCATCGCCATCATCCTTGGCATCATCCTCATCACCGGCACACTGGCCATTGCAGGCGGCCAACTCATCACCGGCGTCGCCCAACTTATCGATCGCGTCTCCGGCGCCATGACTCAAATCCAAACCTGGCTAGCCACCGGACCTCTACAAATCGGTGGCGACCAAATCAACGAAGCCATCACTCACTCCCGTGAATGGCTCTCAGCCAACGCCAGCACCCTCACCAGCGGCGCAGTAACCGTGGGCAGCCAAGCCACCAGCCTGGTCGCAGGACTGGTCATCGCCCTCATCGTTACTTTCTTTTTCCTCGGCGACGGCCCCAACATTTGGGGATGGTTGGTGCGCCTCATGCCCCGCGGCGTACGCACTGACGTCCACAACGCCGCCCGCCGAGGCTGGACCACTGTCGGAGCCTACGTACGCACCCAAATCCTCGTCGCAGCTATCGATGCTGTCGGTATCTGCATCGGAGCGTTCTTCCTCAACCTGCCACTGGTTGTCCCCCTAGGACTCATCGTCTTCCTTTCCTCCTTCATCCCCATGGTTGGAGCTTTCGCATCCGGAGCTCTTGCCGTACTTCTGGCCCTGGTCACTCAGGGTCCGATACCGGCGCTCATCATGATGCTGGTCGTCTTGGCGGTGCAGCAGCTCGAAGGAAACGTGCTCCAGCCCGTACTCATGAGCCGATCCGTGTCAATCCACCCTCTAGCCACCTTGCTCGGCGTTGCAGTCGGCTCATTCCTTTTCGGCATCGTTGGTGCCGTATTCGCCGTGCCAGCCATGGCCTTCACAAACGTGGTTGTGCTGTACCTCAAGGGTTACGACAAATTCCCCGAACTCGGAGTACAAAGCGTTCCCGGAGGCACTTTCACCGGCGAACGCATAGCCCGCGCAGCAACCAACGGAGATGAAGAAGCCGAGAACACCCAGCGCTCCACACACCACCGGGACACCCCAGATAGCCCAACACAGGCCTAACCCAACCGCCCCTTGCAGATCTCGCTAACGCCGGCGCCCCGCAAACTGGGGCACCGGCCGCGGCGACTCAATCGGCAACCCATAGGCATCCAACGATTCATCCCTAATCGCTTGAGGCACCCCTCCAGGGCGGTAACGCAACAACTCTCGACTCCAGGTCGCGTCAACATAAATGTGACTACACAGAAAATCGTCGAGCACATGCTCAGCACTCAGCCCCCGCAGCTGGCCATGCCGCTGCAATCGACGAATCACTCGCACACAGATTGGCTGCGCAACCCACCGCGGCACTCCCATAATGGGGCTGCGCTGGCCCAGCGCATCCATCACTACAGAAATCATTTCCCGCCACGTTAAATCCATATCAGTGAGCGGATAGCGCGCCGCATGTTCCCCCCGCTGGAGCGCACTCATCACCGCATCAACCAACTGCTGCGTTGTGATCACCGATGTGCCGCCAGTGGGAAACAACACCACTGGCCCCCGCAGCCGATCTAACAAAATCTCCCGCCAGTGATGCCTCTCCCCCGAACCAGCACCAAATACATACGGAATCTCCAGCACACACACCCGCATACCTAGCTCAGTACCTACCTCGATGGCGAAATCCGCCTCAGCGATCCGAGCACGCACATACGGGTGACGATCCGCAATCCCCAGACCGGGGTTCGCTCGCTCCCATGCAGCCAAGTACGACCCGATTACCACTACCTGCTCTACCCCAGCTGCGGCAGCCGCTCGAAACGTGCGTCCGACCACATCACGCACCCATTCAACGGCATCCCCACCTTCAACCGGCCCCACGTCGGAAACGCCCACGCCGTAAACAAGTGCATCCACGCCGTGCAAAACCTGCGTGATCACAGCCTCGTCATCGGTGACATCGACTGCCGAATATGTCACTCCTCGATACGGTGAAGCCACACTGCCCTGCCTGCGAGGACGCACCGAGACAACCTCATGCCCGGCTGCGACCAAAGATTCGCACAACCGGTGGCCAAACAGCCCTTTCCCTCCGAGAACGGCAGTTTTCACGATCAAATCGTGACACACAGACCCCTCTCAACCGAGGACCCTGCTTTAGCTACCGATCCATGTCGCCATAAGAACGACTACTTAAACACAGCCGTCAAACTTACTACGCATCTGAAGTTTTCTACCCATAGCCTTATTAGACTCTGCTAAAAAGCAACCAACACGCAACCACGAAGAAAGATAGGAAAATGACACCAAAAGACCTTAAAAAGAAATATGAATATTTTTCATTCATTATTTCCGGACTATGCATTATGATTTCAAGCAAATACATGATTCAGACACAAGAAGGCGAAATTATTCACCTCATTGGGTACGCTGCGATCATCCTTGGTGCCGCTTCTTTCACAGCAGGCGCATTCTTAACCTACAAACTACACAGGAATAAAACTAACCAACAACACTTGTAAAATACGTCAAACACCTGGGGATGGGCGACCTACCTATCCCCAACCATCTTCTCCCACCGTGGGGGCACATAGGCACAAAACGGCTCAGACTCAAACGGATCACCTGTCACCGCGAACGCACGGGCACGAGAGCCGCCACACATTCCTTTGTAATTACACACTCCACACTTGCCCTTAAGCTTGCTCCGATCACGCAACCCCCGAAACAGCTCCGAACGCTGATAAATATCAATGACATCCGCGTCACGAATACTCCCGGCCTTCACCGGGAGAAAACCACTAGGAAACACATCCCCTGTGTGACTGATAAATAAAAATCCATCCCCATCATTCACGTTACGCGCTCGGCCTATACCATCCGAATCCGAATGATGCTTCCCTGAAGTCAACACATCAATCTGAATAGGTCCCGCATTCGCCACCCGTGGGACTGCCGCATTCTCCGCACGCTTATGCTGAACCACTACCCGACTGTATTGAGGAGCCGCTGTCGCTTTGATATCATACGGCACCTCCTTACTCATCTCGTACATAAGGTCAAAAACCCGCTCGAACTCGGCTGCGCTTGCTACATCCTCAGGCCTGGCTCTACCCATCGGCACCAGAAAAAACACTTCCCAAAACACGATTCCCAGCTGGGCATTCAACTCCGCCATCGCCCGCATGTCATTAATGTTGTCGCGCCGCACAACCGTATTCACCTGCGTCGACATCCCCACCTCACGGGCCTGCCGCAAAATACGCAACCCGTGATCAAAAGAGCCCTCAACCCGGCGGAATGTGTCATGAATCCCGGCATTCGACCCATCCAAACTCACCGCCAGACGGACCAGCCCCGCTTCCTTCAACTCACGCAGCTTCTCCTTGGACGTCAACGGAGTCGTTGCCGGAGTAGCCGCCATCCTCATTCCCAGATCTGCGCCGTACTTCACCAACTCCACAATGTCCGGGCGCTTCATACAGTCCCCACCAGAAAACACAAACACCACCGGCCCAAACTCACGCAGCCGTTTCATCATCGTCTTAGCCTCACCCGTGGTGAGCTCATCCGGATGACGTAACGGCTGCGCTTGAGCACGACAATGTTTACACGCAAGATCACACGATTGCGTTGTCTCCCAAATCACCACAAAAGGGGCCTTATCGAAGTCCATCGGGGCATGCCCCCCACGCATCCGCCGATGCCCGGCCCCCGCTCCACCGGCAACGCCACGACCATGCCCACCCTTGTGCTGAGAACAGCCCGACGAGTAAACACCTGCAGATGCATCAACCATGCAACCACGCTAAAACCACCCCTACTCCGCCGCTGCCGGTCACACATATGAGATACACAACATCGCCGCTGTTCACAGGGCTTTTCGACTACTCCCGCATCCCCATCACTGACGAAAAACCATTCACAGACGATTCCCAGCAACACAACCGGAACAACACAGGCCCCCGATGCTGTCCTAATGAATGAGGCACCCGCGTAAAGGCGCCACAACCGCCCCTACACGCACGCCCCCTCTCTCACATGCCCGTGATGTATCGAAAGGCCCCGATGTCCACCCCCAACAACCCATTCAGCAACCCCAACAACCCACGTTCAGCTGCATCAGAAGAAGTGCTCTGCGGCGAAGTCATCTCAGAGAGCAATACCAGCAGCCAGGCCCCCTCGGGAGGCCCAACCTCCAGCGAAGGCCCCCGCTACATCAAGTCCGAACCACTGAGCAACAATCCCTTCTCACGCGGCTTCTTCAACCCACCAGGAGCCTCCAGCGCCTACCAAGCCGCCAGTGCAGAACTGGGCGTAGACACCTCCAAACTCAAAATGAAAAACCCCGTCATCGCCGCAGCACTGGGACTCTTCTTCGGCCCCATCGGCCTGATTTACTCAAACCTGCTCTGGGCCATCTTCCTGGGCATACTTGTCGCTGCCCTCCTCAAAGCACACGTCATCCTGTGGATCTTTGTCCCCCCGATCTTCATCCTCTGCGCCCTCATCGGCTTCGCCTCAGCAATGCGCACCAACTGGAAACGCATCGTCGCCCTGGTCAACGAAATCGACAACTCCGACCTGACCATCCAGAAAAACCCGTGAGCACCTACCTCGGCACAATCGTGCTGTGCGGTGGCACATCTACCCGTATGTGTGTTCCCGACAAAACAGCACTGCCTTTTGGGACAGCCACGCTCCTGGACTCCGCGCTCCTTGGGCTCCCATCAGGTCCCGTGGTATGTGTAGGCCCCCCACGCCCACTGCTGCGTGATGGCGTGACCTGGACACGTGAAACCCCACCCGGAGGTGGCCCGCTAGACGGTATCCGCGCTGGACTTAACCAGCTCACGAATATGGCAGCCACCCCTGAGTACGATGCAGGCATACTCGCTGTCATTGCCGGTGACCAACCTTTCGCTGGGCGCGCAGTCCCCCACCTGCTCAAAGCACTCGAAGCCGCAGCCGCATCCACACACGCAGTCGCTGCAAGCTCTGACAACAGCGATCCCTCTGCAAGACCTGCACTTCTTTTAGCTGCCTACCGCGTGCATACCCTCGCCCATGCTGTTCGCGGTGACACCCGCAACCAAGGCGTCTATCGCGCTTTGAAAGATCTACACGTCAAGACTGTGCCACTGCCCCTTGAGCACATCTCAGCAGCATTGGATGTCGACACCCCAGAAGACCTTGACCTGGCACAACAGCACATCAACCGGACACGCACCAATTAACCTTCGCCCCGCCCTGTGCCAGCAGCGGCCGCATCGCTAGGGTGATTCCATGAAGGCCGTCACGATTCCCGAATTCGGCGACGCGGACGCTCTCGTCCTCAACGATGTAGAACCCCCCACCGCTGGCCCTGGAGAAGTACTCATCGACGTCGTGGCCGCAGGCGTGAACCGTGCCGACGTCATGCAACGCCTGGGGTACTACCCGCCCCCAACGGGCATCACCGACATTCCCGGACTAGAAGTCGCCGGTCGCATAGCGGCTTTTGGTGAAGGGGTCGACCCAGATTCCAGCGGATACCACATCGGTGAGGAGGTGGTAGCACTACTCTCCGGCGGTGGGTACGCAGAGCAAGTGGCAGTGCCCATCGGACAACTCATACCCCGACCGAGCAACCTATCACTCACCGAAGCTGCCGGCTTCATCGAAACCGCGGCAACAGTATGGTCAAACCTTTTCATGACCGCCCATCTCGTCAAAGGCGAAACAGTTCTATTACACGGCGGTTCCAGCGGTATCGGCACCACAGGCATCCAGATCGCTAAAGCCAAAGGTGCGAAGGTGGCAGTGACAGCAGGATCTGAAGCCAAACTTGAAGCCTGTGCGCAGCTGGGCGCAGACATCCTCATCAACTATCGCGAGCAGGACTTCGTAGAAGAAGTAAAGAAAGCGACCAACTCCCATGGCGCTGAAGTAATCCTCGATGTCATCGGAGCGAAATATCTCAAACGCAACGTAGATGTACTAGCCACAGATGGGCGCATCGTCACGATTGGTCTGCTCGGCGGCCGCAAAGGCGAGCTCGATCTGGGGAAACTACTGAATAAGCGGGGCACTCTAGCGGCCACATCACTGCGATCACGATCTGTAGAAGGCAAATCTGACATCGTGCGCCAGGTGCGAGAGAACGTGGTCCCGTTGGTGGAAACCGGACACATAAAACCTGTCCTACACGCGACTTTCCCGCTAGCTCAGGCACCCGCTGCACACCGAGTTCTCGAAGAGTCCAGTCACATCGGCAAGGTTGTATTGGAGGTGCAGTGATGAACCGGATCCGCTTGGTGGTGCGGGTCTTACCCCGTGACAGCGGTTCAAAAACAGAAAAAGAACCGGTGGAAACAGTCGATGCTGTGTTCATGCGGTCAGGGCTTTTCTCAGTTGTGGCACCTCGTGTCGGTGAGTTTCTTGAATGTCGCGCATTCGGCGAGCACGTAGCGAAATATTTTCCTCGCGCGGTTCCCGTCGTCGCCCTTGAACACCGGATCACAGACATGCGAGAAGACGATCCGCGCGTCTACGTAGTTGTAGACCTGCACGGTGTAGAGGTGAGCCCCTCCATGGTTACGGACTTCAAAGCAGATGGTTTCCAGCACGCCAACCCTTCAGTGAAGTGCAGCAGATAAACACCCACTCCCCCGCCTATGTAGTGGTGCCCTCTCCCGATCGGGAGAGGGCACCACTACATAGGCATCAGCACATGAGCGCAGTCAGACTCACTCACCTTTCAAAGTGAAAGAACGCAACCGGTCACCGGCGAACCACAATCCCACTACGACCACGACAATCGCAGCACCGATCACATAGGCCATGGAAATGTTCGGCTCGGTAATAGCACCATCAAAATGCGACCCGACCCGCTCACCCCACTTACGAATAGATACCCAGCTGACTCCCTGCAAGAAACCACCAAGAGTGCCTTCCCACATCAGCACGTAGAGCACACCTGCACTTACTGCATGCCGTGTATACGCAGACGCGGCAATGAACAGTGCAGTGTAAGCGGTGCCCGCCAGCACACCTGCAACGGCCCAACCCACCGCAATGTCTTTAAAGTCCAAGCTGAGCGTGATGGCCGCCAATGGCAGCGGCAGCACACCGACAATCATCGTGACTATCCACGCGACAAAAAACTTGCTCACCACCACGCCATGCCGGTTCACCGGCTTAGACAGCAAGTAGACAACCGAGCCGTCTTCCACCTCCGGACCAATCGTGGAGTTCGCGGCAAGCAACGCAACCAAAGGCAACATCAACGGATACGCGATATTCGACAGCAAGGAAAGGCTCGTGTCACCGCTGCCCACAAGGCGAATAATCCCGGCAATAGCGAACAACACCAGCGGAAAAGCCACCAAAGCCCAGATACGTTTCTGACCGACGATAGACGCGGCCGCAAGCCGAATAATTGTGCGATTCATGAGGCCACCAAGTAGGAGAAGACGGATTCAAGAGACTCATCAGTGGGCGTGAGTTGACGCAAAGTAATACCTAGTTCACGCGCCCAGCCCGGCAAACCTGCAGCGAAAGCACCCAGATCACAGACACGTACGTCCAGACCGCCCTCGGGGGCAATCGCAACACCAACAACACTGGGACGGCCAATGAGCGCCGACGCCAATGCTCGATCATCACTGCTGGTGATGTAGTAGTGAACGGGCCGGTCGGTCATCAGACGCCGGATCGCTCCGAAATCTCCAGAAGCGGCGTGACGCCCCGCAACCATGACTTCGATATGACGGGCCAGCGCCTCTACTTCTTCGAGGATGTGCGAGCTGAACACAACAGTGCGGCCTTCTGCTCCCCGCTCGCGTAAAAGACGCATAAGTTGTGCGCGCTGGCGGGGGTCAACGCCGTTAAAAGGCTCATCAAGCAGAATGATTTCAGGATCGTGGACGAGCCCGGCAGCGAGTTTGATGCGTTGACGCATCCCTTTGGAATAGGTGCCGATTTTACGGTCGGCTGCATCAGTGAGATCCACCGTAGCCAGAACGCGTTCGGTTGCTGCACCGGGATCAGTTAGGCCATGCAGGTCCGCACAAGCGCGAACGAAAGCTCTGCCGGTGAGGTACCCGAAGGACAATTCGCGTTCAGGTACTAAGCCGATGTGGCGGTAAAGGTCAGTGTTCCTCCAGGCAGGCTTACCAGCGACAGTGACCGTTCCGGATGAGGGTTGAAGGAATCCACTGATCATGCCGATGAGTGTGGTTTTTCCGGCGCCGTTGGGGCCTAGAAGCCCGGTGACACCAGGGGCGAAAGTGAGGGTGACGTCGTTGACTGCCACGGCATGGCCATACCAACGGGATACGTCTCGTAACTCGATGGTGCTCATCTGTTTCCTCCTCGGGTGATGCGGTTTCCGATGAGCCAGACGCCCAGAGCAGGTCCGATGATGCACACGACCCAGTAGAGAGCGTGTACAGCAGCGCTGCTGGGGGCAAGGATCATGGCGGTGGTGGGTTCGAATGCGTGGATGGCGCCGTTAGCGGCTGCGTACGGAGAGAAGATGCCGAGCATCTCAGCGGCCATGCTTGCTTTGCCCGTGACCTGAAGAATCGCTTGAAGCATGGCGACGATTCCGTTGCCTAGCATGAACACGGCAAGAGAAAAGACGATGGATAGGCCAGGACGCAGGGTCCAGCTACTAATAATCCCGGCGATGCTGCTGGTGCCCAGGGAGATGAGGAAACACACACCTAATGCAGGGGCTACCTGTCGGGTCAGTTCAGCGGCGTTGAGATTAGCTAGCAAGCCCCCGAGGAACAACAGAACAAGAGGTGCCAGCAGGAACAAGAAAACAGCCCCGGTCATGGATGCCCAGCGTGTAAGGGCGTAGATACGCGCTGACAAAGGCCTGGCCATGTACAGAACGATGGAGCGGTGCCGCAGGTCGCGTCCAAAAATGGTGGGTGCCTGGGTTGCGACAAAGATGCTGGGCAGGATGGCGCTACCGGATGGGTAGTTGTAGAGCTTGGTGGGTAGTTCGTTGAGCAAGCCGAAACTGAGAACACCAACCGTGATGAACGCCGGGAGGATGTACATGATGAGCAAGACGAAAGGGATCCATTTTGCGCGGCCAGTGCGGCCGATTCCGTAGGCGCCACCGAGCCCGTTGAAGAAAAGAGCACGAGCGATAGCCGCATCGGTGTGGCGGGGTCCGTCGTAATGGCGGTAGCCGAGGTCGTGGATCACTCCCGCCGAAGGTGAAGTGTTGCTCATGCGGGCTTCTCCTCGAAGATGTCCTGTAGGTGGCGTTGGTCGTTGTCGATGCGCACCAGGCCCAGGCCAAGCTGGTCTGCGGTGTCGCGGACGAGATCGTGGGTGCTGAAGTCGGTAGCTGCGTCGTTGATGCGCACGCATCGGCCTTCGGGGTAGGCGGTGAGGCCAGCTGCGGCCAGAGCTTCGCCCATTTGGTCGCGTTCAGTGGTTCCGCCGAGCACTTCGATCAGTAGGGCTCCGGTAGCTTGGGTGAAGTCGGCGGTGGATGATGCCTTCAACAAGGTGCCGCCGTCGAGGATGACTGCATGGTCGCTGACTCGTTCGAGTTCGCCTAGAAGGTGACTGGTGACGATGACGGAGATGCCGAATTCGGTACCGATGCGGCGGATGAGGCGGAGCATGTCGGTGCGTCCGGCGGGATCAAGGCCGTTGGTAGGTTCGTCGAGGAACACCAGCTTCGGGTCATGGACAAGGGCTTGAGCGAGTTTGACGCGTTGTTTCATGCCGGTGGAGTAGTTGCCCATGGGGCGGTATCGCTCTTCAGCAAGGCCGACGTGGCGCAAGATGTCGGCGGCGCGTTCACGTGCTGTGGCTTTGGGTAGGCCCGACATGATGCCCATGTGGACGACGAAGGAGCTAGCGCTGACGTCAGGTGGTAGACAGTCGTGTTCGGGCATGTACCCGACTGTGCGGCGGATCTGGGCGCTGTCGGTGGCGGTGTCCAGGCCAAGAACAGCGGCGGTTCCGCTGGTGGGGCGCAGCAGTCCGAGCAGGATTTTGATGAGGGTGGATTTTCCGGCGCCGTTGGCTCCGACGAGACCGGTGACGCCAGCGGGGATGGCGAGGTCTACGTGGTCCAGGGCGATCACTCTGCCGAAGTCCATCGTGATGCCCGTGGTGGTGACGACCGGGGTTGGTGTGGATGTGGCGGTGGGGTGGGGGCTATGTCTGCTGTGTGCAGTGTCTTGTTGAGGGTTGGTACTCACTGGGCCCACGTTAGGGAAGGGGCTAACGGATAGCTACCTCATGCCGAGATTGTGTCTGGTTCGCATAGAGCTGGTGGTCATGGGTATTGACGCAGAACAGGCAGTGGATGAACGCAGCGATCTGCCGTGTTCATCCACTGTCTGTTCTGTCCTTAGCCGGTATTACGGCTGGTCTGGCTTAGTGATCACCAACCGCGCCATGCTGCCCGGCCAGCTTCGAGTCGAGAAACCGGTACCCGGAATGGGGAACAAGAGACGTAGTCCAAACCGATCTTGTGGAAGAAGTGCACCGACTCCGGATCGCCGCCGTGCTCACCACAGACACCTAGGTGTAGGTCTGGGTTCGCAGCGCGGCCAGTGTCAGCTGCGAGCTTCACCAATGCGCCAACGCCTTGCTGGTCCAGGGTTTCGAAGGGGGAGACACCGAAGATTCCGCGCTCGAGGTAGTTCTTGAAGAAGGTGCCTTCGACATCATCTCGGGAGAATCCCCACGTGGTCTGGGTGAGGTCATTCGTTCCGAAGGAGAAGAATTCGGCGCATTGGCCGATTTCTCCGGCAGTCATTGCTGCACGCGGCAACTCGATCATCGTGCCGATCGGGGTCTTAGTTAGGTCAATCCCGGTCTCTTCGCTGACATCTGCGGCGACCTGCTGAATCGCTTCCTTCATGATTTCAAGCTCTTGCACCGCAGAGACCAGCGGAATCATGATCTCTGGGCGTGGATCTTTGCCCGCTTTACGCAGCTCAGCTGTGGCTTCGAGAATCGCGCGTGCCTGCATCTCAAACAAGCCTGGGATGACAATCCCCAACCGGACACCACGCAGACCAAGCATTGGGTTCTGCTCGTGCATTCGTTCCACGGCAGCCATGATCTTTTTCTGGTCTTCTTCAAGGTCATATCCCTTGACCTTGGCGATAGCGCGCTGTGCGATGAGTTCTGCCTGGGCTGGGAGGAACTCGTGCAGCGGCGGGTCAAGCAAACGGACGGTGACCTCGTAGCCATCCATCGCTTCGAGGATTTCCAAAAAGTCACCCTTTTGTAGTGGCGCCAGGGCAGCAAGGGCGCTTTCTCGCTCGTCGTCTGTTTCGGCGACGATGAGTTTCTCTACTAGCGGGCGGCGGTCACCGAGGAACATGTGCTCGGTGCGGCACAGGCCGATACCTTGTGCACCGAACCGGCGGGCGCGGGCAGCGTCTTCGCCGGTGTCAGCGTTGGCGCGTACCTTCATCCGGCGCCGAGCGTCAGCGATGCCCATGATGTAGTCCACGGCGTGCACGAGCTCGTCTGCGGCGATTTCTTCCTCGGAGAGCTGGCCTTCGAAGTACTTCACCACTGGCGGATCTACGACTGGGACTTCACCGACGAAAACGTCACCGGTGGTGCCGTCGATCGAAACCACGTCGCCTTCACGAAGGATGGTGCCATCTGGCAGGGTCAGCGTGCCCGCGTTGACATCAATCTTCAGCTCTTCGGCGCCACAAACGCAGGTCTTGCCCATACCGCGCGCCACGACAGCCGCGTGCGAGGTTTTTCCGCCCCGGCTGGTCAAAATACCCCGGGCAGCGATCATGCCGACCAGGTCGTCGGGGTTAGTTTCCCGGCGAGCCAAGATCACATTCTTGCCTGCGTCAGCCAGCTCAGCTGCGCGCTCGGAAGAGAACACCAACCCACCCACTGCTGCGCCCGGCGAGGCGGCCATGCCTTTGCCGACCTTGGTGCGGGGTGCGTTTTCATCGAATCGGGGGAACATCAGCTGCACCAGTTGTTCACCGTTGACGCGTTGCAGCGCATCGCCTCGCTCGATGAGACCCTCATCGACTAGCTGGACTGCAACTTTGAACGCTGCTGCCGCGGTGCGCTTACCCACTCGGGTCTGCAGCATCCACAGCTTGCCCTTTTCGACCGTGAACTCGATGTCACACAAGTCTTTGTAGTGGTTTTCGAGCTTGGCCATGATGTCCATCAGCTCGTCGTAGGACTTTTTGTCCACCTTTTCCATGTCAGCCAGGCACATGGTGTTGCGGATACCGGCTACGACATCCTCACCCTGAGCATTGACGAGGTAGTCACCGTAAACACCTTGGTGTCCCGAGGCGGGGTCTCGGGTGAATGCCACACCAGTACCAGAAGTCTCCCCCATGTTTCCGAACACCATGGAGCACACATTTACTGCGGTGCCCAGGTCACCGGGGATGCGCTCACGGCGGCGGTACAACACAGCGCGTGGAGAGTTCCAAGAACGGAACACAGCCCGCATCGCTTCAAGCAGCTGTTCTTTTGGTTCTTGCGGGAACGGCGAGCCAGTCTGATCCGCGATGATCTTTTTAAACTCCTCGACGATGCGTTTGAAATCTTGTGCATCGAGGTCGAGGTCGTTCTTGGTGCCCTTAGCGTCTTTTTCTCGATCGAGGACGTCTTCGAATAGCTCACCATCGAGGTCAAGAACAGTCTTACCGAACATCTGCAGCAGGCGCCGGTAGGAATCCCAGGCGAATCGTTCGTTGCCGGATACCTTCGCCAATCCCAACACGGAGGAGTCGTTCAACCCCACGTTGAGGACGGTCTCCATCATTCCCGGCATCGAGAACTTCGCACCGGATCGCACAGACACCAGCAAGGGGTCCTCAGGGTCGCCGAGCTTCTTACCCATCTCGGACTCGATAGCGCAAAGATGCTCGTCGATCTGTTCGGACAACTCCACTGGCTCGGAACCATGAGCCAGGTATGCCTTGCACGCCTCGGTGGTGATGGTGAAGCTCGGCGGGACAGGCAGACCCATGTTGTACATCTCGGCAAGGTTGGCTCCCTTGCCACCAAGGAGGTCCTTGGCGTCCTTGTTCCCTTCGGACAAGGCGTACACGTACTTCGGCATGAAAATCGTCTCCCGGAACTTCGTCGTAGCGGTACACAACCTCGCCCCCGGCGAGGCGTGGGGCCATCGCATCTCTTGCGCACAACTTGTCACAAATTTTGCGAAAAGACTCGTTCCGAGGACGTGTCACGTATGTTTGCAGGCCGAACGGTCCCACAGCATTGATTTCTCAAAACCAGATAAGAATCGCAATGACCACAGAACGAACACATCTGTGGTCATTGCGACCCACAAACAGATCGAAAATCCCTCAGGCCACCAGACCCGGGGCGCTCACCTCAGCCCCTAAAACCGCCGCCAACGCACGTGTATATGGCTCCACATCACGCGCAGCCATCACCTCACGCACTGAATGCATCGACAGCATCGCTGCACCTACATCAACAGTGGTCATCCCCAGGTTCGCTGCACTGGCCGGCCCCACCGTTGACCCGCACGGCAAATCCGTGCGGTGCACATACACCTGCGGCGTAATCCCGCCGCGCTCACACGCCACACCGAACGCAGCCGCGCCCCCCGTATCGGTGGCGTACCGCCCTTGCGCGTTCACCTTCAGGACCGGACCACCACCAGTCACCGGGTAGTTGTGTGGCTC
Source organism: Dermatophilus congolensis (assembly GCF_900447215.1). NCBI lineage: Bacteria > Bacillati > Actinomycetota > Actinomycetes > Micrococcales > Dermatophilaceae > Dermatophilus > Dermatophilus congolensis. The sequence goes on from NZ_UFYA01000001.1 coordinate 2,006,515, forward strand.
AGAACGATCTGCGTAATTCGGGTGGATCGCATGCGCCATATCCCCCGACACATGCAAACCACTAGAAAACGAAGCCAGCACATCGGCCCGATCACCACCACAAGACAAAACAATCCGTTCCAGCACACTGGCCAACAACTGCGAGCGCGCACCCGATGAGGTCTCCGAGCCAATCTCCTCGTGGTCGAACAGCACCAACACCGGTATCCGGGGCCCCTGCCCTGACCCAGCCACCCGCGCAGGTCCTTCCTCACTAGGGGTCAGCACTGCCTGCTTCATCGCTTCTGTCGCGGCGAATGTCGTGCACAAGTTATCCAAACGCGGTGAAGCCAGCAGCTCACGCGAATGCCCCAGCAGCGAAGCTGGGAGCAGGTCATAAGCCATTGCCTCAAACGACAACACATCTTCCGGGATGCAATCCACCTGCTCGGATACCCATCGTGGAAACGACATCCCACCTGAGAAGCCCCACAAAGGAGCCAGATGGCTCTGACGATTCAGCTCCGCACCACCAGCCCCAGAGGAACGGTCAAGGTGGATCGCCAAATTAGCCACCCGCAGCAACGGTTCATCACAGCGGAACAAACGCACCGCATAGCCGCCCGGCACAGACGCATCACGCACCGCCACCCGGCCAGCTAATCCCAAATCTCGATCGAGCCACGTGGTCAACAACGGCCCGCCATACACCTCCACGCCCAGCATGTCCCACCCCGCTGAACGGTAATCAGCCTTCGGTTTTAGCCGTAGGTTTGGTGAGTCCGTGTGCGCGCCCACTACCGAGAACGATGCTTGCGCAGGCCACTGCTGGACTGCGCCGCTATCTGACAGGTGCTCGGTTGACCAGGCCACCAGTGACCCACCGCGCGTCATCACATACCGGCCTGGTTTCGAAGGCCAGCGCTGCCCCTCAATGACCTCAACGAACCCTGCATCACGCAGCAGCCCCAGCGCCGAATCCACAGCGTGGTAAGGCGTCGGAGCCCCATCCACGAACTGGCCCAGCGCCACCGCTGCCGAAGCAGCATCTTTCGAGACCGTCACAGCCACAACCTCACTCTTTTAGAACGTCAAACTCTGTACGACATCATTCGTACAGGACGTAGAACGGTGAGGGAGTCAGTCCCAAAACCGCCTCCGGCTTCATGATTGGCCCGAACGTAGCGTCTTCTTGGTAAAACAACTTGAACCCCGGATACACATGCTTGGGCTTCATACGCATGATGGAATTCCATGTCGCGATCTTCATATCCGGAGAACCAATACCGTCAACCGAAACCATTTGCACGACACCATCACGAGGCTTCATTGGCCCAGTTTCGCGCACAATATCCGCACGCAACTGGTGATACAGCATCACCTTTTCCGGAAGATTGTTATCTTTCACCAGTTTCTCAAGATAAGCGGCCGTATCATCCAATTCCTGACCGCTCACATGGCCAAAAGTTTTCATCGGGATTTCCCCAGGGCCCATCCGCCATTCCGGGTCTAAAGCCACCCCGACATCAGGTTCCTTCAAAAACTTTTCGTAATATTTAGTTTCCGTCACAAAATCCGAACGGCCCGGCTGAATAGCCAACAAAAGAATGCCATTCACCTTCCGCACAGCATCCAAATGCTTCTGCACCTGCTGCTCCGACGCGCGCCCTCGATACATGCCATCTTCCCCGGGCTTACCGTGCACAATCGTCGCAATAAACTCACCCACCGGAAGAACTTTTTTCACGTTCTTCTGATAACTCTTCGCAATATCGACAACCTCTTTCATGCGGTCATCCATATTCCCCACACCCAACTTCCCCAACACTGGGCCAGTCCCCTCCGACCCAGCAAAACCCACAATCCGATAATCCGGGAACAACTTTGTCCCACCCATCGGTAACTCTTTCTTCTTCCCACCATCAGCAGCCTGCGCCGCATCATTCCCACCCGACTTACCAGATATAGCCGCATCACCAGCACCAGAACACGCAGCTATCACCAACAACGCTGCCGCTACACCAGCAACTCCTACTCGTCGCATCCGGGGAAACTGCATAACAACCTCGCTGATCGACCGACATAGGCAAACGCCCGCCAGAGATCGCCACCACTCACAACCAAATAAGGCAATACCCCCGACGGGACAATAAAACCCACTCTAGGCCGCCTAACTAGACGCACGCATCGGAACACGCCCCCATACGCCACTAGCCGACACGCTCACACAATCCGCGCAAAAACCGTCCGACACTGCCCATCAGAGTCCACCGACTCAATCTCGTACTGCCCCGGCACCTGCTGCTCGATCAACATCAAAATCAACTCAGGACGCTCATCAGTCACCACCGCTACCTTCGCCCCCAACGCCAACCCCATCACCACACCCAAAATCGCTGCCTGCCGAATCGCCGCATCAATAGGACGCGCATCCAACTCCGGAACCCGGCCGCCCTCACCACACCCACCCGAACCACACGCACACGCCCCACCACACCCGCCAACAGACTGCTCCGAAGACACCACAACCACATCCTCACCACGACACAACATCACGATGCCCGAGACACTCGCCCCGAACCTGACGCGCCCATCATCACCCACCACCACCGCCCAACCACACCCACCAACCACCTAATGACCAAAACACCACATCTCAACCAACCCTCCTGGATGAGCACCCTGGTCGCTAAAAACGGTCTCACATCCATCCTTCTGCGCGGCGTCCTCATTCCGATGGTGTTGTCCTTTGCCGGTGCACTATTCAAGGTGTTCGAGCCAGCTCCGATCCGGCCCGACACCACAGGTGATCCCCCCGACCGCAACGCCGTCTTCCTCTTCATCGACTGCCTGCTCCTGGGCCAAGTGGTGGTGATGACGCTGCTTCCGGTCATCATCAGTCATGCAATTTCAGGCATACAGTGCGCAGGCGCAGCGCGTTCTCGTGGCCACCGCCGACGAGACGGATTCACGCGGCCCAGGGGAATAGAGCTCAGCCTGAACAACCTCCAAGAGCAAGCTGCGCGGCTCAACGGGACCTTCTACGCAGCGCTCCAGCAGTATCAAGTGGGTCTCCGAACTGCCCCTCCCGCTACACCCCAACTCGGCAGAAGCCGTCCGCAACCTTCCCACCCGGCCCGGCATGACTGGTCGCCCCTGCCAAATCACCCTCAACCCACCAAACACACACAACCCCACCACGACATGATGAAAAACTAGACACAACAAAACGATTCACCGAGGAGACACCATGCGCGTTCGCGAGATCATGTCCGCCCCCGCTATCACCGTGCAACGCGGCGCCAGCCTCCAAGACGCACTGGAGCTGCTCGCCACCCACCACGTCACCGCCCTACCCGTCATCGACGAAACAGGCGCACTATGCGGCATCATCAGCGAGCTAGACCTACTACGCGCAATCATGCCCAACCGCGCCGAAGACATGGGCGAGCAACCCCACGAAAAACTCGCCGAAATCTCCGACATCACCCAAACCGAAATCATCGACCCCCTCATGACCACCGACGTCCTCACCACCTACGAAGACGAAGACGTCGCCCACATCGCCGCCCACGTCTCCACCCGCAACATCCGCTCCGTACCCGTACTACGCAACGAGCGCATCATCGGCATCGTCAGCCGCAGCGACGTCATCGAAGCTCTCTTCCGCCCCGACGAAGAACTCCTCAACGACCTCACCGCCGACCTCGCCGACGAAGGCCTCTACGACTGGCACCCCACCGTCCAGCGCGGCATCGTCACCCTCACCGGCAACGGCAACGCCGAAGAAGCACAACAAGCCCTCGCCGTCGCCCGCGCCGCCGCCGGCGTCCGCAAAGTCTCCATCACCACCGCCTAAACCAACCACGCCCCACCCCCAACGGCCCACCCTCAGGACCTCTCTCCTGCAGGAGTGGGCCGTTCAGCTACACCCCCAGCTTCACCAACCAAACCAGCCTCATCCGAACGCGTCTGTGCCAACGCCCGCATCGTCACATTCGCAAACGCCACCAACGGCACAGCAAACAACGCCCCAGCAATCCCACCCAAACTCGTCCCCGCCAACACAGCCATCGCCACCGCCAACGGATGCACCTCCACGTGATGAGCCATGATCAACGGCTGCAACAAATGCGCCTCCAACTGCACCAACACCACAATGACCAGCGCCAAAACAACAGCAGCCCCCACACCACCCTCAACCAACCCCACCAGCACACACAAAACACCGGCCACCGTCATGCCTACCAACGGCACATACGACCCCAAAAAAATCAACACCGACAACGCCAACGCCATCGGCACATCCAACAGAATCAACACAATAAAAAGCGTGCTCGCGTGCAGGAACGCAATAATCGTCTGCCCCCGCATAAACCCACCTAACGTATGCCACCCCATACGCCCCACCACATCAGCCCGACGCCGCGCCCGCGCCGGCAACAACGACAACACCCAACCCCACAACAACTCACCGTCACGCAACATAAAAAACGTCGACAGCAGCAACAACAAACCACCAGCAACCAAATGCCCCACCGTCGACAACGTCGCCAACGCCCCACTCAACAACACCTCTTGATTACGCGAAAGCAACGCCACAAGCTCAGCCGACAACCGATCAACCTGAGCCCTATCCACCTTCAACGGCCCATGCTGCGCCCACCACGCCGCATCATTAACGAACGTAATAAACCCATCCGCCAACACCGGCGCATTGCTACGAATCTGCCCCACCACGAACGTGAAAACCACGCCAATCGACGTCACCCCAATAAGCACCGCCAAAAAAGCTGCCAACGTATGTGGCACCCGCAACGACTCATGCAACCACCGCTGCACCGGCGTCAACACCGCCGCCAACAACAAGGCACACACAAACGGAATCGTCACCAGCGGAACCAATGACAACGTCTTAACAACAACAAATACCAACGCACCAATAAGCAGCAACCGCCACGACCACGCCGCGGCAATCTTCAACCCCCTCGGCACCGGCCCACCATGCGTCCCCTCCCGAGGAATCTCACGCAACACATCCACCCACGCAGGCGCAGCACCAGAGCGTGCCCGACCGGCACGTAACTTACGACCCAACGTCTCATCCGCCATCCTGGCGCCTTTCCCTCTAGAGCCTGCGCGGGCTCATCCCCACAACTCGAAAGCGTAGGCCCACCCCACCGACGAACGCAGAGCCTGAGCCGACCAGTGTGTCGAGAATGCTGCGCACATCACGCCACACTCACGTGCTCGGCACGCCACCCCACCTACAACAGGGCCACACACCAAACAACCCATCACCACGACAGGCACGGAATAACTACGCACAACGACGCCGCGTTGTTTCACACCCCATCGGCAACACCAACCAAAACCCCTAAACCCACCCCAAAAAAACTCCTCACAACACCTGACGCACCCGCACTACCCCCGGCGCCACCGCCCTCAACTCAGCCTCAAAATGTCGCTGCAAAGTGAACGTCGAAGCAGCACACTGACCACACGCTCCACTCAACCGCAACAACACCTCTCCCCCAACGACATCGACGAGCTCCACCTGGCCACCATGAGAACGCACATACTCACCAGCCCTCCCCGCAATCGCCTCACGCACAGCATGAGCAAGCTCATCATCAAGAACAGCGCTCGGGCTACTCGACACCCCACCTGACTCCTGCGCCATCACCCACCCAGAAGGGTCATGTAACGCCGCAGCAAGCTCTGAACGCACCGCAGCACCCTCACTACGCCAGGAGGCCGGGGGCACAAGACGCACCACCATCGCAGTAGGACGCAACTCAATCTCTACTTGCCCGCGAGCCACACGCTCTTGCAAGAGCCCCGGAGCTGCAGCCACTAACCCCACGAACGGAAGCACACCCACAGGGACTATCCAGCGCAACACATCCGGATCTGCAGTCGCCTCTGGATGCATCGGAACCAGCTTGACCTGCCCCGTCACACGAACACCCCCACCACAGACCGTGTGATGAACGCCGCCACCCACGCGAGCACAAACATGTACCCAAACGCAATCACTGGCCACTTCCAGGTGTTGGATTCACGACGCATCACCACCACCGTGGACATGCATTGCAACGCGTACACAAAAAACACCAGGAGAGCTGCTGTTGTCGGAGCATCGAACAACCGGCGTTCCACCGTTTTCCCCGTGGCTCTGTCCACCTGCGAAACAGTCATCCGCTCCAAAGCAGTCGCGGGTTCTTCCGGATCTGAAGCAGCAGCGATCTGCCCCAACGTCGCCACGAACACTTCCCGCGCAGCCAAAGAAGCCACCACACCCACATTGATCCGCCAGTCAAAGCCCAGCGGTGCGAAAACAGGCTCAATTGCCTTACCAACCGTGGCCGCAGCAGAGTGATCCAACGTGTACTGCGACACTGCAGCCTCATCGCTGATGTCAACACCAGCGGACTGCATCTCCAGCAAGCCACGAACCGGAAGATTAAGCAGCAACCACAGCACGATCGTGACCGCCAAAATCACTGTGGTCACTTTCCGCACGAATGCCGCGCACGCCTCCCAGACCGCCAACGCAACCGTGCTCAGCTTCGGAACCCGATACGGCGGAATCTCCATATAGAACGGCAAGACAGGCTCATCACGGCCGGTGAGCTTTTGAATGACGAACGCGGCAAGCATCGCTGAAACTGCACCCAACACATACAAAGCAAACATGACCAGGCCCTGCATGCCGAAAGGACCCACTCTGCTGTCATCAGGAACGAGCATTCCGATCAGCAACACATAAACCGGAAGCCGTGCTGAACACGTCATAAGCGGGGCCACCATCATGGTCGCGATGCGATCTCGCGCACTGGGCAGCGTACGGGTGGCCATCATTCCGGGGATCGCGCAGGCAAAAGAACTCAACAGAGCTACAAAAGCTCGCCCTTCTAGGCCAGTACGAGCCATGAGACGGTCCATGAGGAACGCGGCCCGAGATAAGTATCCAACCGATTCAAGGATCGACACCATAAGAAAGAGCAGAGCAATTTGTGGCAAGAAAACTGCCACACCACCAACCCCACCGATCAAAGCGTCTTTGCCAAACGAGGCAAACCATGTTGATGAGATATGGGTTCCAGCCCACTCCCCCATCACGCCGAAGGCCTCTTCAACCATGTCTTGCAAAGGTGTGGCCACAGAAAAAATGACCTGGAAGAAGGAGAACATCACCGTGGCGAACACGAGTGTTCCCAAGATGGGGTGCAGCAGCAGTGCATCGATGCGGCGGGTTCGTACATCTTGTTCCGGGGCGTGGTAGCCGCAGGCATTTAGGACTGACTCTGCCCAGGATGCACCTTCGGAAGGCTCCAACGGCGGCGGTAAGGACGGGAGAACCCAAGCAGTGGGATTTTCTAAGTGCGTGCGCAGCTTTTTAATGCCGTTACCACCAGCAACGACAGCTACCGCCGGAATCCCCAGGGCGCGTTGTAAGTCGTCGATGTTGAGGTTTCCGTTGCGACGCTGGACCTCGTCAGTAAAGGTCACCACAGCTGTAACTGGTAGGCCAGTAGCCATTGCTTGTGCGAGCAGTCCAAGAGAACGGCGCAGCGTCGTGGCATCCAGAATGACTAGTAGTGCATCGGGGGTAGCAATCGTGGTGTCTGCTGGATCCAGAACCTGAGAGACAATTTGTTCATCTGGGCTGATCGGATCGAGCGAGTACGTGCCAGGAAGGTCTTCGATAACGACGGTGCGTCCAAGGCCTCGGACAGTGCCTTCGTATTTAGCAACGGTGACGCCTGGATAGTTACCTGTTCTGGCGTGTAGTCCTGTAATCGCGTTAAATAGGGTGGTTTTTCCCGAGTTGGGAGCGCCGATAAGGGCGATGCGGGTCGCGTTTGCTTCAGCGGCGGGTGTGTTGTGTGGGGTTTTTTCGCAGTGGCTTTTCATGCCTGGGCCACCGTGCTGGAAGCGGTGTCGATCAGGATGGCGACTGATTCACGAGCGCGCAGCGCTATCTCTATTCCCCCAACTCGGTAGATGACAGGGTCATGCAGGGGGGCGCAGCGAACAGGGGTGATGTCCAGGCCGGGGGTAAATCCGAGGTCGAGGAGACGGCGGGCTACTTGGGGTGCCAGTGAGTTGCTGAATCCTGTGATGTGGGCGGTGGCTCCTAGGGGCAACCCACGGAGCGGCTGCACTGTTGTGGGTACTGAATCCACTTCTCTTTCAGCGGATTTCGCGGATTTTGGGATAGATAAAGTACGCCGGGACAGCTGTTCAGCAACTGCAGACACGGGATTCCTCCGACACAACACAGGCCGGAACATGTAGCCCGGCATTAAGTGAGCCTCACCTTATTTGCTGGTCAGGGGCGGTGCAACAGATGTGTATCTGTTTCTCTGAATAAACTCAGGTGATTTTTTTCAACAGATATACGCGATGCATAAAACTGATTCACGTCAGGAAATTACGAAAATCGTTAAGCTTCAAACAAATACATCTACTAATGTCCGTGTGGCGCGCATTTCAAACTTGCTGACACGCATCGGGTATACACGTGTGCATGAGCGAATCACCTTCCTTCGCAGAGCAACCGGGTCATCGGCAACTCACCGACTCCTTCGCCGAACCAAAGCTGCGCTGCTTGGACTGGATTCGCCGCCTCGTCTCCTACGACACCACTAGCCGAAACAGCAACCTCGAACTCATCACCGCTGTCGTCACTGAATGCGAACGCCTAGGCCTAACTCCGCGTATTTTCCCTGCTCCCGCGCAGGAGAAAGCCAACGTGGTGGTGACGGTGCCGGACCGATACGGCCGCACCGATGGTGGAGTGATGGTTTCTGGACACACAGATACGGTGCCTGTGGACGGGCAAGCGTGGAGTTGTGATCCGTTCACGGTGCGGGTGGCTGATGGGCGTTTGTATGGGCGTGGCGTGTGCGACATGAAGGGCTATATCGGTGTGGTGTTAGAGGCGCTTCCTCGGTTCGCGGCGGCGTCGCTGAATGAGCCTTTCCATGTGGCGTTGACTTATGATGAGGAGTTGGCGTGTTTGGGGGCTGAGCATTTAGTTACTCAGCTGCCTGGGGCGGGGTTGGTGCCTAGGGTGGTGTTTGTCGGTGAGCCCACGCGTATGCAGGTGGTGACGGCGCATAAGTCGATGAGTGTGGTGCAGGTGCGCTTTCGTGGGGTGCCAGCGCATTCGTCGTTGCCTTCTGCGGGGGTGAACGCTATCGAGCATGCTGCTGAGCTTGTGCTGTATTTGCGGGGTTTGGCTGATGCTTGGGTGCGTAACGGTCCGTTTGATGATGCGTATGTGGTTCCGCACACGACATTGTCGGTGAACATGTTGGCTGGTGGTACTGCGCGCAACATTGTTCCGGGTGAGTGCCTCATCACTTTCGAGTTTCGTAGTTTGCCGGAGATTTCCCCGGAGGTGGTGATCAGTGAGGTGAAGGCGGAGGCAGCGCGTATCGGGGCGCGAATGAATCATGAGCATCCGGATGCGGATGTGGAGGTGGAGGTTCTTGCGATGGTGCCGGCTTTGGATAGTGATCCACGTGGGGTTGCTGCTGAGTATGCGCGGGGGTGTGGTGGTGTTGTTCCTGGCCCCAAGGTCACGTATGGCACTGAGGCAGGGTTGTTTGCTGGGTTGGGTGCTGATGCGGTTGTGTGTGGTCCGGGGGATATTGCGCAGGCGCACACGCCTGATGAGTGGATTGAGGTTTCTCAGCTTGCTGCGTGTGAGGAGTTTTTTGATGCGCTTTTGCATCGTATGACGCAGTGAAGTGGGGTTAGCTGGATGGGAGTCGTGGGGTGGCGGTTTCGGCTGGTAAGGCCCACAGTCGGGTGGCGTCGAGGTTGATTTCGACTTCGTCGCCGGCTGCTGTCATGGCGGCGTCGGAGTCGGGTTGGGTGTGGACGGTGATGCGTCCGGCGATGGTTTCGACGTCTACGTGGTGGAAGGCGCCCATGTAGATGTTGTCTGTTACTTGTCCTAGTGCGCCAAGGAGTTGGCGTGCTCGGCGACCGGTGGGTTCGGCGGTTGCGCTATCTGGGTATCCGATGACGACGAGGTCGTGGGCGCCGGGGGTGAGGGTGTCGCAGGCGGGGACGTTGAGGTGTTGGCCTAGTAGGCATACGTGTGCGGTGGCGGCGCCGAATCGGTCGTGGGTGATGGTGCCGTGTGCAGGTAAGAAGATGCTTGCTCGCAGGTGTCGGGCGACTTCGAGTGTGGAGGGGCGTTCGCGTAGGTCTGCGGGGGTTCCTATTTGCATGATGCGTCCGCCGCTGAGGTAGACCATTTGGTCTGCGACGGAGAAGGCTTCGTCGAGGTCGTGGGTGACGTAGAAGGTTGTGCATCCGAGGCGTCGGTGTGTGTGGATGATTTCGGCTTTGAGTTGTCCGGATGCGTAGGTGTCGACGTGGGCGAGTGGTTCGTCGAGGCATAGGACAGTGGGTACGCGTACGAGTGCGCGGGCGAGGGCGACTTTTTGTTGTTGGCCGGTGGATAGGCGGTGTGGGTGCCGGTTGGCTAGGTGGTCGATGCCTAGGGAGAGCATGGCGACGTCGACGCTGTGTTCAGTGCGTAGGCGTCGGCTGCGAGAGAGGCGGATGTTGTCGCGGACAGTCATGTGGGTGAACAGAGAGGGGGTGTCGAGCATCATGGCGATGGGGCGGCGGTGTGGTGGTAGTGCGTTGACTTCGCGGCCGTCGATTCGTACGGAGCCGGTGGCGGGGGTCAGGCCGCTGAGGGCGCGTAGGAGTGTTGATTTTCCGGCGCCGGAGCGTCCGAGGATGACGACGATTTCGCCGGGTTCGGCATCGAGGTTGATGTCGTGCAGTAGTGGTGTTGTTCCGGTGTGGACGTTGAGCCCGCGGATGGAGACACCGGCGTGGACGTCGTGGTTGGGGTGAGTCATCGGCGTCCTTTGGGGCGGGTTGGGGTGTGGGGTTGGATTGTGGCGCGCATTGCTGCTGCGAGGGTGGCCACGAGTATGGAGACGGTGGCTGAGATGCGGAAGGCGTCGGGGTAGTCGGCGGCGTCGAGGAGTTTGAACAGGCGCAGCATGACTAGGGGGGTGTCTGGTGGGCTTACCCACAGCAGGGGGGCTGCGAGTGCGGCGCATTGGGAGAAGACGACGAGGAAGCCGCAGATGACGATGTTGGTTGATCTGGGGAGGACGACTTCGATGAATGCAGCCAGTGGTCGTACGCCTTGTAGGAGTGCGATTTCGTAGTCGTCGCGGGAGAGTACGGGGCCGATGATGACGGTGAGGAGGTATGTCAGGGCAAGGGCTGCGGGTAGGCAGGCTAGGAGGAGTCCGGCCAAGCGGGTGTCGGTGTAGTTGCCGAGGGTTGGGTTGGGGGTGTGGATGCTTAGGCGTAGGCCGGTGCCGATTGTTGCGCCGGGCAGGGTGAGCAGGGTGAGGAAGAAGGCATCGATGGTGCGGCGTGCGTGCCTTCCCCAGGCGCGGCCGAGGTGTTTTCGGATGTGAAGAGCAAGTGAGGCGAGGGCGAGGGCGAGGGCGAGGACGAGGAAGGCCAGTCCCATTGTGTTGATGACGACTTCGGTGATGGCTGGGCCGCCGCGGGATTGGCTACCGATGAGGATCATGATGGTGATGAGGGTGGCGCTGGTTGTTGCGGCGATAGTGACGATGGTGGTGGGGATCCAGGTGTGTGATCCCACGGGGCGGGACCAGTCGGCGGTGGTGGTGTGTAGGCGGAATGATTCGGGGAGTTCTGGGTTGCGTAGGAGTAGGTGGCGGCAGGTGCATAGCGCTGCGGCCAGGACGCAGATGTGTGGGATGACCAGGAGGAGGGCTTGGCCTGCTTCGAGGTGTGCTTGGTCGAAGGCGTGGGCACGGAACCAGATTTCACTGGCGGCGAAGGGTAGGCGTGGGGCGACAAGGGTGGGGGTGACGGGGTCGGACATGGCGATGGAGAACAGGAAGGCGATGAGGCATGGGGTGGCTAGGGCAAGGCGGTGCCCGAGAACGATTTTGAGTAGGTGTGGTCCGTAGAGGCCAGCGACGCGGGCGGCGTCGATGTGTGAGGCGGTGATGCCGCGTAGGGCTACGCGAATGCCGAAGTGTGCTGGTGGGGTTAGGGCGATGGCGTAGGTGAGGATGAGAGCTGTGGGGCCAGTGAATTCGGTGGTGGGTAACAGGTGCGTTAGGGGGCTGGTGCGGCCGAGGATCAGTTTGAGGAGGGATCCGATGATGAATGGGGGGACGGTGAGTTGGAAGAGGAAGAGGGCGTCTAGGAGGGTTTGGGCGCGGCTGGAGAGCATGGTTGCGCAGATGGCAGTGGTAGCGCCGATGGCGCAGGCTGCGATGGAGGCTGCTGCGCATACGAGCAGGGCGGTGAGGATGGGCCACCAGGTGGGGCGTGTTGGTGAGGTGGTGGCGGTGATAGTGAGGATGGTGGCGGTCAGGGCGGTGAGGGTCAGGGCAGTGTAGGTGGTTCGTGTCATGGCCAGACTTGTTTGGCGATCCAGTCCATCCAGGCTGATCGAGTGGTTTCGGCGCGTTTGGGGTCCAGGGTGAGTAGGGGTAGGTGGGATGTTGTTAGGCGTTGTCCGATGTGACCGGGGGCTGCTTGGCTGACGGGGGCTTGGTCGAGTCCAGCTTGGCGTGCGGCTTGTTGGCCGGTGGGTGACAGGAGCCAGTTCATGGCGGCGGTGGCGTGGGTCTTGTGGGTGGTTCCGGTCAGGACGCCGCCGGAGGCGATTTCGTAGCTGGTTCCTTCGCGGGGGTGGGTGATGGTCAGGGGGCGGCCGGTGCGGGTGGTTTTGCCGTGGCAGTAGGGCTCGTAGGAGATGGCGACGGCGGCTTCACCGCGGGCGACGATGTCGCTGGGTGCATTGCCTGCTCGGGTGAAGCGTTCGACGTTGCCGAGTAGGTGGGTGATGTCGGTGCGGGAGAGTCCTGCGGCGTCGAGGGTGAGCAGTGTTGCGTACCCGGTGCCGGAGGAAAGTGGTGAAGGCATGGATATCCAGCCTGGTCGGCGCGGTGCAGTGAGTTCTTTCCAGGAGTGCGGGGTGGGGGCATGGAGTTTGGTGAGGGCGTCGGGGTCGGAGCAGAAGGCTAGGACGGAGGCGTATACGCCGAACCAGCGGCCGTGTTGGTCGCGGAATTGTGGGGGTAGGTCGCTGGCGTGTGGGGGTGTGATGGGTAGGAGGAGCCCTTGGGCGGCTGCGTATCGGTAGTTTTCGGAAGGACCGCCTACCCAGAGGTCGAATTCGGGGTGTGTGTGGCTGGTTTGGAGGCGTTTGAGGGCTTCTTGGGTGGGTAGGGCGACGTATCGAACGTCGAGGCCGAGGTCGCGTTTGAGGCCGGTTTGCCATTGCTCGCATACGCGGGTGTCGTTTGAGCACATGAGGATTAGGTCGGCGCGGGGCGGGAAGAGGGTGTGCCCCATGGAGATGATTGATACGGCCGCCACTGCGCACAGGGTGGCCAGGCGCAGCCATTTGGCGAGCACTGTTGTCCTTCCGGCCCAGTGAGTTGGATCGGTCAATTTAGCAATCACGGCGTGCAGGGGAGCCTTGTGGGCTGTTCCCTGCACGCCGTGATTGGTGTGGCCGATGAGGCTAAGCGGTGGTGGCGGCGGTGTGTTCGGCCATGAGGCGTTTTTCTTCGCGCCAGATCACTTGGAAGATGGCTAGGACCAGGACGTTGAAGGCCAGGAATGTCATGAAGGTGACGTCCCATCCTGCGTATTTGACGAGGAATCCAACGCCGGTGGAGGCCAGGGTTGCGCCGAGGAGGTAGCCGAAGAGTCCGGTGAATCCGGCGGCGGTTCCGGCGATGTTGCGTGGGGATAGGTCTAGGGCTTGGAGGCCGATAAGGGCGACGGGGCCATAGATGAACCCACCGATGAGGGAGATGAAGAGTAGGAGTACCCAGGCTGGGGTGCCGACTGGGGCTAGCCAGTAGGCGGCGGTGGAGGCTGCGGCGCCGAGCATGAAGAGTGAGACGGTGGCGGATCGGTTGGTGCCGAGGAGTTTGTCTGAGACCCAGCCGCACAGGATGGTGCCGAGCAGTCCGGCTAGTTCGAAGGCTGCGAAGCCGACGAGTCCTGATCCGATGCTCATGTGGTGGTGTTCGGATAGGTAGGTGGTGATCCAGTGCAGGACGCCGTAGCGCAGGGCGTAGACGAAAACGTTAGCGATGGCGAGCAGCATGATGATGCGGCTGCGAAGGATGTGGGTGACGACGAGCTCTTTGGTGGAGATGCGTTCGGTGCCTTCGGCGGTGGTGTCTGAGACTTTTGCCGGGTCGTTGCGGTATTCGTCGATGGGGGGTAGGCCGACTGCCGGTGGGTTGTCGTGGATGAGGAAGAAGGCCACGGCAGCGACGGCCAGGGCGACGAGGGCTGGTAGCCAGTAGGCGCCTTGCCAGTTTTTGCCGCTGGCTCCTAGGCCAATGCCAACGAGTACGGGTAGGACGCCTGCGCCGAGGTTGTGCGAGGTGTTCCAGAGTGAGCCTTTCCAGCCGCGTTCGCTGGTGCTGAACCATTGGACGATGATGCGTCCGCAGGGTGGGTAGCCCATGCCTTGGAACCAGCCGTTGAGGAACATGACGGTGGCGAAGAGGCCGACGCTGGCGGTGACCCAGGGCACGAACGCGACGACGAGGTTCATGAGTGCTGATAGGGCCAGCCCGAGGGGTAGGAAGTATCGGGCGTTTGATCTGTCGGAGATCATGGCGCTGAAGAATTTGCTCAGGCCGTAGCTGACGAGTACTGCGTTGCCGATGATGCCGATGGCGGGTTTGTCGATGGCGCCGCCTTCGTCGAGCAGGAGGGGCGCGATGGTGGAGATGTTGTTACGGATGAGGTAGAACCCGGCGTAGCCGAGGAAAATCCCCATGAACACCTGGAACCGGTAGCGGCGGTACATGGAGGCAACCGCCTCCGTGGGGAGTGGGGCGGCCGGCGGCGGTGCCTGCAGCCAGGTGAACATGGGGACTCCTTTGTGCGGGTCGTGGGTGACGTCACGATTCTTCGCTTGTGGGAGTAACGGCGGCAGTGGGCGTTGGTAACTGTTGGTGCCAGTTTTGTTACCGAGTTTGGGTTGGGTTAGGGGTGAGTGGTTCGAGGGTGAAGACGTATCCGGCTCCGCGTACGGCGGTGATGATTTCGGCGGGTAGTCCAGCTGCTTCGAGTTTGCGGCGGAGTCGGTAGGCGGTGGATTTAACCATGTTGCGTCCGCCTTGGGTTGCGCTTGTTTCCCATACTTCGTTGAGCAGGGCTCGTAGGGGGACGATTTCTTCTGGGCGGGTGATGAGTGCTTGGAGTAGGCGGCTTTCGGTGGTGGTGACGTCCAGGCGGGTGCCGTTGACGTGGACGGCGTGGCTGGCGGGGGCCAGGATGATGGGGCCGCAGCAGATGGTGGTGGCGGTGTGGGTGGTGGCTAGTCCGTAGCGGCGCATGATGGCTCGCACACGCAGGATGAGTTCTTTGGGTGAGAAGGGTTTGGCGAGGTGGTCATCGGCGCCTGCTTCGAGGCCGGTGACGCGGTCATCGGTGTCGCCTAGGGCGGTGAGCATGATGACGGGGATGTCTTTGGTGCTGCGGATGCGGCGGCAGAGGTCGTATCCGTTGGAGTCCGGGAGCATGACGTCGAGAATGACTAGGCAGCAGTCGTGGCGTTCGAATAGTGACCAGCCGTCGTGGGCGGTGTGGGCGGTGAGTACTTCGAGGTTTTCGTTTTCGAGGGCGAACGAGATGATTTGGGCGACTTGGGGTTCGTCGTCGATAGCGAGTACGTACCGGGGTGTTGGTGTCATGCACGGCTCCGGGGCAGGGTCAGAAGCACGGATGTGCCGTGGTGGGCGATGGAGTCGACGAGGAGGCGTCCGCCGTGGACGTTCACGATGTCGCGGGTGATGGACATGCCTAGGCCAGCTCCGCTGAGCAGTCCGGCGCGTGGTTCGTATTGCTCAAAGGGTACGAAGACTGAGCGGCAGCGTTGGCGGCTCATACCGGGGCCGAGATCGGCGACGGTGATGACGACGTTGTTTTCGCCGGCGCGGGCGTGGACACGGATGTCGCTAGTTTCAGCGGCGTAGCGGGCGGCGTTGTTGATGACGTTCCAGAACGCGTGGCGTAAAAGTACGGGGTCTGCGTGGACGTGCAGTGGGTCGCCTTGGTCGTCGACGACGATGGGAATGGCGCTGGTTTCGCGCAGTTCTTGAGCGGTTTCGCGTAGTAGGAGGCGTACATCGCAGGGTTGCAGGTCTGGACGGAAGTCGTCGCTGTGCATGCGGGCGGAGACGAGGAAGGTGGCGGCTACTCCGATAGCACGGACGCTGTTGGTGCGGATGGTGTCCAAAAGTTTGCGTTGTTGGGGGGTGAGTTGTTCTGTGTCGAGAGTTTCGGCGAGCAGTTCGGTGGCGCCTTCGACCAGGGAGAGGGGGGTGCGAATTTCGTGGGCGAGCACTTGGTGTTCTGGCAGTTCGGGGTGCAGGTGGCGGCGGGGTTTCCAAAGTCGGCCGACGGCGACGCCACCGATGAGCGCTGCGCCTGCTATGACGGCTCCGACGACATCCACCTGCTCACGCTAGCGGGCGTGTGGGCAGGTGGATGTCGTCGATACCGCCGCAGACTGCACTAGTCCGGAATTTTTGTCCGCGCGCAGGTGAAGTCGCTTGGTGATGACTCGATACAAACCTGCGGGAACAGCACGAGGCGCGGTGAGCGCATCACTCGCTCACCGCGCCTCGGCCGCCGCGGCAGTCAGGCGCCCCCTCAGGCACCCGGCCTCGCGGCCGTCAGACGTTCATGTGGTCCGGACCGAGTCGCCCCAACTCGCGGCCCACTAAGAACGCTAACGTCATATCGAGAAGATCCCCCGAGAACGGATTTCCGTCCGGGCATCCTTCTTCGTACATCGTGTGAATGTGCTCGGCGTATTCGACGCTGATGTCTTCGCCGTTTTTTAAAGGACCGGCCAGGCGATCCATCGCAATTTGCAGCACATAGAAGCTGACCCGCAAGCCTTCTTCAGGAATGTCATCAGGAATACGCTCACTTGTTGCCACATAGATGAGCTCTTTGTCGGTTTCAGTCAATCCGCGCAACTCTGCTGGGCTGGCATCGAACCATCGCACGTCACCTGTCACCGGGGCACCGACCTGCACCGCTGCGGCCCGTATCAGAGGGGAAAGCCCGAAGCTGCCCATCATGTCAACCTCTTCCCGACCCGTCCGGGGACCCGACGTCCCGCGTGAATACGCGCACCTATCGGCACCCGACCGAAGTCTCTGAGTCAGCAAACCTCCTCGATTTATTTACCGCTTCCTGCGAGATCAACTGCCTAACAACCACACTGCACCCGAACCCTAGCTGTGTGTGAGATGTTCACAGTTACCGGGCCTCGGCGTGTCGGCCCAGCAGTACGTGGTATTTCCACCCCCACCAGCATCAGCACAACACGGGAACGATATGGAACAGTTGTACGTGAACCCGGTGGGTCACCGGAGCCGCTGAACTACTGGCACAACCAGCCACATGGCTAGGCCCACCTACCACGCCATCACGCACGGGCCACCAGCCCGGAACAGGGGAGGACCATGACGACGCCGTTGCAGCCACCAGAGCCCGTCCTCAAACTGGAAGCCCCTGCACCGCCACAACCCGTTGCCGCCACCTCCGCTCCCAAAATGGCCCCCGCAGTCCCCGAGAGCGCTATCCCCGCCCTGGACGACAAAGTCAACGAGTTCATGCGCGGGTTGGACGCCGCAGCAACCAAATCACCCGAATTCGAATCCCGCGCTGCCGAAGTACGAGGCATGGGCGACGCCGACATCCGCCGCGCCGCCGAATCCAGCAACCGTCTGCTCCAAACCCCCGTCAAAGCACTCAACGACGGCGAAATCAGCAAAGAATCCAAAGTCTCCAACACCCTGTTTGAGCTACGCCGCACCGTTGAAGACCTCGACCCCGGCAAAGCCTCCGTCGGTAAAAAACTTCTCGGATTCATTCCGATGGGCGGGAAAATCACCGATTACTTCCGCCGCTACGAATCCGCCCAGAAACACATCGACGGCATCCTGCACTCCCTACGCAGCGGCCAAGACGAACTACTCAAAGACAACGCCGCCCTCAACGTCGAAAAAAACCAGCTCTGGGAATCCATGGGCAAGCTTAACCAGTACGTTTACGTCGCAGAACAACTCGACGCACGAGTCTCAGCTCAAATCACCGAACTAGATGTCAGCGACCCCGAACGCGCCAAAGCGATGCGTGAAGACGTTCTCTTCTATATCCGGCAGAAACACCAAGACCTACTCACCCAGCTGGCCGTGTCAATCCAGAACTACCTGGCCATCGACATCGTCATCAAAAACAATCTCGAACTCATCAAAGGTGTCGACCGGGCCAGCACCACCACCGTCTCAGCCCTGCGCACCGCGATCATCGTCGCCCAAGCCCTTAACAACCAAAAGCTCGTCCTAGAACAAATCACCGCGCTCAACACCACCACCTCCAACCTCATCCAATCAACGTCCGAGATGCTGCGCGACAACTCCGTCACCATCCAGCAACAAGCAGCCAGCTCCACCATCGGCCTACCCCAGCTACAGGCCGCGTTCGCGAACATCTACCAAACCATGGACGCCATCGACCAGTTCAAACTGGAAGCGCTCGACAACATGGCTACCACCATCGGCACCCTCGAAGGTGAAGTCAGCAAATCCCGCGCTTACCTCGACCGCGCCAAAAAAGTCGACGAACGCCACAACAACGGCACACTGAACATCGGCGGCCCCAACCCCCGCCCCTGAAACCCCAGGCACACCACAGGCATCCGCACAAACCCGTCCCAAGGAGGTGACCACCCGTGTTCGCTGACCTATTCGGCCGCAAAGACACTCCCACCCCAGAAGAAACACACCCCGGCCCGCCCAGCAACGACCGGCTCCGGGAAGCTCTAGAAGCCACCGAAGCACTCGTGAACACGGGTGAAGTCCCCTCCCCCGTCACCGCGCGTGTACTGCGAGTAACCACTGCAGTACGCGACACCCTCCCCCGTCTCGATGCCCTCGGGGCTGGATCAGCCACCGTGTACAACGTTATGGCTACCGCCACCGACTACCTCCCCGACGCCGTCAACGGCTACCTGCGCCTGCCCCGACGATTCGCCGACACCCGCCCCGTCGACAACGGCCGCACCTCCCTCATGGTGCTCATCGACCAACTCGACCTGCTCGGCGCCACCATGGACAACATCTTCGACGCCGTCTACCGCGAAGACGCCAACGCACTCATCGCGCACGGGCAATTCCTCGCCGACAAATTCGGGCACAGCAGCACCACACCTGCCCTCAACCTCAGCGAAAACACCCCCACGCCGCCCCCAACCACCGGCGACCCCGACCGCCTACAACCCCCACCCGAAAACCCGAGGTAACCCGTGGACTCACCACACACCAGCCCCCACGACCTCCCCCGGGCCCTCACCAACCTCACCGACCTGGCCCAACGAGCCGGAATCAACCCCGACACCGCCCGCAACGAAGGCATCACCATCGCTGCAGCCACCCTGGCCACCAGCCGCCCCAGCAGCGCCCACAACGCCTGGCAAGACGCCACCGGCGCCACCTTGACAGACTTCTTCACCGCCGCGACCCACGGGCGCCGTCACGAACACACCCCCACCCCCCTACTGACCCACCTCATCCACACCTGCTCCCCACACGCCAGCGCTTACGCCCAGGCCCTAGCCCACATCGCCACCACCTGCGCAGCCCTACCCGAAGCACCCGTCACCGCCGCCGGAAAAGCAACCCGAACCGCCATCACCCAAACCAGCGCAACCGGCGCCCCCAGCACCAACGGAACAGCCACTTGGCCCACCTCTCACGCCCTCGACCTAAGCAACCTCACCCCTCACCAGCCCACTACCCCTGTCCCGCCCCCACCCGAAAACACCACCCCGCCCCTACCAAACACGCCCACCGCAACACCCACCAAAACCGTCGAAGAACTCCTGGCCGAACTCGACCAGCTCATCGGACTAACCAGCGTCAAAACCGAAATCCGCCGCCAAAGCGCCATCCTCGAAATAGAAGCCAAACGCCGCGCCGCCGGACTCAAAACCGCAACCCTTTCCCGCCACCTCGTCTTCGTCGGCAACCCCGGAACCGGGAAAACCACCGTCGCCCGCCTCGTCGCCAGCATCTACCACGCCCTGGGACTACTCTCCCAAGGCCAGCTCATCGAAGTTGACCGCTCCGAACTCGTCGCCGGATACCTAGGCCAAACCGCTGCCAAAACCGCCGAAATCGCCCAATCCGCCTACGGAGGAGTGCTCTTCATCGATGAGGCATACACCCTCGCCGGAGACCAATACGGGCAAGAAGCCATCGACACCCTCGTCAAAGAAATGGAAGACCACCGCGACGAACTCGTCGTCATCGCCGCTGGATATCCCCGCCCCATGCAGGAATTCATCGACACCAACCCCGGCCTAGCCAGCAGATTCCGCACCACCATCACCTTCGAGGACTACAGCGACGACGAAATCGTCTCCATCCTGACCACCCAAGCAACTCACTGGGACTACGACCTCACCCCCCAAGCTCAACAACGCTTCCGCGAAATCCTCGCCGCCACCCCACGCGACCACACCTTCGGTAACGGACGATTCGCCCGCAACATCCTCGAAAACGCCATCAGCCACCATGCACTACGCCTGGCCAACATCACCGACCCCACCACCGAAGAGCTACGCACCCTCGAACGCAGCGACATCGAAAACCGCGACCACAGCCCAGAAACCACCGCCCCCACCACCACACCCCAGGAGGGCGAAAACCCGCAATGAGCACCAGCCTTCACGCCACAGCAACACCCCCCGCCACCTCCACGCCAGCAACAACAACCCCAGCCACACACACCATCACCAGCAGCCCAACAACACCCACACCACGACGACGCAACACCCGCGCCCGGCTACGCACCTGGTCAGCGGCAGCCATCGCCACCGGCACCCTCACCGGAATCGTCGGCATGGGCGCACTCGGCCTAGCCTCCCCACGCACCTCCACTTACAACAAAGCCCTCAACAACGCCACCACCATCGCCCAAACCCTGCCCACCGCTGCCCAACAAGTACGCATCTCCCCCGACACCCACTCCGCACGCAACCACTTCACCGCCGCCGCCACCGACCTCGCCTCCCGCATCCCCCATCTAGCCGCCAGCGCCCCCACCACTGACACCCCCACCTACCAAACCATCGCCCACAAACTCGCCACCTACATCGCCACCGTCAACGCTGGCACATCCACCACCGACACCGACACCACCTTCACCAACGACGTCACCACCCCCCTAGTTGCCATGAGCGACAACACCACCCCCCTCATCGCCACCAGCCTCTACGCCCTCACCGCCCTCACCGCCCTCACCGCCCTCACCGGCGCCGGCATCACCCTGGCACGCACCACCAAACGCCTCATCAGCCTGCCCATCCTCACCGGCATCGTGCTCCTGAGTACCTGCACCGGCATCACCGCCACCAACCTCCTAGGCACCGGCACCCTACCCACCTTCGCCGCAGGCGCCCTCACCCTCACCGGCAGCATCCTAGCCGGAATCCTCACCGCCAGAGGCATCAACAAACGCGCCCAGGAGTACCGATGACCACCACCGCCCCCACCCCACCAGGCACCCCAGGCACCAACACACCCGCCACCGAATTACTCACCTACCTCAACGACCTCGGCCACTGGTGCCAAACCCGCCGCACCGAACTAGACGAACTCGACGCCACCGCACTCAAAACCCCCGGCAGCGACCACCTCACCAGCGACATCGTCCTGTCCATGACCCTGTGGCAAGCCATCCACACCCGCTACACCACCATCACCACCCTCTGGGACAACGGCCGCGCCACCGAACCCCAACGCACTCACATCACCAGCCTCATCTGGGGAACCCTCGAGGACAACCACACCAACAACAGCCTGGCCATATCCCTACCCGAAGCCTGCCGGCTCTCCGACACCCTCGCCTCATCCCTACGCGCCAACCTCGGACTCCACGGCCCCAACCCCGCACACCACAACCGCGTCCACGCACTACGCACCTGCATTGAACGCATCCGCGACCAAGTCCACCTCATTCCCGCCCAGCACCGCAGCGACGCCCAAAACACCCTTATCAACCTCGACCGCCGCGTCGTCGACATCACCAACCGATACAGCCGCGGAGCCGACGTCGGCGGCCTGCTACCCGCCCTCGAAACCGACCTCGCCCTGACCGAACGCAACCTCATCGTCGCCGCAGGCACCCGCGCTAACACCAAACACGCCCACAACGCCGCCCTGGCCCGCCGCGAGGAACTCAACACCACCGCCAACGAAATCCGCGCCCTAGCCAGTCAGGCCGCCCACGCCCTAAACACCCCACCGCGCCTTGGCATCCCCGACCCTAACGCACTCGGCGAACCCCCAACCGAACCAAATGAACTCGCTAACTACACCGCGAAACTCGACCGTGTAGCCCAAGCACTCGAACACGCCCGCAACACTTTCACCACCGCACTAAGCCACCACCAAAACACCCTCACCCACGCCACCACCACCGCACACACAGCCCAAACCCTCACCACCCCCCACGCCACCGAAGACCTCACCCCCCTTCTCACTGCACTCGAAACCGCCACCACCACACACCCCGCCGACACCACTCGCATCGCCGCACTCACCGCCGCCATCGACGCCTACACCACCACCTACACAACCCAGGACAGCACCACCCAGCAAGGAAGCTCCCGATGACGGACACCTACCCCTGCACCAACACCAGCTGCCCCGGCCACTACACCGACGGCTACTGCGACTACTGCGGCACCCCCAACACACCCACCACACCAGCCCCACCAGAAAACACCACCAACACTGCCCTGCCCGACGAACGCGCCGCCATCGTCACCCTCGGCTCAGCACGTCACAACGCCACCCGCCGCCGCGTCCGCCCCCAACACACCCGCACCACCGGACTCGGCGCTGGCCTGACCGTCGTACCCACAACACCACCAACCCCACCCGAAGACAACATCCTCACCAACCCCACCGTCCCCGAAAACAAACGCCACTGCTCCACCTGCCAAACCCCCGTGGGACGCAGCCACGACAACACGCCCGGCAACCCCGAAGGCACCTGCCCCAACTGCGGCACCCCCTACTCCTTCACCCCCAAACTCACCCCCGGCGAAATCGTCGCCGGACAATACGAAATCACCGGCCCCCTGGCCCACGGCGGCCTCGGCTGGATCTACCTCGCCCGCGACCGCAACGTCTCCAACCGCCCCGTCGTCCTCAAAGGCCTCCTCAACGCCGAAGACGCCGACGCCGCAGCAGCCGCCGAAGCCGAACAAGCCTTCCTCGCCCGCGTCGAACACCCCCACATCGTCGAGGTCTACAACGTCGTCACCCACAACGACGCCGGATACACCGTCATGGAACACGTCCCCGGCACCAGTCTCAAAGACATCCTCAAACAACGCCTACGCGACGCAGGCGGCACATACAACCCACTACCCGTAGAACACGCCCTCGCCTACATCCACGGCATCCTGCCCGCATTCACCTACCTCCACGACGCAGGAATGCTCTACTGCGACTTCAAACCCGACAACCTCATCCACATCGGCGACCAAGTAAAACTCATCGACCTCGGCGGCATGCGCGCCATCGATGACCTCGACTCCCCCATCTACGGCACCATCGGTTACCAAGCCCCCGAAGTCCCCGACGTAGGCCCCTCCATCGCCTCAGACATCTACACCATCGGACGAACCCTCGCCGTGCTCACCAACGAATTCCGCGGCTACCAAACCACCTACGCAACAACCCTCCCACCACAAGACCAACTACCCGCCTTCAACAACAACGACCCTTTCTACCGCCTCGTCGCCAAAGCCTGCGCCCCCGACCCTGCTGACCGCTTCCAAAGCATCGACGAACTACGCACCCAACTCCTCGGCGTCCTACGACTGACCGTCCTCGACTGCGACAACCCCACCACCGCACCCCAATCCGCCCCCTCGAACCTCTTCCACTCCCCACTAGTCACCAACGAATCCCTCGCCTGGTGGGAACTACCAGCCCTACGCCCCGACGAAACCGACCCCTCCCGCGCCGCCGTCGCCTCTATCACCGACACCGACTCCTGGAACCGCCTCAACGCCCTACGCACCATCCCCCGCCGCACCCCCGCAGTCATGCTCGCCGAAGGCTGGGAACACCTCCGCCTCCACGACCACACCAAAATCACCACCACCGTCGAAGAAATCCTCGCCGCGGACCCCTGGGAATGGCGTGCACTATGGCTCCACGCCCTCTCCGCCCTCCACCGAGGCGCCCTCCAAGAAGCCATCAACAGCTTCACCAGCGTCTACCACCAGCACCCCGGCGAAATCGCCCCACACCTGGGCCTAGCCCTGGCCCACGAACTCAACAGCGACACCACCAATGCCCGGCGCGAATACCTCACCTGCCTGCGCACCGACACCAGCTACACCACCGCAGCCGCATTCGGTATCGCACGCACCCACATCCGCGATGGCAACCCCGACCACGCCATCGCCGCACTCAACCTCATCCCACCAGGCACCACAGCCCACGGACGCGCTCAATGGCTACGAGCCGAACTATCGACACACACACCCGGATACGACGCGCTCGACCACGCGTGGCGCAGCACCGAAAACCTGCCCGTCACCCCCATCGAACGCGCCCGATTCCGCGTACACCTCTTCGACACAGCTCTCCAACGCATCACCAGCACAGGAGAAAAACCCAAAGAAACCCTCGACGGAATCCGCATAACCAAACGAGCAGTCCGCCTCGCTTTATCGGATGCCTACCGTAGGCTGGCGACCCTCACACCTGACGAGCGCGAACGCGCCGCACTCATTGACACCGCTAACGAGGTACGTCCATGGACCCTAATCTGAACAAACGAGACGACAACACCACCGAAAACGAAAACACCGAAATGCCCATCCTCGACGGATGCGCGCCCACTGAACCCCTACCTGTCCTCGATCAAGAAGACTGTGACGAATGCGACGGCGCATACGAGGACGAATACTGCAACACCTGCGGAACCGCGCGACCCGACGACCGCATGCACTACACCATCGACGCAGGTAACGGCGTCGCAGGAGCCTGCGACCGCGGTATTCGACACCTCACCAACGAAGACGCAGTCGCCGCCTGGAGCCACATCGACGACGAAGGTAACCGCCGCATCGCTATGGTCGTTGCCGACGGCGTATCCACCGCACGCAGATCCGAACGAGCCAGCGAAGCAGCCGTCAACGCGGCCATCGACGTACTCCGCAACTCCAGCTCTCTTGGAGTCGACGGACTCGACGCCGCATTCACTGACACACTCGAACACCGACTCACCAATGCTGCCCAAGCCGCATCCGACGCCGTGGCCACCATCAGTCACAACATTGATGACTCCCCTGAACTATCCAACATTCCCAAAGTCGGCGAACCCGCCTGCACCTTGGTCACCATCGTCGTCGAAGGCAACCACGTCGCAGCCAGCTCCATTGGCGACAGCCGCGCCTACTGGCTTCCCGACATCAACGACGACAACGAAGAAGAAGCAACCCTGCTCACCACCGACGACTCCTTCGCCAACGAACAAATTCGCCGAGGCATGTCCCCCCAAGAAGCCATGCGCGGCCCCCAAGCCCACACCATCACCGCCTGGCTCGGACTCGACGCACCCGACATCGAACTCGCCGTCACCCACTTCACCCTCGAATCCTCCGGCTGGCTCATCGTGTGCAGCGACGGACTATGGAACTACGCGGCCGAACCTCGCCACATCCACGCAGCCCTACGCCACGCCATCAACACACTCTCCGACGACGCCTCACCCGTGCAGATCGCTGAAGCACTCGTGGCATGGGCAAACGCACACGGCGGACACGACAACATCACTGTTGCCCTCGCCCGCATCGACTGCTGAAACCCACCCATCCCGGCGCTAGCACCCTGCCGGGACTCGCCCCACCTCACCCGCCCAGGAAGGAACCACCGTGGCTGAATTTACTTGCACCGTCTACCAAAACGAATTCCTTCCCGAGCACGGCACCGATGTCCACGCCATCGTCACCGTCAACTGCGCCAACGCAGGAGCAGCCGGACAAACCGGCAGCGGCGATGCCGGCGAAGTCATTGTCGTTGACACCTCCGGCTCCATGGAAGAAACCGGCGTGGCCGCCGCACGCATCGCCGCAGCAGCTGCCATCGACCAAATCCTCGACGGCGTCTGGTTCGCCATCGTCGCAGGCAACCACCAAGCCCGCCTGTGCTACCCCGACGGCCACAGCGCTGCCATGGTGCAAATGACCCCCACCACCCGCGCCGCAGCCAAACAATCACTCACCCGTCTCTACGCCGACGGCGGCACCGCCATGGGAACCTGGCTCCTAGCCGCCGCGCAGCTGTTCGATACTGTGCCAGCCCTGACCCAACGCCACGTGCTTCTACTCACCGACGGCGAAAACCAGCACGAAACCCCCGAACAACTCACCCATGCCATCGACCTAGTACGCGGACGTTTCCAAGTCGATGCCCGAGGACTCGGCGCAGCCTGGGTCGTTGACGAACTACGACGTATAGCCAGCGCACTCATGGGCACCGTCGATCTCATTCCCCACCACGACGACATGGCAACCGAATTCGAACAGCTCATGCGCACCTCCATGAACCGCGGAGTCGCCGACGCCCGTCTACGCCTCTGGGCCCCGCAAGGAGCAGAAGTCCTGTTCGTACGCCAAGTCGCCCCAACCCTAGAAGAACTGACCAACCGACGCGAAAGCATCAACCCTCTCACCGGCGAATACCCCATCGGTGCCTGGGGAGATGAAAACCGCGACTACCACGTCGCCATCCGTCTGCCTGCCAAAGCCATCGGTGCCGAACAACTCGCCGCCCGCGTCCAGATCGCCATCGGTGGCGCCATCGCCGCCCAAGGGCTGGTCAAAGCTCGCTGGTCTGCCGACAACACCCTCACCACTCACATCAACCCCGAAGTCGCTCACTACACCGGCCAAACCGAGATGGCCACCGCCATTCAGCAAGGCTTGGCAGCCAAATCCATCGGAGATGACCACACTGCAGCCACCCGCCTAGGCCGCGCAGTGCAGCTCGCCGAACAGTCCGGCGACGCCGCAGCAGCCGAACGCCTTTCCCGCGTGGTCGATATCGACGATGCGGCTACCGGCCGAGTGCGTCTCAAACGCAGCATCAACAAGCTCGACGAAATGGCACTAGACACCGCCTCCACCCGCACCGTCAGGGTCAGAAAATGACCTCCTGCCCAGCTGGCCATCAGTCAGTCTCCACCGACTACTGCGACACTTGCGGCTGCCCTATGCGAGTCGTGCATCAATCAGCAACAGCTGCTGCGCCACCTACTGCCCCCACCACGTGCAGCGCACCGCAGGCCGTCACATGTCCCCATTGCAAAACCAGCAACCATGCCGCCGATTTCTTCTGCAAACACTGCGGCTACGACTTCACTACAGGCTCATTACCAACTACGCTGCCCCAGGCAGAAAACACACCAGCAGCACCCTCGCCTGTTTCTGTTGCACAACCACCGGGGGCTTGCGAGGCCGCATCAGAACCAACACTTCCCTCGCCAACAGCGCCGCAACCACCATCAGCACCTGGACAGCTCACGCCCCAGTCTCCCTGGCCATCACCGCCTGACCCCGAACCCACCACGCATGCCCGCCGCCCAGCCTTCCGCCCCCCGAACACCCAACCTGCACCACGCCGCAGCGACTGGGTTGCCGAGGTTTGGGTTGACCCGGCCTGGTTTGCTCTGCAAGAAGGCGAAGGAGTAGCCCCATCCCCGGGTCCGCCAACAATCGTCCCGCTGCGCAACACCACCGCGATGATCGGACGCACCTCCGCCTCACGTGGAATCCACCCAGAGATTGACTGCGGCGTCGACACAGCCGTCAGTCGCTCTCACGCCAGACTCACCACTGACGGCAGACGATGGTGGCTTGAAGACCTCGACTCAGCCAACGGTACTTTCGTTGGCGACGCCACCAGTACCCCCCCGCAAAGCCCCATCCCCACGGGCCAGAAAATCGAGATCGATGCTGACGATCGTGTGTGGCTGGGAGCGTGGACCCGGATTGTCGTGCGCCCTGCTACGTCCACGGAGTGAGATCTGTCCTGAGGATCAGAACGCTTCACGATACCCACAACCCCTCATAAATATGCGCTGCAACTGTCAAGTGACGCGTTTCACATTCTGTGTTTTTGGAGACAACAGACCCTCGCGTGCCCTATGGACATTCACCCCGCCAGCGCTACCCCACCCTCTAAAACGCTCTCTTAAATGCTTGTAGGACAGGCGTTTTAGACGTTGGTTTCAATGTGGTAACAACCCAACGAGCTGAATGCTGTCCATACGTAGATTCACCTGCGTATCAACACAAACCCCATATGTGTCATGACACTTGTCCAGTACACCCCAATGAGGCTCACCCACGTCAGGCGATTGCCGAACAATACGCAAGAACACGCGTCAAGCGCCGCCGAACTCCGGCCCGCGCGATGTCGCCGTTCAGGCACCCGAAGAGAAAGAGCCGGCATGGACGTACTCGACCTCGCGAGATGGCAGTTCGCGATCACCACCGTCTACCACTTCCTATTCGTACCGATCACGATCGGCATGTCCGGAATCGTGGCCGCGTTCCACACTGCCTGGGTACGCACGCACAACCCCCAGTGGTACAAACTCACCAAGTTCTTCGGGAAACTCTTCCTGATCAACTTCGGCCTGGGCCTAGTCACTGGCATCGTGCAGGAATTCCAATTCGGCATGAACTGGTCGGACTACTCCCGATTCGTCGGTGACATCTTTGGTGCGCCCCTTGCATTCGAGGCACTCCTGACCTTCTTCCTCGAATCCACCTTCATCGGGCTATGGATCTTCGGCTGGGGCCGCATCCCCGAAAAGATCCACGCCCTATCCATGTGGCTCGTCCACATCGGCACAATGATGTCCGCATTCTTCATCCTCGCCGCCAACTCGTTCATGCAGCACCCCGTCGGCTACCGCTTCAACCCCGAAACACACCGGGCTGAACTCACCGACTTCCTGGCAGTCCTCCTCAACAAAGTCCAACTCGTCACCTTTCCCCACGTCATCTTCGCCGCCTACATGACCGGCGGAGCCGTCGTCATGGGCGTATGCATCTACCACCTGCACCGCCACACAGTCGAAGCCAACAGCAACCGCGACACAGGCCTCTACCGCCGCGCAGCCCGCATCGGCGCCGTCATCACCCTCGTAGCCTCCCTGGGCGTCATGATCACCGGCGACCTGCAAGGCAAAGTTATGACCGACGTCCAGCCCATGAAAATGGCCGCGGCCGAAGCCCTCTACGAAACCGAATCCCATGCCCCCTTCTCCGTGTTCAGCACCGGCGACCTGTCCGGCATGAACGCCACACACTGGATCCAGGTCCCCGGACTGCTGTCTTACCTCGGCAAAGGCGACTTCAACGCCCAAATCCAAGGCATCCACAACCTCCAAGCAGAGATGGAGAACAAGTACAGCGGCAACAAAATCACCACACCGCCCAACGGCAGCTACTCGCCCTACGTCCCCGTCACCTACTGGACCTTCCGCCTCATGATGGGGCTGGGCTTCGTCGGCACCTCCTTCTCCCTCGTCGTGCTCTGGGCAACCCGAAACAAAGCCAAGCCGAACACCTTCGCGCACAGCCTGTGGGTCTGGGCCGCAGTTCTGATGCCCCTATCTCCCCTATTCGCTAACTCCTTCGGCTGGCTCTTCACCGAAATCGGCCGCCAACCATGGGCCGTCTACGGACTCATGACCACCGGGTCAGCCGTATCCCCCAGCGTCACCACCACATCCGTTCTCATCTCGATGACCGTCTTCACACTCCTCTATGGAGCCCTCGCGGTCATTGAGGTCAAGCTGTTCCTCAAATACACAAAACTCGGCGCCGAAGCAGCCGGAGAACCCGCCGCCATCACCGACCGCAACGACGACGACCAGCTCGTCTTCGCCTACTAAAAGGCACGGAGAAAGCGCCATGGAACTCTCGACACTCTGGTTCATCCTCATCGCCGTCCTATGGATCGGCTACTTCGTCCTCGAAGGCTTCGACTTCGGCGTCGGCATGCTCCTTCCCTTCCTCAGCAAAGGCGAAGACGAAGCCGACACCGAACGCCGCAAACGCGTCCTCCTGACCACCATCGGCCCCCACTGGGACGGCAATGAGGTATGGCTCCTCACCGCCGGAGGCGCCACCTTCGCCGCATTCCCCCACTGGTACGCCACCCTGTTCAGCGGCTTCTACCTTGCCCTGTTGCTCATCCTCGTAGCCCTGATCATCCGTAACCTCGGCTTCGAATACCGCGGCAAAGGCTCCACCGACACCTGGCGCCGCAACTGGGATCTAGGCATCACCATCGGTTCCTTCGTCCCGGCATTCCTGTGGGGGGTCGCCTTCGCCAACATCGTCAACGGCACCCCCATCGACGAAAACATGGAGTACACAGGCAACCTATTCACCCTGCTCAACCCACTAGGAATCATCGGCGGCCTCACCACCCTGGCCCTGTTCCTCACCCACGGAGCGATCTTCGTCTCCCTCAAAACCGACGGACAGATCCGCCACGATGCCCGCGCACTAGCAACCAAAACCGGCATCGCCACCGCAGTCCTAGCAGTCATTTTCCTGTCCTGGACCAACCTCAACACCGGCAACGCCGCCTCCTGGGCTCTGACCGTGGTCGCCGCACTCGCCCTTGTCGCCGCACTCGCCTGCAACTTCAAAGGTCGCGAAGGCTGGGCATTCATCGGCACCACCATCACCACCCTCACGGCCGTTGCCAGCCTGTTCGTCGCGCTGTTCCCCGACGTGATGCCCTCAACCCTCAACCCAGAGTGGTCCATCACAGCTGCCAAAGCCGCCAGCTCCCACTACACCCTGGTCATCATGACCGGAGCAGCGGTACTCTTCGTGCCCATTGTCTTGGCCTACCAAGCCTGGACATACTGGGTGTTCCGTAAGCGCATCACCACCGCGCACATACCCGAACACGCAGCAACCTACTGAGCACCATCTAGCCCTGAGGCCCGCTCCACCTGTCCTACACAGGCGAAGCGGGCCTCAGACACATCAACCAACCGCCGATTCCACACATACTCCCCCCCCAACACCCCAGTCCACCACCACGCCGGAGAAGGAACTGCGGATGCGCCCCCTCGACCCACGCCTGCTACGACTGGCACCCGCCGTCCGTGGCCCCATCCTCGGCCTCATCCTCCTCGGCCTCATCAACGGCCTCGCCGCCATCGCCCAAGCGCTCACCGTCGCCGGGCTCATCCTCGCCGTCGTCCGCGACCACAACAGCTGGAGCGATATCGGCACCGCCTCACTATGGGTAGCCCTAGCCTTCGCCACCCGTGGCCTAGCCACCGGCGCCACCGAACTACTCGCAGCACACGCCGGATCCACCGCCTCCACCCATCTACGCGACCGTCTCCTGACCACACTGCTCGCTCAACCCGCCGACGACCGGCCCGATCCAGCCACCGCGCTCCTACACTCCACCAATGGCGTCACCGCTATCGAACCCTACGTAGCGCGTTACCTACCCGCACTGGTCAACGCCACAATCCTGCCCGCAGCCACCATCGCTGCCATGCTCTGGCTCGACTGGCAAACCGCCCTCATACCGATCCTCACCCTCCCCCTCCTGCCCCTTTTCGCCGCCCTCATCGGCGCCGCCACCGCCGAAGCCACCAACGCACGCCTGACCACTCTCTCCCGCCTCTCAGGACACTTCCTCGACGTCATGCGAGGGCTGCCCACCCTGGTCACCTACGGCCGCGCCCACCGCCAAGCCGACGTCATCTCAACCGTCAGCCACAACAATCGCCGCGCCACCATCGCGACCCTCAAAATTGCCTTCCTCTCCTCCGCCGCCCTTGAACTACTTGCCACCCTCTCCGTGGCCATCGTCGCCGTCTGGACCGGCATCGCCCTGGCCGACGGACGCATGGAGCTAGCCGTCGCTCTTCCACTCATCCAACTCGCCCCTGAGGCTTACTGGCCCATCCGCCGCGTCGGAACCGAATTCCACAACGCCGCTGATGGCGCCAAAGCCCTCGAGACCATCGCTCACCTCATCGACAACACCACCGACACTCCCACCACCAACACCCCCACCGCTGCCCACACCGACACCCTCACCTACCGGTACGCTCCACACCTACGCCCCGCTGTCAGCAACATTTCCGCCACTTTCCCCACCGGCCTGACCGTCATCACCGGCCCCAGCGGCGCAGGAAAAACCACCCTGCTCGAACTGCTCGCAGGACTGCGCCGTCCCACCAGCGGCACCGTAACCGCCCCACCAGCGCATCTAGTCACCCAACGCCCTTTCCTCATCAACGCAAGCCTGCGCGACAACCTGCTTCTTGGCACCCCACCGATCACCAGCGACAATGACCTACACACAGCTCTACACACTGTCGGACTCGCAGACCTACTCAGCTCACTCCCCTGCGGCCTGGACACCACTATCGGTGATGACGGCTTCGGGCTGTCCGCCGGACAACGCGCCCGAATTGCCCTAGCCCGAGCTCTGCTATCCACCGCGCCGCTAATCCTGCTTGACGAACCCACCGCCCATCTCGACGCGACCGCCGAAAAACACGCCCACGACGCCATCCTCAGCCTCGCCGCAGATCGCATCGTTATCGCTGTCACTCACCGTGATGGGCTCGTAAACCTGGCCCAGCACACTCTCGACATCACCCCGGCCACCACGGAGAAAACACCATGAACCGCCGTATTGTCCCCGGTATCACCGGAGCAGCATTCACTGGTGGTCTCGCCCTCAGCAGCGGGCTCGCGCTGTCTGCCGCTTCTGGGTGGCTCATCGTGGCTGCGTCTTTTAAGCCTCCCATCCTCACTCTCCTGGCCGTCATCGTGCTTGTGCGTGCATTCGGTATCGCCCGTCCGCTCTTGCGATACGTCGAACGCATCCGTAGTCATGACGCCGCTTTGGCTCAGCTTGCCGAAGAACGCACCCGCGCGTATCGAGCTCTCATACCACTGACCCCCGCGCGCCTAGGACGACGTGGCCGAGGCGACATCCTCGCCAGCATCGTTGAGGATCTTGATGACGTCGTGATGGCGCAGATCCGCGTCGTGGTGCCCATTGTGTCGTTACTCGTCACTGGAGCTGTCGCTGCGCTGGTGGGCGCTGTGTTTCTTTTTTCCGCTGCTGCTGTGGTCGTGGGAACTGTGGTTGCGTGTGCCCTCGTCGGCTTCCTGGATCACCTCATCGAAAAACGCACCCAAGGTTCTGTTGTCGCAGCTCGCGCCCGCGTCTATGAGCTAGCTACCACCATCACCACCCACGCCGATCAGCTCACCGCCATCGGCGGTACCGGCGCGATGCTCGCCCGCTTACGGCAAGCCGAAGACCGCCTCACATTCGCACTGCAGGCCCAGGCAGCTGGTCGTGCAGTGGGGGCTTGTTTTGCCCCCGTCATCACGGTCGCTGGGGCTATCGCTATGGCGCAAGTGGTTACGCCTTACATCGATCGGGGCCTGCCTACACCTGTAGCGGCGCTGTTGGTATTGATCCCTATCGCTTTGGGTGAAGCGGTGGGGGCCATTCCCGATGCGATGGGTGCTCTTGCCCGAGCACAAGCCGCCCGAGCTCGCCTCGGGGTGATTTTGAACCAAACCCCGGCTGTTGCCGCAGAAGAAACTGCGTTGGCAGCTGAGAAGGCAGGAATCAGCCACGAGGAACCTGCGGCGCCTGTACGTGATGTGGCAGGTATTTCGTTGGCAGTCCGTGATCTCACCGCGAGTTGGGATGGCAAGCGCACGGCATTGCCTGCGCTGACGACTTCTATTTCTCCGGGTACTTTTCTTGCTATCACCGGTCCAAATGGCTCTGGTAAATCTACTTTTTTAGCGGTTCTGGCTCGTCATTTGGATCCTTCGTCTGGTGTGTATTTGCAAGACGGTGCGGATGTTCTTGGGCTGCCTTTAACGACAACGCGTGCGGCTATCGCTGTTGTTGACGATGAGACCCATATTTTGGCTAGCACTTTGCGTGAGAACCTTCGTTTCACGTGCCCGGGTGCTGATGATGTGGTGCTTGTTGATGCGTTGCGTCGGGCTGGGCTTGGTGGGTGGTTTGAGGGGCTTCCTGAGGGACTTGATACGCGTCTTGGCGCTGGTGGTCAGGGTGTTTCTGGTGGGGAGCGTACTCGTTTAGGTATTGCTCGCGCGTTGGCTTCAGGGCGTGCGTTGTTGCTGCTTGATGAGCCGACGGCTCATCTCGATCATCCGACTGCGGTGGCTGTTCTTGCTGATGTTCGTGCTGCTCAGAAAGATCAGACCGTGGTTCTTGTTTCGCATAGGAGTGAGGGTGTTGCTGAGGCTGATGCACAGTTGGAGTTGGGGTCGGTGCCGGTGCAGGGTTCTGGGGTGTAGCTCCGGGGGTTAGGGGGTGAGGTCGTTGTGGAGGTCGCCACGGACGGGATAGAGGCGGTTTTCGTTGGGTAGGGGGGTTCCTGGACAAACAATGTCGGCCTCGGGGAGTTTGCCGGTGGTGAGATAGGTGTTGATGAGGGGTGTGGCGCAGGGGTTGCCTTGTAGGTAGGTCCCGTGGCTTCCTTCGTCTTCGATGCCGATCATGCGGGTGGCTGGTTCGGCGCGGTGGGCGGCGAGGGCTCCTTCGAGGGGGGTGGCTGGGTCGAGTTCGGCTTGGATCATGAGTAGGGGTGGTAGGGGTGTGTTTGGGGTGGGGTTGGGGGTGGTTGGCCAGTAGGCGCAGGGGTTAGTGAGCCATTCCCAGCCGATGAGGGGGTAGGCGCGGCCGAGGGTCTGTCCTTCGTGTGCGTAGGAGTTTTCGTTGTCGTGGTGGGGTGTGTCGTTGCATTGGATGGCGTTGTAGAGGGTGTCTTCGGGGGTGGCTGGTCGTTGGGTGGGGTGTGGGGGTGGGCTAGGGATGGGGGTGGGGGGTGTTTTTTGTGTGTGTTGTTTGAGTTTGGTGAGTTGTTGGGCGAGGTTGAGGAAGCCTTCGTTGGAGTAGAGGTTGGTGATGGTTTGTTGGTCGAAGGCGCGGGCGGTGGTGTTGGGGATGTGTCCGTTGGCAATGGCTGTGCGGATGGTTGTGTAGGTGGTTTTAGTGGCGTGGGGGGTGTTGCCGAGGTGGTAGGTGGTGTGGTGGCGGGCGAGCCAGGGGAGGAATTGTTGTTCGAGGCGGCGTTGGAAGCCGTGGGGTTGTTGGGCGAAGCTGTTGCGCCAGGTGGTGGTGAATTGGGTGTTGCCATCGAGGATGAATCGGCCGGTGGTGAGGGGGTGTAGGCGTGCGTAGGTGGCGCCGAGCCAGGTTCCGGCGGAGATGCCGTAGAAGTCGATGGTGGGTGTGTTGAGGATGCGTCGGGTGAGGTCGATGTCGTGTGCGGTGGCGGTGGTGGATAGGTGTGGGAGGAGGTGGCCCTGTTGTTGGTTGCAGAGGTGGACGGTGGTGCGGACGGCTTTTTGCATGTCGGTGATTTGGGTGGGTGTTGCGTTGCGTAGTTCGGTGTAGCCGTCGTCGATGGTGGGGCAGTGGATGGGGGTGCTGTTGTCGCTGCCGCGGGGGTCGATGGCGATGATGTCGTGGGTGGTGAGGAGGTTGGGGTGTTTTGCGGCTAGGGCTGGGGCGAGCCATGCGGCGGGTGCGCCGGGGCCTCCGGGGTTGACGATGAGGGTGCGTTTGGGGGGTGTGGGGTGGTTGAGCAGTTCGGTGGGAGTGCGGGTGTGGTTAGGGGGTGGTGGGGGTTGGGTGCTGCGGACGCGGGTGAGGTGGATGGTGATGGGGCCTTTGGCGAGGTTGGTGTGGTCGAGGGGGGCGTGAATGTTGGCGCATTCGATGTGGAGGTTGTTGGTGGTGGGTTGGGTGGTGGTGGGTGTGCAGTTGTTGGGGTTCCAGTTGGGTTGTTGGGTGGTGTAGTGGTTCCAGGTGGTGGGGTGGGCGGTGGTGGGTGTGTAGTGGTTTGGGGGTGAGTTGGGTGCGAGGATGGGGGTGGTGAGTGTGGTGGCGATGAGTGCGGCGGTGAGTGTGGTGTGGTTTTTGGGCGGGGTGGGCATGTCACCTCCTTGGGGTGTGCGTTGTTGTTTTGGGTTGTGTACGGCTCGTAGCTTTGTATATACCCACTGTTTTTTTGGGGGGGGTTTGGTTGCTGACGTTTTGGTTGTTGGCTGTTGTTGGTAGTTGCGTTGTGTTGTTGGGTTTGTCGTTGTGTGTTGGGAGGTCCTGATGGCTGTTTCGTCTGAGGGTGAGAAGGCTCGTTCGCAGCGTGGTGTGTCGTTGGGTTCGGTTTCAGATGTTTCGGGGGCAAGTAAGGGTGTGTCGGCTTCGTCTTCGGTGTCTGAGGGTGGTGTTGAGGCTTCGGGTTGGGCTGCCCCTGGTGCTGTGGAGGTGTCGGGTTCTGCTCCTGGTGGGGAGGGTGATGTGGTGGTTGAGCCTAGTGGAGCTGAGGGTCGGGGGGTCTCTGATGGGGCGACGTTGTGGCATTTGAGTGGTGCACCGTTGCCTTCTGGTGGTGATGGGTGGGGTGTGAATGCGTCGTCGGGGTGGTTGCGTCCGCGGGCTGATCCGTTTGTGTATGGGAAGGGTGTTGGTGGTCAGCGTTCTGGTGTGTCGGTTCCGGTTGAGGAGTCGGTGCCGGCGGGTGATGAGGCTGGTGTGTGGGCGTTGGCAGATTTGTCTTTTCAGGTGCGTTCGACGCGTGCTTTGGCGCCGGTGGTGTATGTGGCGGCGTTGGTGGTGTTGGTGAGTGTTTTTGTAGTGAGTGTGTATGTGTCTGCGATGGATGCTGCGGCTTCGGGGAGTGGTCTTTTGGGTACGGGTGTGACGGTTGTGGTGGGGTTGGCGATGGTGGTTTTAGGTGGGGCGTTGATGAGGTTGGTGTTGGAGTTTTTCTGCAATGTGGCTGACGTCGCGGCGTGGGTAGCTTCGAGAAAGGAGCGGTAGTGGGGGTGTGACGGTGATTGGCATCGGTTGGGGGTGCGTGTACATGGCAGGATGTGCGTATGCAGTCGTTGGCCTCGATCACCCCGCCCATTGCTCTTGGAGCTCTTGACGGTCGTTACCGTCCTGCCGTTGCGCCTTTGGTTGACTACCTGTCGGAGGCGGCATTGAACCGCACGCGGGTGCAGGTTGAGGTGGAGTGGTTTATTCATTTACTTGCTGATCGTATTGTTCCGGGTACTCGTGAGTTGAGTGCGGGAGAACGTGATGGTTTGCGCGCTCTGGTTGATGAGTTCTCCGCGGTGGATATTGCGGAGTTGGGTGAGATTGAGCGTGAGACTGTTCATGATGTGAAGGCGGTGGAGTATTTCATTAAGCGTCGGCTTCCGGAGATTTTGGAAGGTGGCGCTGATGAGGCGGCCCGGTTGGGTGAGCTTGTGCATTTCTGTTGCACGAGTGAAGACATCAATAACTTGTGTTATGCGTTGATGGTTCGTGGTGCCATGTCGAATGTGTGGTTGCCGAAGGCTAATGAGTTGGTGGACTTGTTGGCTTCTCTTGCTGATGGGTTGTCGGATCAGCCGTTGTTGGCGCATACGCATGGTCAGCCGGCTACGCCGACGACGATGGGTAAGGAGATCGCGGTTACTGCGCATCGTCTTCGTCGTCAGTTGCGTCGTATTGAGGCGACGGAGTATTTGGGTAAGTTGAATGGCGCTACGGGTACGTATGGGGCGCATGTGACTGCGGTGCCGGGGGCTGATTGGCCGAAGGTTTCGCGTTCGTTTGTTGAGGGTGTTTTGGGGTTGACCTGGAATCCGTTGACGACGCAGATCGAGTCGCATGATTGGCAGTCTGAGCTGTATGACGATGTGGCGCGTTTTAACACGATTCTGCATGCGGCGTGTGTGGATGTGTGGACGTACATTTCGAAGGGGTATTTCGCGCAGGTGCGTGGTCAGGGGACGGTGGGTTCTTCGACGATGCCTCATAAGGTGAATCCGATTCGTTTTGAGAATGCTGAGGCGAATCTTGAGGTGTCGAATTCTCTTCTTAATGTGTTGAGTTCAACGTTGATTGAGTCGCGTTTGCAGCGGGATCTGACGGATTCGTCGATGCAGCGCAATATTGGTTCTGCGTTG
This sequence comes from Dermatophilus congolensis, assembly GCF_900447215.1. Lineage (NCBI taxonomy): Bacteria > Bacillati > Actinomycetota > Actinomycetes > Micrococcales > Dermatophilaceae > Dermatophilus > Dermatophilus congolensis. The sequence goes on from NZ_UFYA01000001.1 coordinate 2,044,709, forward strand.
GGGCACAGTGTTTTGGCTTTGGATAATGTGCTTCGCGGTTTGAATGGTTTGGATGCGGTTCCGGAAGCGATGTTGGCTGATCTTGACGCTAACTGGGAGGTTCTGGCTGAGCCGATTCAGACGGTGATGCGGGCGTTGGCTGCTGCGGGTACTGCGGGTATGGAGAATCCGTATGAGCGGTTGAAGGAGTTGACGCGTGGGCATCGGGTGGGTGCGCAGGAGATCGCGGTTTTTGTGAAGGGGTTGGGGTTGCCTGCTGAGGCGGAGACGCAGTTGTTGGAGTTGACTCCGGAGAAGTATGTGGGGTTGGCGCCGCAGCTGGTTAGTGACTATTTGTCCTGAGCGGCATAGGTTTTGGTGAGTGGGGTAGGTCTCGCTCGTAGATTGCTTGAGGCGGGCTTTGCGTTGTGCGGGCCCGCTTCTGGCGTATATGCAGGCTCCTAGACTGATACCCCCTTGGGGTATACGGTGTCGTTGTAGTCGACCTGTGAATGGAGTTTTGATGAACAGCACTGACATCACGATTTCGGGTATGACGTGTGGCCATTGCACGTCGGCAGTGACGAGTGAGTTGCTGGAGGTGGAGAACATCAGCGGGGTGGATATTGTTTTGGTTGCTGGTGGTGATTCGTCGGTGAAGATCACGCATGAGGGCCCTCTTGATGAGAGTGCAGTGCGCGCGGCGGTGGCTGAGGCCGGGGATTATTCGGTGTCGTTCTGACGTGCTGCTCTCCACGCGGGCGCCGCGGCAGGGCATGGGTGTCTCTGGCCGTGTGTGTTCTGTAAACGCAACCCCTGAACAGTGAGAAAGGAATCGCCCGTGTCTGTCGAGACCACTCCCAGGGAGGCGGAGTTCGCCATCGCAGGGATGACGTGCGCGTCGTGTAGCTCTCGCGTGGAGCGCAAACTGAACAAGCTTGATGGGGTTGAGGCTTCGGTAAACCTCGCTACGGAGAGGGCTCATGTCACGTTTGGTGAGGGCGTGACGGTGGAGGAGCTGATTGAGGTAGTGGAGAAAACTGGTTATTCAGCGACTTTGCTTTCTGGGGATGCTGATGGCCAGGTGGGTGATTTTTCTGGTGTGGGCCAGGGCACGCCCGTTGATGTTTCGGCGGGCATGTTGATTGCCCCCGGTGGCAGTGTGTGGAAGCGGTTGTTTGTGGAGCCGTCGATGCAGACGCGTGCGGTGGTTGCGTTGGTGTTGGCGATTCCGGTGGTGGTGATTGCGATGGTGCCGCCGGTGATGGCGGCGTTGGGTGGGGTGCGCCCGTGGATGGAGTTGTTGTTGACGGCGCCGGTGTATTTCTGGGCGGCGTTCCCGTTCCATCGTTCGGCGGTGGTTAATGCCCGTCATGGTGGGACGACGATGGACACGTTGGTGTCGATTGGTATTAGTGCGGCGTTTTGGTGGTCGTTTGTGGCGACGCTCTCGGGCGGAACGCAGCATATGTATTTTGAGACTGCTGCGGTGGTGACGGCATTTTTGTTGGTGGGTAGGTCGGTGGAGCAGAAGGCCAAGCATCGTGGCCAGTCTGCGCTGCGGTCGTTGTTGGAGTTGGGTGCGTGTGAGGTTTCGCTGTTGGTTCCTGATGGGGCGGGCAGTTATGCCGAGCGGCGTGCGGGGGTGGCTGAGTTGAAGCCGGGGATGTTGTTCCGGGTGCGCCCGGGTGAGAAGGTCGCCACCGATGGTGTGGTGGTTGATGGACGTAGTGCGGTGGATGCCTCGTTGGTGACGGGTGAGTCGATGCCGGTTGATGTGGTTGGTGGTGATGAGGTGACGGGTGGGACGTTGAATACCTCGGGCACGTTGGTTGTGCGGGCTACGCGGGTGGGGTCGGAGACAACGTTGGCGGCGATTACGCGTTTGGTGGAGCGGGCTCAGACGGGTAAGGCTCCGGTTCAGCGTCTTGCTGATCGGGTGTCGTCAGTGTTTGTGCCGGCAGTATTGGTGATTGCGGTTGTGACGTTGTTGGGGTGGCTTGGTACGGGGCACCTGTTTACGGAGGCGTTGCAGGCTGCGGTGTCGGTGTTGGTGATTGCGTGTCCGTGTGCGTTGGGTTTGGCGACACCGACGGCGTTGTTGGTAGGTACGGGGCGTGGCGCGGAGATGGGGGTGTTGATTAAGGGGCCAGAGATTCTGGAGAGCACGCGTGCGGTGGATACGGTCGTGTTGGATAAGACCGGGACGGTGACGTCTGGGTCGATGCATGTGACGGCTGTGGAGACTGCAGGGAAGTTGACGAAGACGGCTGCGTTGCAGGCTGCGGCGTCGGTGGAGGCTGGTAGCGAGCATCCGGTTGCGGTGGCGATTGTGGAGGCGGCTAAGGAGCGTGGGGTTTCTCCGGTGGCGGCTTGTGATTTCACGGCATTGCCGGGTGCGGGTGCGCGGGCGGTTATCAAGGGCACGGAGGTGCTGGTTGGTAAGCCTGATTTGTTTGATGTGGTGCCAGATGAGTTAGCTGATGTGGGTGCTGGGGTGGCTGGCACGACAGTGTTTGTGGGGTGGGGTGGTAAGGCTCGTGCGACGGTGACGGTCACTGATGAGATGCGGGTGAGTACGCCTGCGGGTGTGGATCGGTTGCATGAGTTGGGTTTGGAGACGTATCTGCTGACTGGTGATAACGAGTTCACGGCGAAGTCGGTTGCGGCTGAGGCGGGGATTGCCTCAAGTAATGTGATTGCGGGGGTGCGTCCGGAGCAGAAGCATGCGGTGGTGCAGCGGTTGCAGCGGCAGGGCAAGGTTGTCGCGATGGTGGGTGATGGTGTTAATGATGCGGCGGCGTTGGCGCAGGCTGATTTGGGTTTGGCGATGGGGTCGGGCACTGATGTTGCGCGGGAGTCGGCCGATATTGTGCTGATGCGCACAGAGGTTGCTGCGGTGGCTGATGCGATTGGTTTGTCGCGGCGAACGTTGATGATTATTAAGCAGAATTTGTTTTGGGCGTTCGCGTATAACGTGGTGGGTATTCCGTTGGCTGCGTTTGGTGAGTTGGACCCGATGTTTGCTGGTGGGGCGATGGCTGCGTCGAGTGTGATTGTGGTGATGAATTCGCTGCGGTTGCGTGCTTATGCGCGTGAGCGGGAGGCGGTTGTGGCGTAGTTCTGGTGTGGGGTGGGGTGTTTATTTGGCGTTTTTTGCGTTTTGTTGATCAATTTCTTTATTGAGGGCTTCGCGTTGCTCTTTTGAGAGTTGTGAGATGAGTTGGGCGTTTTCTTCAACGGAGCGGGAGAGATATTCCTCGACGGTTCCTAGGGAGGGCGCGGAGGTGAATGCGGGTTTTTGAGGGAGGGGTGTTTTTTCGTTGGGGTGGGGTGGGGTGTTTTCAGTTGTTGTGGTGGGGGTTTCTGCGGGGGTGTGGGGTGTGGGGGCGGTCATGGTGATTGTTGTTGCCAGGGCGGCTGCGGTGAGGCATCCGGCGACGATGGGGAGAACTTTCATGTCGTTTTCCTTCACTTTTCTGCCCCGGGGAGCAGGTGCGGTGGTTATGGGAAAACGATGAAGGTTTTGGGTGTTGTTGTCGGATATATGCGTGCTGTGGGCGCGTCGTTGTGTGGTTAGTGGGTGGCGACGCGTTGGCGAACTGCTTCGTAGATGACGATGGCGGCGGAGGTGGAGACGTTTAAGGAGTTGGCGTGGCCGTGCATGGGGATGCGTACGCGGTGGGTGGCGGCGGCGAGCATGCGTTGGTCGAGGCCGGTTTTTTCGGTGCCGACGGCGATGGCGATGGGGCCGGTGTAGTCGATGTCAGTGTGGAGGGTGTCGGTGTCGGGGGTGGTGGCGATGAGGGTGATGTTGTTCTCAGTGATCCATTGGAGGGTGGCTTCGGTGGGGTCGGCGGCCACGGGGACGGAGAACACGGTGCCTTTGGAGGAGCGGATCAGGTTAGGGTTGCCCCAGTCGGTGACGGGGTCGGCGGCGATGAATGCGTCTATTCCGGCTGCGTCGCAGGTGCGGAGCATTGCGCCGAGGTTGCCGGGTTTTTCGACTGCTTGGGCGATGAGGGTGAATGTGGTGTTGGTGGGGTGTAGGTCGGTGAGGTTTCGGTGCAGGCCAGGGACGATGGCGAGTACTCCGTCGGGGCCTTCACGGTAGGCGATTTTTTCGAATGCGTTGCGGCTGAGGCGGATTGTTTCTGCGCCGGTTGCGCATGCGTCGGAGACGATGCTGGTTGCGTCAGGGGCCATGAGTTCGGGGCACCAGAACAGGGTGCGGGGGTGTACGCCGGCGTGGATGGCTAGGGAGAGTTCTTCGAATCCGTCGATGAGGGTCAGTCCGCTGTTGTCGCGTTCGCGGCGTCGTCGTAGGGCGTTGACGTGTTTGAGGCGAGGGTTTGAGGGGCTGGTGATGGTTAGTTCTGGCACGGCACTCTCCGAGGGGGACGTGGGGTTTGCCCCATCGTAGGTGCAGGAGGGTGGTGGTGTTAGGCCACGGGTACGGCTAGTGGCCCACCGGGTAGAGCGTCGCCGTCGGCGAGGTGGGAGGCGAGGTCTCGTAGTGCACGTTGGTAGCCGAGCATGAAGTCCGTTTCGCTGCGAGGTTCGCGCCGGTCTGTGATGTCGTTGATGAGGGCGTTGGCCCAGCTTTCAAGGTATGTGGCGATGAGGCGGTGGTTTTTGGCCAGGTCGGGGGCGTTGTTATTGCCGAGGGGGTGTTCGGCGTGTGCTGCAGTCATGGGGGTTGGAGTCCTTTCCTGTCTGTGTGCTGTCGTGGGAGCGGCAGCCCGCTCAGTCCTCGAGCGCGACATCAGGTGAATCGGCTGGGTTGTGGCGGGAAGTATGAAGCTGGACAGGTGAAATGTGGCGGGCTGTGTGGGTTGGACGCCCGGCCCTGGAGGGTTTTTGTTGATGTGCAGCGTTGTGATGGCGGGGTTTTCGGTTTAGTTGACGGTTTGTGTGTCAGACGTCCATGAATGGGCTGGTTGTATGCATGTGGGTGGGTTTATGCGCTGGGTAGGAGGTCAAGTACGTCAGCGAGGCCGTCGTTGTCGACGTGTGCGGTGATGTAGTCGGCGATTGCGGCGACTTCGTCGGGGGCGTTGCCCATCGCGATTCCGCATGCTGCCCAGGTGAGCATTTCAATGTCGTTGCGTTGATCGCCAACGGCCAGGGTGTGGGTGGGGTTGATGCCTAGGTGGGTGCGGATGTTTTCTAGGGCGGATGCTTTGGAGACTCCGGTGGCGGTGATGTCGAGCCATGCGGTGAATCCGATGGCGTAGTTGACTCCGTGGAGCCCCATTTTGCCGATCCGGTCGGTGAAGTGTTCGACGTCGGCTTCGGGATCGTTGAAGGTGACGCGGGTGGTGGGGTGGGCGGAGAGGTCTTCCCAGGCAACGGTGTGGATTTGTCCATCGAGTTCGCTGCGGGGGAAGTCGCCGTGAATGTCGAATCCGACTCCGACTCGTTCGACAGCCAGTGCGCCAGTGGGGAATTCGCGGCGCAGGGTGTGCAGGATAGGGGCAGGGTCGAAGGTGCGTTGGTCGATGATTTCCCAGCCGTGGGGTAGGTCGGGGTCGAGCCGGAGGGTGACGGCTCCGTTGGAGGTGACGGCGTATCCGCGTTCGAGGCCGAGCGTGGTGATGATGGGGGCTGCGGACAGGATGGATCGTCCGGTGGCGATGATGATGTGGTGGCCGTTGGTGTTGCTGCGTTGGATGGCTTCGCGGACGCGGTTGGTGAGGGTTCCGTCGTGGCCGATGGTGGTGCCGTCGATGTCTAGGGCGATGAGGTGGCTGCCTGTGGGCAGGGGAAGCTGGGCGGGCAAGGTGCAGGGTTGATGGTGGGCGGGTTGGTGAGTGTTCACGTGTGTTTCTCCCTCGTGTGCCCGTCTTCTGGTGCGGCGTGACTGTGTTTTGTGTGTGGTGGCCGCGGGGGGCATGTGTTCTTTTCTTTGCGTTTTTTCAACCCTGGGTGAAGGGGTTGTGGTTCCGCAAGGTTGGATGCGTCAAGCGCGTGTTTTTTGGGTGTCGGGGTGGTGAATTTACGGCGCATCGCCCTCATGCACAGCGCAGCCAGGGCGAGGGTATTAGGTGCGTGGGATCCGGTCGAGGAATTCTCGCTGCCCAGCTAAAAGCCGCGTTCGGGCCTGTTCACATGTCATCCATTCGGCGCGGTCCACCTCAGGGACAGTAATGATGTGTCCTGAACCGCGCGGATGTTCGGTTTGGCAAGTGTTACTAGCAACAAACGCCAATGTGGAAGGCGATTGGACAGCGTAGGCGCGAACAATTTTGGAAGGGTTCTGACGCACTTGCCCCAGATCAATCCATGTTTCTGGGTTACCGGGGGCAGGCACCCCTGTTTCTTCGGTGAATTCACGTCCAGCGGCTGCGCGGGCATCCTCGCAGGCAGGGTCATATTCGCCTTTGATGATGGACCACACACCTTCATCTTTACGCGCCCAGAAAGGACCACCCGGATGGGCGATAAACACCCACAGCTGATCCTTATCGACACGGTAGGGCAGCAGCCCAGCGCTGTGCTTCGGCATACTTTCTACTCTGCCACCAGCAAGCCCGCAGGCTTTTCATCGCTGCACTCCGGCAGATTCAGGTGTCCACTCCCCCGGCCTGATGAGCCCGGACTCATACGCGAACACCACTACTGACGCTTATACGGCAATTACACACACATCCCCATTACCCCGCGACGCCGACCGTCACACGGCCGTACAGTTGCACCGTCATGACGCAAGCACACCTACCCCACGCCAATACCGCCACCGCCGCAATCCGTGACTCCATCCCCATCGGGCTGGGCTACTTCACCGTATCCCTAGCCCTGGGTGTTTACGCCGACCAGGTCGGCATGGACACCGTGCTTTCGGGGTTCATGAGCGCTTTCACGCTCTCTTCCTCTGGAGAATTCGCGGGCCTGAACACTCTCGAAACCAACGGCACCTACCTGCAGTTAGCCATTGGTGTCATCCTCGTCAACCTGCGCTACGTCCTCATGGCTATCTCTTTGGGCCAGCGCCTGGGCCCCGAAGTGAAAATCCGACATCGCATTCTCATGGCGTGGGGAATCACTGACGAGATCTACGCCCTCGGCATGGCTCGACGTCACGTAGGTTTCGTTGACTATGTCGCTTCGATGATGCTGCCGATTCTCGGCTGGACCTCTGGCACCATCGTGGGGTCCCTAGTTGGCGCGAGCCTTCCCCCACTGTTGACTTCAGCAGCGGGTGTGCTTCTCTACGCGATGTTCGTCGCGATCGTCATCCCTACCACCCATGGTTCCCGCCCCATGCTTGCTGTGGTTCTGGGCGCTTCGGCGCTGAGCGTGGCTCTTTCTTATCTTCCTGGTTTGGATGCCGGGTGGCGCACCATCATCGTGACCATCGTGGTTTCCGCCATCGCTGCGACTTTCGCGCCTTGCCCCGACCACCCTGATGAACCTGACCTGCCTACTGATCCCGGCTCCATCAAGGAGATCCACGCATGACCCCTCTGGGAGCTGTTGTCGCGATGGCCGGGGTGACATACCTTCTGCGTGCCATTCCGCTCATCACCGTCCGCCGCCGAATCACCAACATATGGGTGCTGAGCTTCTTGCACTACGTCCCTTCAGCTGTGCTCACTGCAATGACCATCCCTGCCGTGGTTACCGCTACCAGTACTCCCTTGTCTGGGATGACAGCTCTGGCTGTCGCTGTGGCTTTGGCTTTGGCGCGCCGCAGTCTCATGGGTGTGGCTTTGGGGGCGGCTTTGTCGGTACTCATTGTGGAGGGAGCCATGTCTCTCATATAAGAACCGCAGACAAAACAGGTTGGGCGTGGTTTTCGACACATCAGATCATGTGTCGAAAACCACGCCCAGCCCGTTCCATTAGCTGTGCGTTGCAGCTTCGGGGTTAGCGTTGTCCTGGCGTGAGGACATCGGTGTGCATGTAGGGGCGTAGCGCTTCGGGCACTCGCACAGAGCCATCAGCTTGCTGGTGGTTCTCCAGAATCGCGACCAGCCAGCGGGTAGTGGCCAATGTTCCGTTCAGGGTAGCCACCACTTCGTTACCGTTTTCGCCTTTGCTACGGATGTTGAGGCGACGCGCCTGGTAGGTGGTGCAGTTCGAGGTGCTGGTCAGCTCGCGGTACCGGCCTTGGGTGGGCACCCATGCTTCGGAGTCGAACTTGCGTGCCGCGGGGCCACCTAAGTCACCTGCGGCGACGTCGATGACGCGGTAAGGCAGTCCCATCGCATCGAGCATTGCTTTTTCACAGTCCAAGAGCCGGGTGTGTTCGGCTTCTGCTTCCTCGGGGCGGCAGTAAACGAACATTTCGATCTTCTGGAACTGGTGCACGCGCAGGATGCCGCGGGTGTCTTTGCCATAGCTTCCTGCTTCACGTCGGTAGCAGGTGGATTGGGCGGTGTACCGCTTTGGCCCTGCGGACAGGTCGATTACTTCGTCGGTATGGAATCCGGCGAGCGCAACTTCTGAGGTACCGGTGAGGTAGAGGTCGTCGGCGGCGAGGCGGTATACCTCGTCGGCGTGGGCGTCGAGGAATCCGGCTCCGGCCATGGTGCGTGGGTTGACCAGGGTGGGCACTTGTAGCTGGGTGAATCCGAATTCGTAGGCTTTGTCTAGTGCCAGGTTCAGCATGGCTTGTTCTAGACGGGCGCCTTGTCCGACGAGGTAGTAGAACCGGGATTCGGCGACTTTGACGCCGCGTCCGGTATCGATGGCGCCGAGGTTTTCGCCTAGGTCAAGATGGTCTTTGGGTTCGAATCCTTCGGCGGCGAAGTCGCGTGGTTGTGGGCCGCGGTGTTCTAGGACGGTGTAGTCGTCTTCGCCTCCGGCGGGGACACCGTCGATGATGACGTTGCCTACGCGGCGGAGGGTTTCGTCCAGTGTTGTTTGTGCAGTGTCGGCGGCGGTTTGGAGTTCCTTGACGCGTGAAGCGATTTCGGCGCCTTTGGCGCGGGCTGCGTCAGCTTGGTTTTGGAGTTCGGTGGTGTCTTCGCCGGCTTTTTTGGCTTTGTTGAGTTTGCCCATGAGGGGGCCGAGTTCTTTGCTGACACGGTTTTGTTCTGCGCGTGCCTGCTCGAAGGCTTGGAGTGACTCGCGGCGTGTCACGTCGGCGGCGAGGACCTGATCGACCAGGCTCTCGTCCTCGCCTCGGGCGTGCTGCGACCGCTTGACGGCGTCGGGGTTTTCGCGGAGGAACTTGATGTCGATCACCCTGTTACCCTAGCGCGCACGCTGAGGTGGCAGCTGATCTGGAGTGTTTTCGAGTCCTACATGTGATGTGGCCATCTCAACGTGCGTGGGTGGTCTTGAGGGCTGGTTAGCTCAAGATGCGTTCTTTGCCTGCGTAGATGTTCATGCGGTCTTGGCGTACGAACCCGGCGAGGGTTAGACCTGTTGCTTCGGCGACGTCAACGGCTAGGGATGAAGGCGCGGAGACACCCGCAAGGATGGGGATGCCGGCGAGTGCGGCTTTTTGTGCTAGTTCGAAACTTGTTCTTCCAGAAACCATGAGGATGTGGCCACGGGCTGGGCGGATCCCGTTTTGCATGGCCCAGCCGATCACTTTGTCGGTGGCGTTGTGGCGTCCGATGTCTTCACGCGCGATGAGCAGATCTCCTTCATTGGTGAAAAGGGCGGAGGCATGCAGCCCACCTGTGGCATCGAATGCGCGTTGGGTTTGGCGGAGTTTTTTGGGTAATTCCAGGATGCAGCTGGCCAGGACATTGGTGGTGTCGGTGCGCAGGTCGAATTGTTGTTCGGTGGTGAGTTGTTCGATGGATGCGGTTCCGCAGACTCCGCAGGCGGAGGTAGTGATGGAGGCGCGGATTTTGTTTTCGGGTAGGGCGTTGCCGGGGGCAAGGCGTACGTCGACGACGTTGTAGGTGTTGCGGGGGGTTTGGGTTTCTTCGTCGGTGATGGCCCCTGCGCAGTAGCGGATGGTGACGATGTCGTTGTGGTCGCTGATGATGCCTTCGGCGGCTAGGAGTCCGTGGACAAGTTCGAAGTCGTGGCCGGGGGTGCGCATAGTGAGGGTGTATGTGGTGCCGTTAATGCGGATTTCGAGGGGTTCTTCTACGGCGAGGGTGTCACGGCGGGTGATGCCTTTGGGGTGGGCGGGGCCGTAGGCAGTGATGGGGTGGCGGCGCGTGATGCGGTTCATCGGGTTCCCCCTCGAACAATTTCGCGGTGTCCGGCGTCGATGCGGCGGGTCCAGCCGCGGCGGTCGAGTTCTTCGAGTAAGGGGATGATGACGCGGCGGGTGGTGCCGAGTTTTTGGCGGGCTTGGCTGGTGGTGAAGGGTTGCGGGAGGGTGGCGAGTTCGCGCATGGCTAGGGCGGGTGCTCGGGGTGTCAGGACGATGTTGTCGCCGAGGTCGATAAGGCGCCCTAGGCGCACGGCGGCGGCGATCTGTTTGGGGCCAAGGTGGCTGGCGGTGAGTTCGTCACGTTCGGGTGCGGCGAAGGGGTGTGCGGCTAGGTGCTGTTCGATGTGGGTGAGTCCGGGTTCGGCGGGGCCGAGGTTGGGTCCGCGTCCGGGGATGTGGAGGTAGCCGTTGGTGAGTTCGAGGGTGTCGGTGTTGGTGATGAGGTGTGGGATGAGGTGTGGGGTGGGTAGGCCGGCGGCGCGGGCGGCGGCGGGTGCGGGGGTGCGGGCTTGGAGGGGGTCGGTGTCGATGGCGTGGTGGACAGTTTCGGTCAGGCGGGTGGTCCAGGTGTCCCATTGAGTGTGGGAGATGAGTAGACCGCAGGTGTGGATGATGTGGGGGTGGCTGGTGGTGATGTCGGTGTCGGTGGCCCCTAGTGCGCGGGCGTCGGTTTCGGTGAGGTAGCCGCGGCGGGTGATTTCGGTGGTGAGGTCGAATGTGGTGGTTGCGTGGTCTAGTTGGGTGGCGCGGGCGTGGGCGGCGCCGCGGCGGGTCAGTGGGGGTGGGTCGGTGTCGAGGATGGTGGCGCCGGCGATGATGGCGCGGCGGCCGGGGTCGCGTAGGACGAGTCGGTCACCGGTGGCTAGTGGGAGGGGGTGGGGCCAGGTGAGTCGGGCGGTGGTGGTGCTCAGTGGTCGGATGCGGACTTGGGCGGCGTGGGTTCCGATGTGGGCCATGAGGTATTCGGGTAGGCGGGGAATGTCGTGCAGGGGGGTGAGGCGGATGTCGGTGGTGGTGGTGGGGTGCCAGGTGTGGGGGGTGAGGAGGAGGTCGCCGCGGTGCAGGTCGGTGGTGTTCAGGCCGCGTAGGTTCAGGGCGATACGGGCGATGGCGGGGACGGTGTGGCGGTCGGTTTCGAGGGTTTGGATGCCCCGGATGGTGGTGGTGGCGTGGGTGTGGTGGCTGGTCGGGGCGTGGGCGGTGAGGGTGTCTCCGACGGTGATGGTGCCGGATTCGAGGGTTCCAGTGGCAATGGTGCCTGCGCCGCGGATGGTGAAGACGCGGTCGATCCATAGGCGGATGCGGCTGTCGGTGGTGGGGGTGGGGAGGCTGTCGCAGAGGGCGGCTAGGGCGGTGCACAGGTGGTTGAGTCCGGCGCCGGTGCGTGCGGAGCAGGTGATGATGGGGGCGTTGGCTAGGCCGGTGTCGGTGAGGTGGGCGCGGGTGTCGGTGATGGTGGGGGTGGGGTCGGTGAGGTCGGTGCGGGTAATGACGATGATGCCGTGGGTGATGCCCAGGGCGTTGATGGCGTCGAGGTGTTCGGTGGTTTGTTCGCGCCATCCTTCGTCGGCGGCGATGACGAGCATGACTGCGGGTGCGGGACCGATGCCGGCAAGCATGTTGCCGATGAAGCGTTGGTGGCCGGGGACGTCGACGAAGCTGATGGTGTGGCCGGTGGGCAGGGTGGTCCAGGCGTAGCCCAGGTCGATGGTCAGGCCGCGGCGGTGTTCTTCTGCCCACCGGTCGGGGTCGTGTCCGGTCAGGGCTGCGACGAGGGTGGATTTTCCGTGGTCGACGTGTCCGGCGGTGGCGATCACCCGCATGTGTGTGGGTCCGTTTCGTGGAGGGCGGTGGTGATGGCGGTGGTGAGGGTGGTGTCGTCGGTGGGGTCGATGCAGCGCAGGTCGATGAGGACGCGGTTGTCGGCGATGCGGGCGAGGATGGCGGGTGTGCCGGTGCGGAGGGTGCGGGCGAGGCTGTCGGGGGTGTGGTGGGGTGGGGTGGGTAGGGCGACGGCGAGGCTGGGTAGGGGGTGTTCGGGGGCTCCTCCGCCGCCGATGTGTCCGGTGGTGGTGATGATGTCGCTGCCGGTGGCGTGGGCGAGTTTGGTGGTGCGTTCGTGTAGGTCGGTGGGGGTGAGTTTGCGGGCGCGGGTGATGGGGGGTTCGGGGCCGCGCAGGGTGGCTTCGAGGGCGGCGAGAGCGAGTTTGTCGATGCGGAAGGCGCGGGCGAGGGGGTGGTTGCGCAGGTGGTTGATGAGGTCGGTGCGGCCGATGAGGATGCCTGCTTGGGGGCCGCCGAGGAGTTTGTCGCCGCTGGCCAGGGCGAGGTCGGCGCCGTCGCGCAGTGTGGTGGACAGGTCGGGTTCGTTGGGCAGGGTTGGGTCGTGGCGCAGGAGTCCGGACCCGACGTCGACGATGAGGGGGATGTGGGGGTGGGGGGTGAGGAGGTGGGCGAGGGTGGCGGTGTCGACGGTGCTGGTGAATCCGTGGATGCGGAAGTTGGAGGGGTGGATTTTCAGGACGCATCCGGTGGTGGTGGTGAGGGCATTGCTGTAGTCGTGGGGGTGGGTGCGGTTGGTGGTGCCGATGTCGATGAGGTGGGCGCCGGTGGTGGTGATGAGGTCGGTGAGGCGGAATCCGGCACCGATTTCGACCATTTCGCCGCGGGAAATGATGATGTCGGGGGTGGTGGGGGTGGTGCAGGCGGTGGTGGCTAGGCAGAGCGCGGCGGCGCCGTTGTTGAGGAGCAGGGCGGATAGGCCGGGGCGGATGTCGGGGTCGAGGGAGTCTAGGACGGCGTTTTCGGCTGCGGTGCCGCGGCGGGATCGGCGTCCGGTGTGGAGGGATAGTTCGAGGTCGATGGTGCCGGCGGCGGTGGTGAGGGCGTGGCGGGCAGCTGTGGAGAGGGGGGCACGGCCGAGGTTGGTGTGGATGACGATGCCGGTGGCGTTGAGGACAGGGGTGAAGGAGCACAGGGGGGTGAGGTTGTTGGCTGCGGTGGTGATGACGTCTTCAGGGTGTATGTGGCCGGCACGGGCTGCGCGTTGGGCGCGTTGGATGGCGGCTTTGACGTGGGCGCGCCCATGGGTGGTGAGAGCGTCGGCGAGTTCTGGTGCGGCCAGGGCGGCGTCGGTGCTGGGGATGCGGCGCCGGGGGTCGCTCACGGGGTCTCCTCGTCGGTGAAAAGTGTGGCGGAGGGGGACGGGAATCGAACCCGCCAGGCCGAGATGCTCGGCCTCACCGGTTTTGAAGACCGGGGAGCCCACCAGGATCTCTTCCCCCTCCATCGCCAACCATAGGCGGTGGAGGTGATTCTCGTCTCAATTACGGCGGTGCGGGTGGCTTCCAAAGGGGTGGTTGGGGGTGTTTTGCGGCCGTTGAGGAGGTTTCGTGTCATGGTCCGGGGTGGAGAGATTCAGTTTTGGTTCTTTAGCGCCGATGGGGGATCCGGTAAAGGCAACACAATTCGTTCCTTGGGACCGGAGGATCCATGACGTCCATGTTCACTTCTCACGCTGGCGGTACGGAGGCCAGCGCTTCGGCGGGGCCTGGCAGGCGGTTGGGTATCAGGCTCAAAATCATGTCGGTGGGCATGCTCGGCGTGATCGGTGCTCTCATTCTTGGTTTGAGTAATGTGTGGGCGCTGAACTCGGTCAGCAAGGCCACTGATGACATTACTTCTAGTGCCGCGACGAGTCGCCTTGTTGGTCAGACTGAGAGTCTGATCAATGACCTGAATGGCCAACAAAATGGGTATGTTTTGGAGGCTGGACGCCCAGGCGCGGGCAAGGTCGATGACAACAAAGGCTCCCGTAAAACGTACTTGGAACGGTTGAACAGCTATAAGCAGGTTCTCGATCAGATGGAGGCTGGGGCCCGCACAGAGTCAGGTAAAGCAGCCATCGCCGAAATGAAAAACCTCACTCCCACCTGGGAGGCAACAGATGCCAAGGTCGTCGCTGCGCTGAACCGAGGCACAGTTGATGGCCGCACTGAGGGTTCCCGACTGGCCATCGAGGAGGCTTCCGACATTATGGACAAAATAGGTGCCGCGACGAGCAAGCTTAAGGATGCGGCCCAAGCTCGTGCCCAGGCAGCCCAGGACGATGTTACTTCAGCTCGATCGAACGCACTCCTGATCGCTGTGGTGACGCTTCTCATCATCATCGCTGCCGTTGTGCTCATCTCTATGAAGATCAGCAAGGGCATCTTGTCTTCCGTGCACGAAGTGTTGACCTCACTCACGGCGATGCAGAACGGTGACCTGCGCGTGCCGACCACTACGCGCACCAGTGATGAGATCGGTGACATGGCTCGCGCTGTTGAGGCCACCCGGATTTCGATGCGGGATGTTATCGGTGAGGTTGGGAATGCGTCCTCCTCGGTAGCGGCAGCCAGTGAAGAGCTCAACGCGACAGCCACACAGGTGGGCAGTTCTGCTCAGCTATCGGCAAACCGGGCAGATGCCGCCTCTCAGTCGGCCAACGAGGTTTCACAGAACGTGCAGACGGTCGCTGCCGGTACCGAGGAAATGACTGCTTCGATCCGTGAGATTTCTAAGAGCGCTAACGATGCTGCTGGTATCGCTGCTCAGGCAGTCGAGGTCGCGGACCGCACCAACTCAACGGTGGCCAAGCTAGGCACTAGCTCGATGGAGATCGGTGAGGTCATTAAGGCCATCACGAGCATCGCTGAGCAAACGAACCTGCTGGCTTTGAACGCCACTATCGAGGCAGCCCGTGCCGGTGAGGCTGGTAAAGGCTTCGCGGTTGTTGCTAACGAGGTCAAGGATCTGGCTCAGGAAACTTCCAAGGCTACCGAGGACATCGGCCGCCGTGTCGAGGCCATCCAACTCGACACCGAAGCTGCTGTGGCTGCGATTGGTGAGATCTCCAGCATCATTGCTCAGATCAACGACACCCAGGCCACGATCGCTTCAGCGGTGGAGGAGCAGACTGCCACCACGAACGAAATGGGCCGCAGTGTCGGTGACGCCGCGGGCGGCGCTGTTGAGATCTCTCGTGGTGTGGCTGATGTGTCAGCAGCAGCTGCAGACACCAGCAACGCTGTTGAGGCCACAGTGCAAGCCGCGGGCGAGCTTTCTCAACGCGCCTCGGATCTACAGTCGCTGGTCAGCCGCTTCAACATCTGACGGTCCCTTATCATCAGCGCGGGAGCGCCGCATCCCAGTTGTGGGGTGCGGCGCTCCCTTGCGTTACCGAACAGCCGACTTCAGAGATCGCTTGAAGGCATAGGCAGCTGGATGCGGGAGGTGTAACTGCGCGGTGTGCCATCAACCGGGTCGATAAACCGCAGCGTGCGGGCCACCAGCCCCAACGGTCGATCGAACCTCTCCCCCACCTCAGTGAGCAGTTCTTCTTGCACCACGGGATACAGCGGGTCATTGAGCAACGGGGCACCGAGGGAAGACATATGCACTCGTAGCTGATGAGTCTTGCCTGTCACTGGACATAGCTCATATCGCCCCACTTGCCCATCTGCTCCGGTACATGTCTGCACCAGACGGCCACGCGTGTGCGCGTTCGGCTCCCCCTCAACCTCGATCGCTTGCCACGACCCGCGCGGTTTGATGATTCTGCTACGCACCTCAAACCACTCCTGCGCCCCGGCAAGCGGCGCCGCGAGCGCTTCGTATGTTTTGGTGACGGCGCCGGTTTCGAAAAGGGTTTGGTAGGGGCGGCGCCAGCGGGGTTCGGTGGTGAACAGCAGGATGCCGCCGGTGAGTCGGTCGAGTCGGTGTGCGGGGGCGATATGGGGCAGTCCTAGGGTGAGGCGGGCGCGGATGAGTGCTGTTTCGCGGATGTGGCTGCCGCGTGGGGTGGTGGCGAGGAAGTGTGGTTTGTCCATGACGATGATGCGTTCATCCTGGTGAAGGATGGTCAGCTCGCCGGGGACGGGGCGTTCGGGTGGGGGCGGGTCTTTGTGGAACCAGATGAACCGTGCGGGTTGGCAGGGTTCGTTCCCGGTGAGGGGGTGGCCGGTCTCGTCGACGAAGCGGTGGTTTTTTAACCAGTCATCGGTGTTGACTGCTGGCAGGCGTTCTCGGAGGAATTCAGCGACTGTGGCCCATGGGAGTGGTTCGTTTCGCACGCGTGCCGGGGTGCGTACCCAGACTGGGTCCAGCCCGTCGCGTTGCGGCAGCGGTGACCGGCGCGCAGACATGGAGCAAAGCATTCCACAGGTGATTTTTCTCGAGAGAAGAGAGCACTGAAGCAGGCGTGGGTTATCTGTGGTGTTGGGGTGGGCGTCTATCGGATTCGGGGGTTTTTCGAGGGTGTGCCACGATGGGCGCATGCGAGTGGACCACGTGACTTATGCGGCCGAGCATGACGGTATGCAGGCTACGGCGGAGCGGCTGGCCGAGCAGCTGGATGTTAAGGCTGTTAACGGGGGTGTCCACCCCAACTATGGGACCCGTAACATGATTGTCCCGCTGGGCAATGATCAATTTTTCCAGGTGGTTGAGGCCTTGGATCATCCGGCTTCGTTGAAAGAGCCGTACGGGCAGGCGGTGCGTACTTGCACTGAGCGTGGCGGTGGCTGGCTTGGGTGGGGTATCCGGGTTGATGACATGTTGCCTGTGGCGCAGCGTTTGGGACGTATCCCTGAACCTGCGCATCGTCGTTTCCCTGACGATCGTGAACTGCATTGGACGCAGATTGGCTACAACGGTCTGCTTAATGACCCGCAGCTGCCGTTCTTTATTTGTTTCCAAAACCCCGAGCTGCATCCTTCGGGCGCGATCCGTGATTTGGCTAACCCGAAGGTGAGTATCTCTAAGCTCACGATTGCGGGGGATCCGCAGCGGGTGCATGACTGGTTGGGGTTGCCCGCGGATCAAACATCCACGGTGATTGATTTTGAGTTCATCGCGCCTCACGGCAACGCTGGCTTGATGTCGGTGACTTTCCAGACCCCGGATGGGCCAGTCACTATCTGACTCGGGATGGCCTCAGGCCGGGGCATTTAGCAGTGAAGATGACAAATGTCATGGCCAAAGGGTGTAAGCCTCCGAGGTGTCGGTGCGCAGATTCATCGGTGCGGCAGCGAAACTGAGCCTACGGTGAAGGCATGACAACGCCGCTGCTCACCGCCACCGGACTCCATCGCCGTTACGGCCATTCGACCAACGGTTTCGAGGCCGTCCGCGGTATCGATCTACACGTTGATCCGGGTGAAATCTTCGCTCTTCTGGGCACTAACGGCGCTGGAAAAACCTCGACGATGGAGCTCCTTGAAGGGATGGCGCGCCCTTCTGCTGGCACGGTGCGTATTGCCGGGCTTGATCCCTTCACTGAGCGCCGACGTTTGCGTCCGCATCTGGGGATCGTGCTACAGCACGCGGGATTCTCTGGTGACTTAACTGTGGCTGAGACCGCTCGCATGTGGGCTGGGACGATGGCAGCCCCACGGCCCATCGACGAGGCACTAGCCCTGGTTGACATGTTCGATCGCCGTGCCGTCCTAGTGCAGAGCTTGTCTGGTGGTGAACGGCGGCGTCTGGACCTAGCGCTGGCGATTATGGGGCGCCCGCCGCTGTTGTTCCTAGACGAGCCAACTACTGGCCTGGACCCAGAGAGCCGCCACCGGGCCTGGGATGTTCTTGCCCGACTCGTCGACGGTGGAACCTCGGTGGTGCTGACCACCCATTATCTAGAAGAGGCCGAGCGGCTCGCGGACCGTATCGCGATCATGCATGCCGGGCAGATCGCTACGACTGGCACCCTCGCGCAGATCGTCGCCGACCAACCCGCCACCATCACGTTCCGCACCCCGGCGGTGTCGGTGCCGCAGTTTGCTGGCGTCCACATGTCTGTGGACGGGCCGCGCACGGTGCTGCATACCCACAACCTGCAGCCTGATCTTGCCCGCCTACTCGCGTGGGCCGGTGAGGACATCGTCCTGGAGGATCTGCGTGCTAATGCGGCATCGCTGGAGCAAACATTCCTCACCATCGCTGGTTCTACCTCTTCACCTCATCATGAGGCAGCCGCCTAGGCCCCACCGGGCACGCACTCACCGCCTTGGGTAGGTCGCATCGGTGTGCTGCTGCGACACCGATGCGGGGGCACAGCCATCGATCTCACGGCAAAACCTTGGGGTTTCAACACCGTATTCGTTTTACTCACGACTCGTTTCAGGAGACAAGATCATGACTTCCAGCACTTGCGGGGCTTCAAGTGGCTCGGCGCTGCCTTCGGAGCATTTTCGCCAAAGCACGTTGGCCTCGCCGTGGCGGCAGATGCTCGCCCTAGCCGGATCGGAATGGCGGCTGCTGTTGCGGAACAAGGTGGCGCTTATCAACACGATCGCGGCCCCTGGTCTGCTGGTTTTTATGTTTGCTTCGTTACCAGCATCACGGGAGCTGGGGCTGGCGCGCATGGCCCCAGTGGTCCTTCTGGGAATGGTGTTGACATTCGTCGTCTACTACACGCTGGTGACGTCACTGGTGGCACGGCGTGAGTCTTATGTGTTGCAGCGGTTGCGGACAGGCGAGGCCTCGGATGTGACGATCCTGGCTGGGTTGGCGCTGCCGTTTGCTCTGATCGCGGCGGCGCAGACATTACTGAGCGTGCTCGGTGTGGGTGTGTTCCTCGGTGTCGGGATACCTGCCAACGTGGGGTTGATCGCAGTTGCCATTGTTTTGGGCACGTTCGTGTGGGCGATGTTAGGTATTGCCTCGACGGGGATGACTCGCAGCGTTGAGCATGCCCAGATCACAACAATGCCGCTGATTCTCGTCGCGATACTGTTCTCCGGAATGTCGTTTCCGCTGACGTTTTTGCCTGAGGCACTGCAGATACTGGCGAGCCTGACCCCGATGCATCCGGCGCTCGACCTCATGCGTCTGGGCATGGTTGGGGTTGATGCTCACGGAGCTCAGCTCGATCTCGTCGGCACGTTCGCTGCTGCGGTCAAGCCGTTGCTCATTCTCTTGGGGTGGGTTGTGCTCTCCGGGTGGGCAGCACGGCGCTATTTGCGGTGGCAGCCGCGCCGCTAACCGCACCCACCAGGCATGATCGATTCCATGAGCAGCGACAACCCCCCGGCCGCCCGACCCTCCGATGCAAGGGTGCGAGCGGCCGGGGCGGGCGAGACAACCCAAGCTGGAGGCGAGGCAGGCGCGACGCGGCCGGAGGCGGACCTTGTCGGTCCCCGCAGCGAACGTGACCTGCACCGTTTCGAGGCGCTCTGCCGTTGGTCGCTACATTTCATGCTCTTCGTTTGTGCCGTGCCCATGACCACCAAGATGCGGATGGCGGTCGTTGAGATGAGCGGTGCCCCAGGGCCGCTGCTGGGCAATATTGCCCTGGCAGTGGTGGCCGCGTGGGGTGTCTCCTCGTCATGGGTGCTCGACCGGGCCTGTCGGGAACGGTCGGTGCGCAGGCCACTCCTATCGGTGTGGGTAGTGACGTCGCTACTGGTGACGGTGGGAGCGGCCGCGCTGGCGCCACGCAGTGTCATCTACAGTGAGGGCGCGGGGGCGCTCATCGCGTTGGGGCCGTTGGGGTTGGCCGCGAATGTCGGCGTGTTGGTGGTGCTCATCTCGTGGGGGCGGGCCGCGGTAGTGGCCGTCGCGGGGATGGGGGTACTCGGCGCGGTGTACACGCTCGGGCCGCCGCAGTTGGGCGTGGCGGGGACTGTGGCGATGCTGATAATGACGATGTGGCTCTGTGTCAGCAGCATCCCCATGGCCATGTCGACGCGGTGGATGATCGACGTGGTGCGGCGTCTGTGGCGGTCGCGGCAGGTGGCAGCTGACTTAGCCGTCGCGCAGGAGCGCCTGCGATTCTCGCGTGACTTGCACGATGTGTTCGGGCGGACCCTGTCAACGGTGACCATCAAGAGTGAACTGGCGGCAGAACTCGCACGCCGCGGCGACGAGCGCGCCGTGGCCGAAATGGAGGCCGTCCGCAAGATCGCGCAAACCGCTCTCGCCGAGGTCCGTGGCCTGGTACGGGGGTATCGCCGGATCGACCTCGAAAACGAACTCGCCGGCGCTAGAAGCATATTGCGGGCTGCAGGGCTGACACCGATCGTGTCAGGTGCGGTCGAGGAGATCACGGCGCATCTCTCACCGGAGGCAGCCGAAGCCCTCGCGTGGGTGGTTCGGGAGGGTCTGACCAACGTCCTCCGACACGGTCGTGGTGGGTCGGTGCGCATCAACCTCTTCACCGACGAACACGGCTGCGGCGTCGCTATCGAAAATAACGTCTGCGGTGTCACGAGCAATGGCACCGGAGCTGGACTCCTCGGATTGCGTGAACGGGTCGAGGCCGTCGGCGGGGCCCTCCACGTGGAGGCACAGGCCGGAGCGTTTCATCTCACCGCCCGTATCCCCCAGATGCTCGGAGCGGCGACTTCGTCACCGGCGATGTCGCCATGAGCAGGCGGAAACCGACGCGTCAAATGCGAGATGATCCTGGATGCTGCTGCTCAGATGTCGAGAAAGAGGGGCCACGATCGTGTGAGTGGTTCGGGCTGGGGAGGTCGGAATGATCCGGTTGTTGTTGGCCGATGACGAGAACATGTTCCGCGACGCGTTGGCGACACTTCTCGGCCTGCAAGAGGATTTGGTGGTGGTGGCGCAGGCGGCCTCGGGGCCAGAGGCGATCGCCATGGCTTGCAGTCACGAAGTCGATGTCGCTGTGCTGGACCTTCAGATGCCGGGCGCGGACGGTATCGCGGTTGCAGAGTCGCTGCTCGGTGGGGATCGTCCGGTGGCGTGTCTCATCGTCACCAGCCACGGCCGCCCGGGATACCTCAAGCGGGCGTTGGAGTTGGGCGTACGGGGGTTTCTACCCAAGACCGCGTCGGCGAATGTGCTGGCTGAGGCCATCCGCGCTGTCCACCGCGGCGGGCGCTACGTTGATCCAGAACTCGCCGCGGATGCCATTGCTGCTGGCGCTAACCCCCTCTCACCGCGCGAGGCCGATGTTCTCGAACTCGCTGCTCAGGGCGCTCCTGTGGACGAGATCGCTGCCCGTGCCCACCTGTCACCCGGCACCGTGCGGAACTACCTGTCGGCAGCTGTGGCAAAAACTGGCGCCGCGAATCGGCACGAAGCCGTCCACCTCGCCCAAGAGCGAGGTTGGATCTGACCCGCTCAAGCGAAGGATGGGTCACTGAGCGGTTTGATAGGCGTTGAGGTAGGAGTCTTCGCCGCGGCGTTGCAGGGCGAGGAGCTCACCGTAAACACCGCCGGTTTGCGCGAGCTCTGTGGGGGTGCCGATCTCGTCAACGTGCCCCGATTTGAGAGTGACGATGCGGTCCACCCCCGCGATCGTTGAAAGACGGTGCGCGATCACCAAAGAGGTTCGCCCAGCCATCAGCTCTTCCAATCCAGCCTGAACAGCCCGCTCAGAGCGGGTATCCAAGGCGCTGGTGGCCTCGTCCAACACAAGCACCGAGGCTTCTTTGAGCATGGCTCGCGCTACCGCGATGCGTTGTTTCTGCCCACCAGAAAGTTTCAGGCCTCGTTCGCCGATCATTGCGTCGAATTTTCCGTCAAGTTTTTCTACAAACTCGGCAGCGTTAGCGCGAGCCGTGGCCTGGGCCAGGTCGGTGTGGCTGGCGTTGGGTAGGCCGTAGCGAATATTTTCACCGACAGTGTCTGAGAACAACGATGGGTCTTGGAACACGATCGATATGCGTTTGCGTAGTTCGTCGTGCGGCATAGAGGCGATGTCAATGCCTTGCAGTCGGATGTGCCCTGAACGTAGTGGATAAAGCCCAAGCAGCAGGTTGACCAGTGTTGTTTTACCACCACCGGATTCGCTGACGAGTGCGACTTTCTCTCCTGGTTTGATGTCGAATGTGACGTCGGTGAGTACATCAGGGCCATCGCCGTACCCGAAGTGCACGTGGTCGAACTCCAAAACCGGCGCATCGCTAGAGCGTTCAGGCACCACTGGGAGAGCCGCGGGAGAGGATACTTCAGTGGAGTTCATCACCCGGAAGTAGTCCTCGGAGCCAGCGACAGCGCGCTGGGCGGTGTCCAGAACCCAGCTCAACATTTCTACCGGTGTGCGGGCCATCGTGATCAGTTGGATGAGCAGCACCATGTCACCGACGGTGAAATGACCTTGCAGGGTGCGCCAAAAAATCAGCAGGTACATGAGGGAGAACACCAGGTTCAGTACTGCGCGGCGGAGCAGGTCCATGCAGTGCCAGTGTTTGGACTGTGCCTGCGTGGTGGCGTGTGTGGCGTCGAAGTGCCCGGTGAAGGTGTCTAGCTCGTGTTTTTCCCGCACGAAGGAGCGCACTACCCGGATTTGTCCGATAACTTCGGCGAACCGGCCACCGGCAATATCGACGTGTGTATTTTTCTCGCCTTCAAGTTTCTGCCATTTTTTGGACGTTAATCCGGTCAGCCATACATACACCGGGAACACGATCGCCAGCAGCACGGCCAGGGGCCAGTAGTAGATCGCGCTGATCACGAACACTGCCGCGGTTTGCAGCAGCATCGCGAAGAACGTGTTGGCCATTGCTTTCATGAAGTTGGAGATCTCGGTGATGGAGCGGTTCAGGCGCGAGACGATGGTTCCGGTCATCTCCGAGTCAAACCACGACTGGGGAAGCCGCAGCAGCTTGTCAAGGTACCGCGTCGACATGAGTGCACGGATCGAGTTTGATAGCAGGTCACCGGAGTAGCCGCCGATGTTTGAGGCGACGGTGGCGATTAGTTGCGTGCCTAGGATCCCGGCTACGAGCCACCCGACGGTCGGCATGACTTCGTTACCTGAACTGTCTTTGACTGCGTTAACGATGACGTCCGTGGCGCGCCCCACGAGGAATGGTGTGGCGATCCCAGCTGCCGCGGTCAGCAATGCTGTTACAACAACGACGACGTAGTACCGCCGCAGTGACGATGTGAACCGCACGATCGCTCGCAGTGACGCGAAGGTTCCTGTCGGGGTAGGTACTGGTTCTGTGGGCCGAGCAGCAGGCATGAATATCCTCACCAGACAGAAAAAAAGGGGGATTGATTGGTGCCCCATAACGTAAAAAGGGGCGAGGCACACGAACTATACGGAAAGTCTGGGAGCATGCCACTGAACTCCCAAACGCCAATAGATTCGTTACAGGGTGCGGCGAGCGCTGAACACAGGGCGTTGGAGGGGGCCGATGAGGTGAGGAAGGTGTCCTAGGAGCACAACTGCCCACCCAAAGGACCAGATCATCCCGGAGGTGGGAGTAAATCCGGCGAGACGGACAGGCACCGCGGCCATGAGGATGGCGAATCCGATCACGGATGCGGCGCGGGGGTGTAGGCGGCGGTCACCCCGGCGGGCTGAAGTGCGAGCCATGACGGTGACGATCAGTCCGGTCAGGGCCCCCATGGTTAGGGTGTGGGAGGCGGTGATGGACCATACCGGTGGTGGTGGGAGTGGCCAGTTGGTTGGTAGTCGTGTCCATCCCCACAGGATGAGGCCGATGGGTAGCCAGGCGTAGGCGATGAGGGTGAGCGCGGCCAGGCAGTCGTAGCGGGCGTATTGCAGGCGCCAGGTTGTCATGTGTGCT
Organism: Dermatophilus congolensis; assembly: GCF_900447215.1. NCBI lineage: Bacteria > Bacillati > Actinomycetota > Actinomycetes > Micrococcales > Dermatophilaceae > Dermatophilus > Dermatophilus congolensis. The sequence continues at coordinate 2,068,364 of NZ_UFYA01000001.1, forward strand.
GCCAGTATCACTCCTGCCAGGCACGTCAAGGCTGCTGAAAGAGCGGTACCAGTGATCAGGACAGCTATCCCTAACGGTATGAGGATCGGCAGCCTGGCCCATGCTGGTAGTGGTGTGCTTGGTAATCCGAGGCGTTGGCCTGCGGAGTTGAGGAATGCGGGAACCATGCGCCCGCCTACTCCGGTCAGGAGCAGCGCGAACATGCTCACGGCGATTTCGGGCATGATTCCAGGTTTTTCGCCGGTCATGATGGCTGATCCGAACCATCCGCTGACTGCTCCGGCAGCAGCGCAAAAACCCAAGACTGCGCATGGGTATGGGCCGATGCGGCGTGGTCCGCGTCGTGAACGGTGTAGGTCGCGCACCACGAGAGCCACGGTCCACCATAGGGGCGCGGCCAAAAACACAGCGTAGAGCAGACGCGGCAGTGTTCCTGGGGGCGCGAGCATCACTGCTCGCGCGATGACCCATAGTGTGGCAAGTACTGCTACGGGCCAGCAGCGGCTAGGGGCTAGGCATGTCCAGCTTGATTGGGCGGTTGGTACGTAGGAGGCGAGCGCTCCTGATCCCATGGCGAAGATCATTTCGTGGTCGTGCCATCCGTATGGCAGCCATGATGCGTTCTGTATCCATAGCGGTATGACTATTGCTGCCCACAGGCATAGCAGTAGATAGGGGATGCGGCTGGATGCTGCCCATGGGCCGGTGTTGGGCCATGTGGTTGGTTTGGGGGTCAAGGGGGCGGGGCCCGTGACGTTCACAGTTGTGATTGTTGCAGTTTTTGTTTTGTGCGTTGGGGTGCCGGTTGTGGGTTTGTGCTGGTGGGGTGTGTTTTTACCCACCATTGTGTCTGTGCGGTCAGGTCGTGGATGTGGTGTCGGTGAGGTCACTGACCATGTGTGAGGCCAGCGAGTGCGCGGACGGTGTCGATGGTGTCGATGTGGACAGCGGTTTTGTCGTGGCGGTAGCGCAGTACTCGCGCGAATCGTAGGGCCAGCCCTGCGGGGTAGCGTGTTGACTGTTGGAGACCGTCAAATGCGATCTCCACTACTTGTTCTGGGCGTAGGTGAACTACGTAGCCTTCTCGCTGGGTTTCCAGTTCAAGGAACCGGGTGGTTTGCCAGTCCAGCATTTCGTCTGTCATGCCTTTGAATGTTTTACCGAGCATGACAAACCCGTCAGCTCCATCACTGGCGCCCAGGTGGATATTGGACAGTTTCCCGCTGCGACGTCCGCTGCCCCACTCCACAGCAAGAACAACAAGTTCGAGGGTGTGCCGGGGTTTGACTTTGATCCAGCCTGCGCCGCGGCGTCCGGCTGCATACGGGGCTTCTAGATTTTTCACCACTACGCCTTCGTGTCCGGCCTCGATCTGCGCAGCGAAGAACTCTGCGGCCTTTTCGGCGTGGTCGGTGATCACACGCGGAACCAGGTGTGCCTCATCGACGAGTGCGGTGAGTTGCTCGATACGTTCTTTGGCGGGGAGGTCGAGCAGGTCGTGCCCGTCGCGGTGCAGTACATCGAACACGAACGTCGACACGGGTGTATTGGCTGCCAGCGTTGCGGGGTCGTTACGGCTGGCGGTGCGGGCAGCGGTGACCTGAAACGGGTGTGGTCGCCCGTCAGGGCGCAGCGCGATAGCTTCGGCGTCGAATACTGCCTGCTGGGCTGGGATCGCAGCGATCACCTCAACGACCTCCGGTAGCCGGTCCGTGATGTCGTCGAGGGATCGCGTGAACAACCGCACCTCGTCACGGTTTTTCTGTGCCTGTAGCCGGATTCCATCAAGTTTGCGTTCTACCGTGACCTGTTTTCCCTCGCCTGCTTGCTGCACAGCTTCAGCAACGTCTGGGGCTGAAGCTGCGAGCATCGGCATCAGTGGGCGCCCCACAACCAGGCCGACACGTTCTAATGCCTGCACCCCACCAACGAGGGCGTCTTCGACCACCGCTGCTGAAGACCCTGCGAGCATCACGGCACGACGCACCGCATCCACCGGCACGTCCGCGGCGGCAGCGATAGCTGTTTGCAGGACCCCGTCCAGCGCTCCGTGCCGTACCTGACCGGTGAATAAGCCACGCAGCAGGCGTTGCTCGTCAGCTGTGGCGCGTGCGAACAGGTCGGTCAGCATTTCTTTACGGCGTGCGCCTGACCCGGACCCGCTGAGGGCAGCAATGTCGGCGATGATCGCGTCAACATCGGCCACTTGCAGTGTGTCTGTGGCTGCGGGGGCGGGCAGGTTACTCAGCGATCGAGCCCCCACTCCGGTGCGGCGCTGCGGTAACGACCCTGACAGGTAATGCGCCACGAGCCGTGCCTCTCCTGGCTTGGCTAGGTGCAGGGCGTGAGCAACCGCTTCGACTTTGGCGGTGCGTGACCGGGTGGCAGATATCTGCTGGGAGGTGGCCACGACCTGGGAGAACTTCATGCCTTTCAGCATGGCAGCGGCCATCACCAATACCTGACACTCTTAGATTCATCGAGTTATGTTGCCGTTCAAGGATTCCCGAACATATCTGCTGGCGGTCAGGTAGGTGGGGATGACCGTGGATCTACCTCGTTCCCTTTCCCAAAAACCATGCCAATCGCTCTGATCCAGCTCCTACAGTGAGCACGTGAACCCAACCACACCTGCACGCCTGACCCAATACGCTCACGGCGGCGGCTGCGCATGCAAAATCCCACCCAACGAACTCGAAACCATGGTTGCTGGGCTCACCGGAAAAACCGACCCAGCTCTGGTCGTGGGCCTGGACCACGGTGATGACGCCGCCGCCGTCCTGATCGACCCCTCTAGCCCTACTGTCGCGATCTCCACTACTGACTTTTTCACCCCCGTCGTCGATGACCCTTACGACTGGGGCCGCATCGCCGCAGCCAATGCTCTGTCTGATATCTACGCCATGGGGGGCACCCCAATCCTGGCTATCAACCTGCTTGGCTGGCCGCGCGACATTCTTCCTACCGATATTGCTACTGAAGTGCTCCGCGGAGGCTTTGCGGTGTGCAACCGCGCCGGCACTCCCCTAGCTGGTGGCCACTCCATCGATAACCCCGAACCTATCTACGGGCTGGCTGTCACTGGTATCGGGGACAGCAACCAACTCCTGCGCAACGATGCCGCCAAAGCAGGCCTTCCCATCTCGATCACCAAACCCCTTGGGGTTGGCATCCTCAATAACCGTCACAAAACCACCGGGGAGGTGTTTCCTCACGCCATCAACACCATGGTGCAGCTCAACGACGCAGCATCCAGGGCAGCTCTCACCGCTGGAATCACCGCAGCGACTGACATCACCGGGTTCGGGTTGCTGGGGCATCTGCACAAAATGGCTCGCGCCTCTGGCGTTTCTGCCCGGATCGACCCCAGCGCGGTCCCTTACCTCGAGGGTGCCCGTCAGTCTTTGGCTGATGGGTTTATTCCCGGTGGCAGTCGTCGCAATCTGGACTGGGTTCGCCCGCACCTGCGCACCGGTTTACCTGAAGAAGAACTGCTGCTGTTGGCGGACGCCCAAACATCTGGCGGGCTGCTTTTAGCTGGAGAGATACCTGGCGCCACCGTCATCGGTGAATTCATCCCCCGCACTAGTAGCACCATTCACACTTAGTGACTTCGTGTGCAACATCCACCCATGCCATCGGACTGGGCCCTGTGCGGTTACGTATCGTGCCATAGCACAGGCTCAGCATGGCAGGAAGTCTTCTCTATGAACAACCGCAACTATCACGGCAACGCCGACTGGGAAACCGGCCCGCTGCCAACGCAACCAGTCGCTACGGATGCTTCACCGCCTACCCCTTACGTGTACCGCACTACAGGCAAAGATCGTTTTGTCCGGGTTCTTCTCGTGGTCAGTTTGCTGCTGCACGTGGTCACGCTGGCGATTATCGGTTTTGTTGCCGTCACTGTTTTAACTCTGGCTCAACAGGTTTCGGCGACGTTGACCGGAATCAGCAATGTCACCAAAAATCTCCAAGACACCCAGAAAAATCTTGGTGACCGTCTCGGGAAACTTGGTGATTCAGTTCCCCGAGCCACTGACTTGCCCACGATTCCCGACGTTGACCCCAGTGACATCCCTGTCATTGGCAAAGTCTGCGAAATCGTGGGCTGCTAAGTTTTCTTTCGCTGTGGCTATATGTGAAAGAAATACCGGTCAGTATTTAGCCAGCACCGTTTCGAAGGTGTTCGCTGCAGAAACCAGCTGAGACATGTCTTCTTTAGCGATATCTTTACCGTTGATACGCACCGCAGGTGTGCTTGTCACCTGCATTCTCGCGCTCATTTCGTCACTCTTTTTGACGTAGTCGACGTATTTTTTCTTGGAGACGCATTTTTCGAACCGGTCAAGGGCTTCACCTTTGACACCCGCACCTTGAGCCAACTTGGTGAACAGGTCGTCGGGGAATCCTTGCCCTTCTACCTCGGGCTGATTCACGAAAATACCGTGTGCAACCTGCGGGTACACGCCTTCATCTGCTGCGCAGTAGGCGGCGTTCGCGGCGGCGTGGGATGGGCCTTTTTCACCTCGACGCATGTTTTCGTCGAGGAATTTCATGTGGTGTTCGACGAGCTGGATTTTTCCTTCTTTGGCGAGCTTGTTCATTGCTTCGCCATTAAATTTCGCTAGATGCCCACAGAAGGGGCATTGGAAATCGGTGAATACTTCAACTTTCGGTGCGCCGTCGGCAAGTTTCACGCCGGGGAACGCGTTGAGTCCGCCATTAGCGTCACCGCCTTTAGGCACACCTGCGCTGTTCACTGTGGACTGCGAGCCTTGCGAACCACTACTTACCTGCCACACACCCACCACAATCAGTGCCGCGACAACAAGCAACGCGACAATAACCGCTGGCCCGGGGCCGCGTCGTTTAGGTGCTGCTGCCGCAATTTTGGCCGCTCGGTCCGCTTTCGTCATGCCGTGTCCTTTCGCCGCGAGCAGAGCTGCCCGTCAAACGAACTCTATTGCAGAGTGGTTCCGAGGTGTTTCACCGTGCATGAACACGCAGTCAGGTCATGCCGAGGGCGAAAATATTTCGGTTCTGTTGCCTGAAATTTAGATGGCGATGTCTTGCCCTGGCTGGGTGACACCCATTCCTTCGGTTTGTCTAGCAGCGGCACGGCGACGTTGCGGGCGCACCGTGTAGATGGGGTCTTGCGCAGAGGTGATCCCTGCTGAGACCACTGCGAAACGTGTACATGCCGAACCTGCCATCAACGCCAGCCCCGAGACTGCAGCACCTAGCCTGCCTCGCCCACACAGCACCGCGCCGATCCCGCCAGCAACAGTGAGAACCCGTGCTGCTGTGTGCAACCGGCCACTGGCGCCTTCATGGAGAGGCTGTCCTTCTTCACCGAGGCGGCGTTCCATCGCCACATCGGCACCAGCTTCCACGCCCGCAGCTATGGCCGCGAGCTGACGAACCGGCGCGGTCTGCGCTGGGTTGGTCGTCACCATGGCCATGCCGCACCCGGCGGCGGTGGCTGAAGCAACAAAGAGGAAGGGCAGCTCCCGGTACGCCTGGTTCCACAAGGGGACGGCTGTGTCAGCCAACAGCACGGCTGTGTAGGCCGCCAGGGGCGGGGAGAAGAACGCGGTTCCGGCACTCATCAGCGGATCGAAAAAGTCCAACACCATGAGCAGCGCAGATTTTTCATGCGCCTTGGCCAGTACCAGCGGCGCTTCGGTGGGTGGAACTAAGCCACGGGAGTGTTCCGCAGCATATTGGGCTGAGCCGCTCACCGCTTGCACGAGCGATTTCAGCATGTTGGGCTCGCTCGAGGCCAGAGCTGGCCTACCAAGCTCGGTCATCACAGCACCACCGGCGAACGTGGAAAATCCGACCAGAATCCATGATCCGACGCTCATCGGCGAGGTCAGTTTCACGGTGCGCATCATGTTGAGGAACCGTTCGGGGCGTCCCAGGTCAACCACGAGCGCTGCCCCGCCTGCAGCCGCAGCAGCGATCGCTGCCAGGCGTGCGTTGCGACGCAGCTCGAAACGGCCAGTCAGGTGGGCGCCAGCTCCGATCAGACCAGAGGCACCAGCTAGGCCACCGAGGAAGAGGTAGGCGGGGATTTCTTTTTTCCACGGCGGTGGTTTGACGATGTTGCGGCCGTAATAGCTACCGAATTGAGCTTCGGGGACTGTGGCGTTGGGGTCTGCTCCACGACGTTTTTTCCGGCGGCCGCCTCGATGCTGCGGGGTGGGTGGGCGTACTTCGTCGAAGGGGTTTGTTGTCACGTCTCATGCCCCTTTGTTCAGTGACCCGTTGCCCGCGAATACTGCCAGCGCGATACCGATCATGGCGGTTCCGGCGATGCCTGCCTTAGTGAACATCTCTGACAGGTGCCTGGTTGGTACGACTGGGTCTGGTGGCAGTCCGTATGCCTCGGGTTCGTCCATGAGGAGGAATACTGAGCCGGTGCCGCCGACTCCATCGTGAGGGTTAGCGCCGTAGAGGCGTGCTTCTGTGCGGCCTTGTGCATGCAGGTCCGCGAGTCGTTTGCGTGCAGCTTTGACCATGTCAGCGTGGTCACCGAATTTGATGGAGGTGGTGGGGCAGGTTTGCGCGCAGGCTGGTTTTTGTCCGTCTTTGATGCGGTCGTAGCAAAGGGTGCATTTTTGGGCGACGCCGCCGTTATGAATTTTTTCTTGGATGGTGTTTCCGTCGCTGGTGGGAAGGGTGACGGTTCCGTTTTCACGGCGGCCGATGACGCCGAATGGGCAGGCTGCAACGCACATGCCACATCCGTTGCACACGTCTGCTTGCACAACGACAGTGCCGAATTCGGAGCGGAAAAGGGCACCGGTGGGGCAGACGTCGAGGCAGCCTGCGTGGGTGCAGTGTTTACACACGTCTGAGCTCATTAGCCACCGAACAGCCGGTAGGCCTTGTGGTGTGCTTTGACTGGTGTCGGCAGTGGTGTTGCTGCCGCAGCTGGATGTGGCAGCAGGTGGCGCTCCGATGGAGGGCATGCCCAGTGCTACGGCGCCGCTGGCTTTGGCTTTGGCGAGTTGTTCGGGGCCTTGTTCGATGAAGGCGACGTGTCGCCAAGTGTTGGCGCCTAGGTGTCCTGAGTTGTCGTATGAGGATCCGAGGAGTTGGTTGCCGTGTTCTTTTTCGCCGCGGGCGGGTACACGGTTCCATTCTTTGCAGGCTACTTCGCAGGCTTTGCAGCCGATGCAGATGGATGTGTCGGTGAAGAAGCCTTTGCGCGTGTTTTCGGGTTTCCACCCGGAGTCGGTGATCGGGTTGGTCGGCCCGTATAGCTGATTGCGCCAGAACCCCATCATCCCTCCTGTGTCGATGTGTGTGTGCCCGTTGTGGTGGGCGGGTTTGGTTTTCGTGGGGTGAGTTGTTCGACGAGGGTTTGGCTTGTGTCGGTGGTGAGTTGGGCTCTTCGCTGGTATTCCTGCACGAGGTCCAGGACTGCTTTTCCTTGGGGTCTGCGCCCTGGTCGGATGTCGCAGGAGCCGGCTTTGGCTTCTTGGATGTGGACGTTGGGGTCCAGTGCTAGGCCGAGGAGGTCGTTGGCGGAGTCTCCGGTGACGACGGCGTGTTCGCCTACGCCCCAGTGGTAGGGCAGGCCGATTTGGTGAACGGTGCGGCCAGCGATGCGTAGTGGTTGCACTCGGTCGGTGACGAGCACTCTGGTTTCGATGGCTGCGCGGGGGGAGATGATGGTTGCCCAGCCGCCGTTTTCAAGACCGCGTTCGTCTGCAAGTTCTCGGGAGATTTCGCAGAACATTTCGGGTTGTAGTTCGGCTAGGTAGGGCAGCCATCGGCTCATGCCGCCGGCGGTGTGGTGTTCGGTGAGCCTGTAGGTGGTGAATACGTATGGGTATACGTCGGATCCGGGGTCGCCTCCGGAGACGGCCAGGAGATTGTCTTGGCGGCGGAAGGTGACGCGGGTGGGGTTGGCTTGTTGGGGGTAGAGCGGGTTCACTACGGGTGATTCCGCGGCTTCGTAGTGGGTGGGTAGGGGGCCGTCGACGAGTCCGCGAGGTGCGTATAGCCAGGCTAAGCCGTCGGCTTGCATGATGAATGCGTCGGTGCCCTTGAGGGCTTCTACTCCGCTCGCGTCTTGGGGGGCGCGGTAGTTGGGGTGTTTGGCTACGGGGAAGTCAGGGACGTCGGGGCCGGCCCATTTGCCTGCTTGTTCGTCCCAGTAGATGTATTTTTTGCGTTCTGACCAGGGTTTTCCATCGGGTGCGGCGGAGGCGCGGTTGTAGAGGATGCGTCGGTTTGCTGGCCATGCCCAGCCCCAGTTGGGGGCGATGTAGCTGCCGTCGCGGTCGGGGACGCGGCTGGCGGCGCGGTTGATGCCGTCTGCGTAGATTCCTGCGTAGATCCAGCACCCTCCGGCGGTGGAGCCGTCAGCTTTCATTTGGGTGAAGGCTGATAGGGGTTTGCGGTGTTTTTCGCCGCCGATGTGGAATCCGTTGATTTCTGCCAGGACGGATTCGGGGTCGACTTCGCCATGTTCATCTAGGGGGTAGTCCCAGGTCAGGTCGAGTAGTGGCTTGTCGCGTGGGTCTGTTGATTCGGCGAGTTTGGCGCGGATGCGGCAGCCAAGTTGGTAGAAGAAGTCCAGTTCGCTTTGGCACTGTCCGGGGGCGTCGACTGCTTTGTGTCGCCATTGCACGAGTCGGTGTGTTTGGGTGAATGTTCCTGCTTTTTCGGCGTAGGAAGATGCTGGCAGGAAGAACACTTCGGTGCCTACTTGTTCTGGAATGATTTCGCCGGTGGCGACTTCGGGTGAGTCTTTCCAGAAGGTTGCTGTTTCGATCATTTGCAGGTCGCGCACTACTAGCCAGTCCAGTTTTGCTAGTGCGAGTCGTTGCATGCGGGCGTGTGCTGATCCCACGGCTGGGTTTTGGCCCAGGACGAAGTAGCCACTGACGTTGCCTTCGAGCATTCGCATCACGGTTTGGTAGGTGCCGTGTGGGCCGGTGAGTTTGGGCATGTAGCCGTAGGCGAAGTCGTTTTCTGCGGTGGCGTGTTCGCCCCACCAGGCTTTGAGGAGGCTGATGGTGTAGGCGTCGGCGTAGGCCCAGAAGCCTTTTTGGTCGGGTGATCCGACGGTGTTGATGTAGTCGGTGAGTGTGTCGTGTACGCCTGCTACGGGCATGGGTAGGTAGCCCGGGAGCAGGTTGAACAGGGTGGGGATGTCTGTGGATCCTTGGATGGAGGCGTGTCCGCGTAGGGCCATGATGCCCCCGCCTGGTCGTCCGATGTTTCCTAGGAGGAGTTGCAGGATTGAGGAGGTGCGGATCATTTGGGCGCCGGCGGTGTGTTGGGTCCAGCCGACTGCGTAGCAGAACGCGGTGGTGCGTTCTGGTCCTGAGTTCGCGGTGATGGATTCGGCGAGGTAGTGGAAGTCTTCGGTTGAGATGCCGCAGACTTCTTCGACCATTTCAGGTGTGTATCGGGCGTAGTGGCGTCGAAGTATGTTCAAGACGCAGTTGGGGTCTTGGAGTGTGGGGTCTTTGCGGACGTGGGCGTGTTCGAGGGTGGGACCGCCTGATCCTGCTGTTTCTGGGTGTGCGGCGTGCGATTGGTGTGCGCCTGATTCGGTTGCGTGGCCGCCGCCGCTGACGGGTTCGCCTGCGGTGCTGCAGTATCCCCATGAGCTGGTGTCGTAGTGGTTTTTGTCGGGGTCGTATCCGCTGAAGAGACCGTTGAGGTCTTCAGTGTCTTGGAAGTCGCCGTGCACGATTGACGTCGCGTTGGTGTAGGCGAGGACGTATTCCTTGAACCATAGGTCGTTGGTTAATACGTAGTTGATGAGTGCGCCGAGCAGCGCGATGTCTGATCCGGCACGGATGGGGATGTGTCGGTCTGCTTGCGCTGAGGTACGGGTGAACCGCGGGTCGACGTGGATGATCCGCGCGCCGCGCAGTTTGGCTTCGGTCACCCATTGGAAACCTACTGGGTGGCATTCAGCCATGTTGGACCCTTGAATGACGATGCAGTCGGCGTTCGCGAGGTCCTGCGTGTTTTGGGTGGCGCCGCCGCGCCCGAACGAGGCTCCCAGACCGGGAACCGTGGCGGAGTGTCAAATACGGGCTTGGTTCTCGACCTGGATTGCTCCTGCGGCTGTGAACAGTTTTTTGATGAGGTAGTTCTCTTCGTTGTCGAGTGTGGCCCCTCCGAGGGAGGCGATGCCCATGGTGCGGTGGAGGTTGTCGCGCCCGTCGGGGTGTGTTTCTTCCCAGTGTTTGGCGCGTGCGGTGATGAATCGGTCAGCGATCATGTCGATCGCGGTGTCGAGGTCGAGGTCTTCCCATTCCGTGGCGTATGGGCGGCGGTATCGCACTGTGGTGACTCGCCGGGGTGAGTTGACGAGTTGTTCGCCGGCGGATCCTTTGGGGCATAGGCGGCCGCGGTTGATTGGTGAGTCTGTGTCGCCTTCGATCTGGACGATTTTTTCGTCTTTGACGAAGATTTTCTGGCCGCAGCCCACGGCGCAGTAGGGGCAGACGCTTTGTACTACACGGTCGGCTGTGGATGTACGTGGCTGGATTGTCTCGGTGTTTTTGCTGGTAACTGCGGCTCCGCGGCCAAGGAAGTCACCAGTGACGATTTGGCGCAGTGCTGGCCAGTTCAGGGCCACTTTCCGTGCCATGTGAGCTCCTCACCACCTGGCGGGTTGGGGTGCCCGCACTTATGGCGGTCGCTGTAGCGGCCGCATAGTTTCTGATTCATCGTAGTGCGCACGGGGAGGCGATGCGGGGGTTTTCGTGAATTGGTGGTGGGGTCGGATGAGGACATCGGCTGATTTCTGCGCGCGTTTGGAGTGGGTGCGGGCGTTAACGTCGGTTTTATGGACGTCTCATATCAGTCGTTGGATAGGTTTCAGGGGGGCTGTGTGGAGAGTTTCCGTTCGCGTTTCGCTGTTGTGATTAATCCGTCGAAGTTTCCTGGTGATCGCGGCGTTCGAGTGCGGGATCGGCTTACATCGGCAGCGGTGGAGTGGGGGTGGGGTGAGCCGATGTGGCTGGAGACGACGGTGGAGGATCCTGGGCGTGGGCAGGCTCGGTTCGCTGTTGAGGCTGGTGTTGAGGTGGTGTGTGCCTTAGGTGGGGATGGGACGGTGCGGTCGGTAGCGTCTGCGTTGGTTGGCACGGGGGTGCCGTTGGGGTTGTTAGCTGGGGGTACGGGGAATTTGTTGGCTCGTAATCTTGGTGTGCCGTGGGATTCGCCGGTGGAGGCGTTGAAGGTGGCGTTGATGGGGGCGGATCGCAAGGTTGATGCGGGCAAGGCGCGGTTGGAGTTGCTGCGTGATGAGCAGGCTACGCAAGGTCAGGCTCAGGTGGTGGAGGAGTTTTTTCTCATCATGGCAGGGGTGGGGTTTGATGCGTCGATGATCGCGGGTGCACCGGAGGAGTTGAAGGCGCAGATTGGTGCTGCGGCGTATGTGTGGTCTGGTCTACGTCACCTGTTTGGGGAGCGATTTGAGGTGAGGATGCGGACTGATGGTGGTGCTGCTGTTGCGCGGAAGGTGCGGACTGTGTTGTTCGCGAATGTTTCTGAGTTGCAGGGCGGGATCAGTCTTTTGCCTGCTGAGCCGGATGATGGCTTGTTGGATGCGCTTGTGTTGACTCCGAAGTCGTTGACGGGCTGGTTATCTGTGGCGACGCATGTTCTGACGCGGGGTCGGGCTGGTAGTGAGCGGGTGCATACGTCGCGGTTTCAGTCGATGCAGTTGCGTCTTCGGGCTCCGCAGCATATTCAGCTTGATGGTGACGCGATTGGTCTTACTCGGGCCCTTGATGTGAGTTCTTTGCCTGGGGCGTTAGTTGTTCGTGTTCGCGCGTAGGGGTGTCGGTTCTTCGGTAAAACTGTTGAGCTTTTCGCCGGCTACATATACATACTGAACACAGTTGCCCGAGTAAACATTTCATTACAAATCAGCAACAAACCTTTCGCGCACCGAATGGCCACCTGAGCTTAAGTGAGTATTCACTCAAGAAATATCCCGGAGATCAGAGTGAATACCTACAGCGCAGAAAAGAATTATAGAAATAATAACAGAAACAGCCCAATCAGGTTGGATATTCACGGTATCCTTAGCGCTTATTAGCCTCGCTCTGGACACTCTAGACTTTACGGTTTTAGGACGCATAGCATTCTTGTGTACTGCAGCCTGGACTACATACGTCACGTCATATGTAATCTGGTATCGCATTAAAAGATCCCTGAAGTCGGATATTATTTCATCGATACTTGCAGCGCTCTGCCCGCTCTATACACTGCTTCTTACTTTTTATCCTGCAGCCAAAAGTGAGCTTGCAGTAGCCGAGTAAAGAAAAGTAGAAACTCTGAACTTATCGACTCAGAAGCATTGCTTTGTGGAGTCGATAAGGCCAGAGTTTTTTATGTTGTGCTCGGGTTTGCGGGGCTTAGCGCAAGGTCAACTGACGGCTGAGCAAACCAGATCGGGCACGTCGTTCTTCGGGGGTCAACGGCGCATCAGATGCGAGTGCTTCGGTGTAACGAGCAGAGAACTCGGCGAGTGCTTTTTCGTATGCCTCTGCTCCCAGGGCGGGGTCGAGATCCCAGACGGGAATGAGCACGCCGTCGGCGCGGAAGGCGCCCAGGAGTCGGGTAGATGCTCCTTGTTCTGCTTGGAGGGTGTCGACGCTGGCCGCGTGGAGGCGGGCGAGGGCGTCGGTGGCGCGGTTTTCCTCGTCGGTGAGAATCAAGCGGATGAGGGCTCGATCGCCCATGAGTCCCCAGTAGGCGATGGCGTTCTTGGGGCAGGCATCTGCTGGCATACGCATGGTAGGGACCAGGGATGCGTTTGCTTCTTCAAGTTCAGCTTTGGCACGGGCATCCAGGGCGCTGACATCAGGTACCCAGTAGTCGAATCCGGCGCGTAGGTCGGCTGCGAAGGTGGTCGTGGGGCCAATGAGGCCTTGCAGTCGGGGCGTGTCGGCGTTGACCGGAGGCATATGTGTTACTGGCACGCCAGCTGGGGCGGCCAGGGCGGCGAGGATCGCAGCGGCAATATCTCGGGATGCGTCGCCACTGGCTCCGACGGACTGGATGGCGATGAGGCGTTCACCGTTGTCGCGGTGGAGTGCGGGCCATGCTCCGGGTAGGAGGGTGGTGATAGTGATGTTCAGGTCGGTTTCGCTGGGGTCGTGTCCGAGGGCGCTACGGATGGGTTCGCAGTCGCGCAGGGTGATACTGGCCAGGGCAGCGGGTAGGAGTTGGCGCATTGCCACCCAGTCGCTTTCGCCGGGCAGCCCCGTAAAGGGGCGTGCTATGAAGGGTGCCGCGGCCACGGTGGGGCGTGCGGCTTGTGCTTCTTTACGTGCGCGTCGTGCTGCCTTACCCATGGTGGTGACCCTACCGGGCGTGGCTGGGTGGATCGCTTTCTAGTGTTTGTGTTGTGGGTGGTACTGGCTGATGCTTCTCGCTGCGGCTGCGGAGCTGTCGCCAATGCCGTGTAAGCGGGGGTGATTCTTGCAGTTGGGTACGAGCAGTGCCGGGATGTCGCTGCCGGTAGCCGTGCTTGACCTGCCCACCAGCTGTACACCCCAGTAAACGAGCGATGCATCGTTCGTTCCTGTTTACCTACACCAGAGTTACAGTCGAGCTGCCATCGACATCAGGTGCGCTTACCTTGGTATGGGCGCGCTGACGAGAGGGGATCGCTATGAGCTCACTGGTCATGCCCGCAGCGTTTGTCGGGCACGGTTCCCCAATGAACGCGTTGGAGAGCAACCGGTACACGCAGGCGTGGAGGAAGTTCGGTGCTTCCGTCCCCCGCCCCCGAGCCGTTCTGGTCGTGAGTGCCCACTGGTACATCAACGCCACCGCAGTTACCGCGATGCCCCAGCCTCGAACAATCCACGACTTCTACGGGTTCCCGCAGGAGCTCTTTGATATCGACTATCCAGCACCCGGTCTGCCCGATCTTGCTGACGAGATAGCTGAGATTGCCAAGCCCACATGGGTCGGCGCAGACGAAGACAGTTGGGGCATCGACCACGGAACGTGGTCAGTGCTTGTTCACGCGTTCCCGGACGCTTCGATTCCTGTCGTACAACTCAGCATCGACGCCGGAAAACCCCTCGAATATCACGTCGATCTCGGCGCCAAGCTCGCTAGCTTGCGGAGCCGTGGTGTGCTCATCCTGACCAGTGGCAATGTCGTCCACAACTTGCGGGCTATTGACTGGGATGCACCGAATTCCGGTTTCGACTGGGCGCAACGTTTCGACGAGGCAGCCAAGAGCCTGCTGTTCGACCGTCCCGGTGAAATCGTCTCGTTGAGTAATCACCGTGACTACGGGAGCGCAGTGCCCACACCCGATCACTTCATTCCTCTGATGTATTTCGCGGGCCTTGCCGAGCGATCCGAGAAGATCGACGTCTCCGTACTCGTTGACGGTTACTCCTACGGGGCGCTTTCTATGGCGGCATACACACTGGGCATGCCGCCGGTCGAAGCATCTGATGGGCTCGGGGCTGCGCCCGTACCGGATCACGTGCCCGCCGAGGCAACAAACCTCTGAGTCAACGATCCGGCGAATGAACGCCTCCTACGGTGTGCACGCTCAGATCGGGCCGTCTACGTCGGTCTGCTTCACACCGTAAAGAACCCTTAAACGCTGAGAATCGATTATTTGCAGTTCACGGGGTACTTCTGGCGTTCACTGAACAGATCACGGATGAAATGTCCGGTCTAGTTGGCAGGTTCGCGGTGGCGGTTGAGTCGGGTCAGGAGTGCATCGAGCAGAACGTAAAGAACGGGAACGATAACCAGGGTTAAGAGGGTGGAGCTGAGTAGCCCTCCGATGACGACGAGGGCGAGGGGTTGGGAGATAAAGGCACCGCCGCCGGTAACGCTTGCGGCCATGGGGGCTAGGGCAAGGATGGTCGCTAGCGCGGTCATGATGATGGGGCGTAGTCGGTTGCGGGCGCCGGCGATGACGGCCTGGCGGACGGGCATTGCCTCGTTGCGGTGTTGGTTAACGCGATCGATGAGAACGATGGCGTTGGTGACAACGATGCCTACCAGCATGAGGATGCCGATAAAGGCGGGTACGCCTAGGGGGGTTCCGGTGAGCAGGAGGGCTAGAACGGCGCCGATGCCGGCGAAGGGGATGGAGATGAGGAGCATGAATGGTTGGGCGAGGCTGCCGAAGGTGGCGACCATAACGACGTAGGTAATGGCGATGGCTGCCAGGGTGGCTAGCCCGAGTTGGTTGAAGGCTTCGGCTTGGTCGGAGGCGGCGCCGCCGATGGTGGCGGTGGCTCCGGCGGGCAAGGTGGTGGTGTTCAGGGCGGTGCGGATGCGGTTTGTGAGTGCGCCGAGGTCGTTGTCGGCGGGGGTGACGGTGATGACGACGGCACGGTTGCCGTCGATGCGGTGGATGGATGCGGGGATTGTTTCGCGTTTGAGGTCGGCGACGTCTTCGACGTGGACGTCTTTGCCTTTGTGATCTTTTCCGATGACGAGGTTGGCGATGGCTGCCTGGTCGGTGGGGGCGGTGCCTTCGCGGATGATGAGGTCGTGTTCGGCGGCGCCTATTTCGATTTTGCCGATGGCGCGGCCTTTGACGGCGTCGGCGACGGCTTTGCCGATCTGGGCTTCATTGACGCTTTTAGCTAGAGCTTTACTGCGGTTGACGTCGATGTGGAGGCTGGGGACACGTTCGCCGAGGTCGCTGTGTGCTTGGGCGACGCCTTCGAGGTGGCGCACAGTGCTCAGGAGTCCTTCGGAGGCGGTGTGGAGGGTGTCGTCGTCGGGGCCTTGGATGTGGATTTCGACGTTTTGGGAGTTGGTGGGTCCTCCGGTGGTGCCGATGCGGATTTCGCCAATGTCGGTGAGGGTGTCGAGTTTGGCGCGGAGGGATGCGGTCAGGGTTTGGGAGTCGGTGCTTTCTTCGAGGGTGACTGCGTGTTGGGCGGTGCGGGCGCTGCCGCCGAGCATGCGTAGGCCAGAACCGCCGATGGTGAGCATGGTGGTTTTTACCCCGGGTGTGTTGGTGAGGGTTTTTTCGACGGTGGTCGCGGCGGTATTGACGGCTTCGTTGGTGGATCCGGCAGGCATGGTTTGGGTGATTTGGATGGAGTTTTGGGCGCCGGATCCGATGAATTGTGTTTTCAGTCCGGTGGCTCCTATTCCGGCGGTAACCAGGGCGAATAGGGCGATGAGCATGGTGATGATGGGGCGGCGTAGGGCTAGGTGGAGGGTGGGGATGTAGAGGCGTTCCATCCAGCCGTTTTCGTGGTTGTGCGCTTCGGTGGAGGTGGCGGGTGTGGTGCGGCTGCCGGTGAGCCAGCGGCGTCGGGGTGCGTTGGTGGGGCGAACGAACCAGTAGGCCAAGACGGGCACGATCGTCAGGGAGACCAGGAGTGAGGCGAGCATGGCGATGCCCACGGTGATGGCGAAGGGGCGGAAGAGTTCGCCTGCTTGTCCGCCGACGACACCGATGGGGAGGAACACGGCGACGGTGACGATGGTGGAGGCGGTGACGGCGCCGGCAACTTCGCGTACGGCAGTGGTGATCGCTTCGATGCGGGGTAGGCCGAGGTCGAGTTTTCGGGCGATGTTTTCGACGACGACGATGGAGTCATCGACCACGCGTCCGATGGCGATGGTTAGGGCGCCGAGGGTGAGGATATTGAGGGTGTTGTTGCTGGCTTTCAGGCCGATCATGGCGACCATGAGCGAGGCGGGGATGGAGACGGCGGTGACGAGGGTGAGGCGGATGGATAGGAGGAAGGTGAAGACGACTAGGACGGCCATGCCCAGTCCGAGGAGCCCTTCGTGGAGGAGGTCGTCGATGGATTGTTCGATGTAGGGGGCTTGGTCGAAGACGACGTTCATGCTGCCGTTAGGAATGCGGGTGCTGAGTTGGGGCAGTTTTTCGGTGATGGCGTGGGAGATGTCGACGGTGGAAGCGTCGGGTTTTTTGACGACGGAGAGGGCGATGCTGGGTTTGCCGTTGGTGCGGGCGATGCTGATGTTGTCGCTGGGGGTGAAGGCGATGGTGGCGATGTCGCCGAGTTGGGTGACGGTGGGGGCGGTTGGTGTTGGTTTGGCGGGGAATCCGCCGGGGATGGGGGGGAATTTACCGGGGATGGATGGGAATCCGCCAGGCAGGGTGGGTAAGGCTGTGGGGTATCCCGGGGGCAAGGTGGTGGGGAACCCGGTGGGCAGTGCTGTAGGTAGTCCAGTTGGTGGGGCGGTGGGGGTTGGTTGCGGTGCAGTGCTAGTGGGGGCAGGGGTGCTGGGGGCGGTGGTGTTGGTGGGTTCGGGTGTGGGGGTACTGGTGTTGGTGGGTGCTGCGGGGATGGGTGCTGCCGCTCCCCCACCGCCTCGTCCGGGGATAGGCATTGCGCCGGTGAGTGCTCCTGCTCCGGTGACATCAGAGACCGGCAGTTCGCGCAGTTGATCGAGGCTGGTGATTTTTCGGCCGACCTGCACGTTAAGTTCGGTTGCGCCTTGGGTGATGCTGCCGCCGGGGATGGTGACGCCGCTGGCTTGGAGGGCGGCGGTGACTGATGCGGTGGTCAGTCCGGCGTCTTTCATCTTGTTTTTGTTCAGGGAGATACTGACGTTTTGGACACCGATACCGCTGATGGTGACTGATCGGACTCCGGGGATGTCTTCGAGGGTGGGGATGACGTGGTCACGGAGGCGTTGGGCGAGGGCATCTGAGTGGAGGGCTCCGGAGGCCGAGAGTTGCATGATGGGGAAGTCGGCGATGCTGCCAGTAATGACGGTGGGGGTGCTGCCTTCGGGCAGGTTGGGTACGCCGAGGACGGCTCGTTGAATGCGGGCTTGGGTGTCGGGCAGGTTGGTGCCGTATTCGAGGGTGACCAGGATGCTGGAGGTGTTGTCGCCGGAGGTTGATTGGACTTTTTTGATGTTAGGTACGGCCAGGATGGCTGCTTCGAGGGGGCGGCTGACTTGTTCTTCGATGACATTGGAGCTGCTGCCAGAGACGGGGGTTAGGACAGCAACAACGGGCAACTCGAGAGAGGGAATGAGCTCGCGGCGCAGTGCCCCTGAGGCGAAGATGCCGCCGAGGAATACAAAGAGGGTGATGAGCGCAATGAGTGCACGGTTTTTGAGGCTGAATCGTGTGAGGGAGCTCACTGCGTGTCCCTTCGAGTGGGGGCATTCTGGGGGGCTGGGTGGGCGTGTTGTGCTGCCTGCCCGCGATACTTGGTTGAAGCCTACGAGTTTCTGGGTGACAGAACAGCGTTGCTGAGGTGCATGGCGCGGTGGCGTGCAGCTGACGTGCGTGGCCCGGGTTGGTTGTTGTCCTCGTATGAGTTGGAGGTGCGCTGTGAGTGGTGGCGTCGATGTGTTGCCGGTGTTCGGTCGAGTGCAGGGTGCGTGTGGAGTGGTGACGCTGAACCGGCCGCAGGCGATTAATGCGTTGAATGTGGAGATGGTGCGCCTGGTGACGGGGATGTTGCGGGTATGGGAGAGCGATGATCGGGTGGAGGTGGTGGTTTTGCGTGGTGCGGGTGAGCGGGGGTTTTGTGCTGGGGGTGATGTGCGTCGTCAGCGGGAATTGGCCTTGGCTGGCGGTACTAGCCGGTTGGATGCATTGGCTTTTTGGCAGGAAGAGTATGCGCTGGATGGGCTGGTGGCTTCGTATTCCAAGCCAGTGGTGGCGGTGATGGATGGAGTCACGATGGGTGGTGGTGTGGGGTTGTCTGGTTTTGCTGATGTGCGGGTGGTGACGTCCTCCTCGAAGGTGGCGATGCCGGAGTTGACGATCGGGTTTTTCCCTGATGTGGGGGCGAGTCGGTTGTTGGCGTCGGCGCCTGGGGAGTTAGGGACGCATCTGGCGTTGACGGGGCATGTGATGGATGCTGCGGATGCGATCGCGGTGGGGTTGGCGGATGTGTTTGTGGATACTTCGGTAGATGGTGGTGCGGTGGATGCGCTGGTAGAGCGTTTGGGTGATGGTCGTAGTGCTCTAGCGGGTGTGGTTGGGGATGATCCGGGGCCGTCGGCGTTGATGGAGTGTCGTCAGTGGGTGGATCGTTGTTATGCGGGTTCAGATCCGGTAGCGATTGTTCAGGCGCTGCGCAGTAGTGGTGTGGAGGCTGCCGGTGTTGCTGCGGATGTGATCGAATCGCGTTCTCCGTTGGCGGTGCATATTGCGTTGTGTGCACTTCGTGAAGCTGCAGCGATGTCCTCTCTAGAAGAGGTTCTTGCGCGGGATGCGGTGTTGGCCAGGTGGTTTACGGATTGTCCTGATTTTCATGAGGGTGTTCGTGCCCAGCTTGTTGATAAGGATCGTTCTCCGCGCTGGATGCATGGCTCCTTGAGTGAGGTGAGGCAGGCGGAGGTGGCGGCTGCTTTCGAGGCACACTAAAAAGGTGACGATCACTCCGGATTTTGAGGACGTCTATCGGAACGATCCTGACCCGTGGGATGTGGCTACGAGTTGGTATGAGCGGCGTCGGACGCAGCTGATTTTGGCAATGCTGCGTCAGGAGCGGTATGGGCTGGTGTGGGATGCGGCGTGTGGGACGGGGCATCTGGCCCGTGAGCTGATGGGGCGGGCGCAGCGTTTGGTGTGTACCGATATTGCTGGGCGGGCGTGTGCTTTGACTGCTGCGCAGGTGCAACAGGCTGATGCCTGTTCGACGGTGTGTGTGGTGGAGCGTTCTGGGTTACCACAGGCGCCTTCGGCGTTAGGTGGGCGGGTGCCTGATCTGGTGGTATTGAGTGAGGTTTTGTATTACTTAGATGCTGATGAGCGGGCTGCCACGTGGGAGATGTTGGATCGGTTGTGTGGCCCGTGCACCGATATCGTGGCTGTGCATTGGGCGCCGCGTCCTGAGGGCAGCCATCTTTCGGGCGCTGCGGTGCAGCGGGAGTTGAATGCTTTTTTGGGTCAGCGGGGCTGGTGGAGATTGGTAACGCATACCGATATGGAGTTTGTGGCGGTGCTGTGGTCGCAGGATGCGCCGCAGAGTATTGGCCGGTAGCGGGGTTTTTCCTTCTGGCTGATTGCATATACAGCTGGGAAATAGCTGGAAAACCGCTCTTAGCTGAAAAGTGTTTAAGGGCAGTGAATTAACCCATATTCCGCACAGTGAAATGAGTGTTAATGTTCAGCTCAACAGTTGGCATCCACCGATTCGTGGGGCTTGAAGTGTCGTTTCGGTGTACCAACATCCTGTTTTCCTTCCCCCGTTTTTCTGCCGTGGGCTCTCTGATCGAAATCATTTCGATAGTGAAACTATGCCGATCACCATGATCGAATAATTTGTATATACGCAGAATTCTTGTAGAAAGGTGCAGACGTCGTGTCTTCTCGCGCCATGAAAGTATCTATTGCCGCCGTTTTGGCCACTGGCTCTTTCCTCGCCGCAAGCCCGGTTCACGCCGCGCCCACCTCTCCTGGCAACCCTGCCTCACAGCGCCCGGTGTACGCCATCGCTCACCGCGTGCTCACCGTTAAAGGCGTCGATGATGCGGTCAAGCTCGGAGCTAACGCCATCGAGATTGACCTGACGGCCCGTAAATCTGGATGGTCTGCTAACCACGACGGCCTCCCCACGAGCGCAGGAGACTCTGCCGAAACGATGTTCAAACACATCGCTGCCAAGAAAAAGGCAGGCAGCAACATCTCTTTCATCTGGCTGGACATCAAGAACCCCGATTACTGCAAGTCCGGCGAAGCCGGCTCCAAGTGCTCCATCGACCACTTGCGCGACCTTGCCCGCAACACCTTCGAAAAAGAGGGCGTGCGCGCCCTATACGGGTTCTACAAGACTGCTGGTGCTTCGGCATGGAACACCATCACTCACGACTTAAACGACAAAGAAGCCGTGGCGCTCAGTGGACCTACTGAGACGGTTTTGTCTGACTACAACAAGTCGAAGAAGCCCGTACCGGTTAACAAGCGAGTCGCGGACTACGGCTTCTTCGACCTGCGCCTTGGCTTCGGCTCATGCACCGGAACAGCAAAGAAAACCTGTGATCAGCTCCGCCTGTCTAGCGAGGCCAGAGACAAGGGCAAGCTCGGGAAAGTGTTCGGCTGGACAGTTACCGGAAAGCAGAAGGACATCGTTTCGGATCTGCTAGGTAAGGCACACGTCGATGGTTTGATCGCTGGTTTCAAAGCCACGCACTTCTATGAGCACCCCGACTCCAAAGCGTCGTTGAAGAACATCCAGGACTGGGTAGCTGCACACCCGCAGACGCACCGGATGGCAACCGCGAACGACAAGCCGTGGTGATGTAGAGGCTACTCAAGCCTGTTCCTTCTTGCCGCGTCACTAGAACTAGTTGTTCTAGTGACGCGGTTTTTGTTTTCAGCATCTGCGCGCGGCAACTGCCGATGCGGCGTGGTGATTGTTTGCGCATGAACGCGTAGCGCATGTTTTCCACCCCTAAGGAGGGGCCTCATTACCACAGTTTGCGTCTATTTGACTCAATCCAGAGCATCTGTCGCCCAACACACCTCAATTGGTCGTGTATACAGATACATGTGACCCGCCATACGGGTTTCACACAGCTTCGGGGGCGAAGACGTCGACCTTACGTCGTCTTCGGAACATCCGGGAAGAGGAATACGAATGCCGGCCAGCACCAGCGGTCATCTTTTCTTGAGTCCGCACGATCTCGCACAACGCGTACCGTGCCGCATCTGCGCTGCCGAAATCGGAGCCCCCTGCACCGACGACGGCGCCCTTCGTGAGGACCCTCACCACTCCCGCTGGATCATGTACCAGCGATCCATCCGCGAGCGCCCTTTCACCGCCACCATTCGCAGCACCGGAGATGGGTTCACCGAAGACGAAGTCGTCATTGTGGTGACCAGTCTTGAAGGGGGTCATTTGGAGGTCCTCAGTGAGCCTCCTTCTGGAGTAACTCGTCCTAGTCAGATTCCTGCGCGCCGTGTGCGCTTCCAGGCTTTCGTTGATGACTCTCGTGCGCGCAGCGCGCTACGTCACGCTGCGCGCCGTCCTCGCATCCGTCACACTCTCTAGATCGCTTTTTCTTCTCGGTGGCAGCAGTCAGTTTTCTGCGTGTGAGTCTGCTTTGTCTCCGTCAAGAACTGGCGTGCCTACCCCAGCAGCGGTCATGCCTATAGAAAGTGCGGCTATTGCTACCCCGGCTGTGGACCATAGGGGGCCGCCAACTACGAAAATCATCACCATGGCGGCTAGCACCGGAACTAGGTAGCGCATTGTCCACACCATGTAGCCTCCGAAGGAGGGCATGCACACCTGCCGTGATTCGGCAACTGACTTCACCATGAAGTTTGGTCCGTTTCCGATGTATGTGATCGCGCCGCAAAACACTGATCCGAGGCTGATCGCCACGAG
This sequence comes from Dermatophilus congolensis, assembly GCF_900447215.1. Taxonomy (NCBI): domain Bacteria; kingdom Bacillati; phylum Actinomycetota; class Actinomycetes; order Micrococcales; family Dermatophilaceae; genus Dermatophilus; species Dermatophilus congolensis. Next base: position 2,090,698 of record NZ_UFYA01000001.1, read on the forward strand.
GTATGGCTCGGGTACTCCTGCGATTCGCAGGTCTCCTGGCAGTTGTGCAGCCATGCTGAAGAACGTGGCATATGTGGGTGCGTTGTCCAATACAGAGGAGAGCCCACCGGAGAAAACGAAGAATGTCACTTCGTTTAGCGGTAGTTTCGGCGCCACTGCTTCCAGGTAGCGCAGGGCAGGCATCATTGTCAGGAAGATCCCTATGAACAAGGCCGCAACTTCGGCTATAGGGCTCCAGGAGAAGCTGTTCTGTTCGTATCTGGTTTCACGGCTGGTGGTGCGCAGTGAGGCGAGTGCAGCGACTGCGAAAATCAGTTCACGTAACGGCAGCCACTGCAGTGGTTCTGTGTGTCCAACTTCGATTGCGTGGATGTCTACTGACGGTGCCACTGCCACTGCCGCGATCACTAAGGCAAACCATGCGAAGTTCACGGCGCCGTCGATGCGTAGTGGTGTTTTCTCTGTTTCGTCGCGGGCTAGATCGGCAGCGGATTCACGGTGGTGCAAGCGACGGTCTAGTAAGAAGTAGGTCCCTAGCAGCATCGCGTTGACGAATAGCCATTCCACGATCAGATGGAATGTCCAGGTGAATGGCACTCCCCGCAGGAAGCCAAGGAATAGTGGTGGGTCGCCCAGTGGGGTGAGCACACCGCCACAGTTGGCCACCACAAGAATGGTGAATACCACTGTGTGTGCACGAAATCGCCGTTCACGGTTGGTGTTGAGGATAGGGCGGATGAGCAGCATCGCAGCTCCGGTGGTGCCGATGAAGCTGGCGAGCAAACCGCCGACAGCCAGGAAAGCGGTGTTGGTTGCTGGTCTGGCGGCAAGATCACCGCGTAGGTAGATACCGCCAGAGACCACGAATAGCGCCAGTAACAGCATGATGAACTGGATGTACTCGATACCTGTGGCAAGTACCTGCATCCCTGAACCTGCCAGGATGAACCACACAGCAACTGGCATTCCGAGCAGCAAAGACAGCACTAGTTGATTTCGTGGGTTTTCCCATATGTGTGCTGCGGCTGGCACCAGAGGGAACACCGCAATGCTGAGCAACATGAGGGCAAAAGGGATCAGGCCCCACCATTGAACGATCACTCGACTCACTGTATGACGCTGCGGTGCCCTAACGTCTTAAGTGTGAGCCGTTCAACGCCCGATCAGCAGCCGCCAGAGCGCGCACCCTATGAACCGATGACCTCGATGTTCACGCGCCCAGATTTCTCTGTTCCTCACTCCCCCAAGGAGTCTGACAAGCTGCGGGACTCTGTGCCAGAAGAGATGGAAAACACACCTACGACTTTGTGGCCCCAGGGAACAAAGTTTGGTCGAGCAGATCGGATCTGCTTGGGACTGATCATTGGTGTCACCGTGTTCGGGTTGATCATGATGCCAGCACGGCCAGTGATTTTGACCTGGTCTCCGCTGGTGATTGTCGCCTTAACTGGATCTCGCACCGGGCTTGTTGCGTGTGGCGCGTTGGCATCGACTGGGCAGGCCGGGATGCCCACTCCCCTGGCGATTGCGCTTCCCTTGGTGATCGGTGTGATCAGTATGGTGAAGTTCACGCCTATCTATTGGTGGGCGGGTAAATTGTGGGGTGACTGGTTCATCACAGCGTTGGCTGGCCAGACAGAGCGTCAACAAAAACGTGCCGCTCGCGCGGAGTCCTTGGCACGCAGGTACATGATTCCGGCGATTGGTTTGACCTACGTTCCCTTCGTCCCGATCCCGGCAGCAATTATTCACGCCGTATTGGGGGCATCAGGCACCTCATTGAAGAAGTTCTTGAGCGTGAACTTGGTCTTCGCGGCGGTTGTGCAGTCGATCTACTTCGCTATGGGCTGGTACATCGGCGAACCTGCCGTGGCATTGCTCGATGAACTAGCTAAATACTCGCTGTGGCTGGCGCTGGGCATTTTCGTTTTCATCATGATTGGGTCGTTCCGGACAGCAGCTCGGACAGAGAAAGAACGGCAAAACCGCCGCGGCGGGAACGCTACTCGCGCAGCACATGACGATCAGCCCTGATCGAGATGCTTGCCCTGTCGGCGAGGTGGGATGTGAAGGCGTGAAAGAAAAAGAAGTATGTATCGGCCATGCAAGCCACGATGCCCGCAACAGTGGGTGGCATTGCGTTCGAGCGCGCCTGACTGTTTCGTTCTTGCTGGCTCTCGTGATCCCGCTGCTAGCACTACTGGGGTTGGCCAGTGTGATGGTGCAGCGCTCACTGGACCGTGAGTTCGGTGGCCGTCTGCTGGAAAACAGCAAGCTTATCGCCGCTCAGTTAGTTCTCGGTGGCCCAGATGCACTAGATATCGAGCAGCTGGGCCCCGACATGCACCGAGTGACCTTGCGGGTAACCGATGAGCGAGGGCGGGTCGTGATCGCTCATCCCTCACAAGCGCAAGCTCCGATTGCCCCCACACAGGTGCCTTTCACACGACGCCCTGTGCTGGAAGGCACAAACATGTTGCCGTGGGGCCCGCAAATGCAGTTGATGTATTCAACTCACGATGTACGCCACGGCAAGCACATCTACCGCATCTCGCTGTCTATCCCTCTTGCTGGTCAAGTCGCGGCAGTACGGGTGTTCACAGAGGTCTCTTTGGCGGTATTGCCCATGCTGCTTCTCGGTGCAGGTGTGGTGGTATGGCTAGCGACGGGGCGGGCTTTGAAACCTGTTGAAGAGATGCGGCTAGCCGCCGAGCGAATTAGCGCCCAAAACCTCACTGCGCGGCTGCCGGTAGCGCCTCATGACGATGAAGTAACCCGCTTAGCAAACACACTCAACGACATGTTGAGTCGCCTTGAGAAGGGCCGCGATCGTCAACGCCAATTCGTTTCCGACGCGAGCCACGAACTACGTTCACCGCTGACGAACCTGCAAGCCTCGATCCAGCTGGGGCAAGCAGCTGGCAGCGCTCAACGGTGGAATGAATTAGCTCCCATTATGGAAGCTGAGTCAGCTCGGCTGGCGCACCTGGTCGATGACCTTCTTACTCTCTCGCGCAGCGATGAGCGCGGAGGCATGCAGCTGGAGTTTGAGGACGTCGACCTCGACGATGTGGCTTACGGAGAAGTGATAGCGCTGCGTTCGGCTGGCAAAGTGGACGTGGTGTATGACTTAGTTCCCGCGCGCGTAACTGGCGCCCAGGACGCTTTGGCCCGAGCAGTGCGCAACCTGTCCACAAACGCTACTCGCGCCGCGAAATCTCGCGTGCGTATCTCAACCTCCATTGATGGCCAGTGGGCACTGTTGGCGGTCGAAGACGATGGCCAAGGGGTACCCGAAAGCGAACGCGAACGAATATTCGACCGATTTGTGCGATTGGATGAGGCACGGCATCGAGACGCTGGCGGCTCAGGGCTAGGGTTGCCAATCGTCTCGGAAATAATCCGAGCTCATTCGGGCACAGTGAAAGTGGACTCCTCGCCTTCGCTAGGAGGAGCCAGATTCACTCTCCGGATTCCGTTGCAGACGTAAGAAGAATTCGTCTCAGACGAGGTCGTTGACGAGTCGATAGCCGGCGCCGCGAATGGTCTCGAAAGATGCACGCCCAAAGGCGGTGTCGAGTTTCTTGCGCAGGTAGCCGACGTACACCTCAACGATGTTCACGTCGCCAGTGAACTCCGCATCCCACACACCTCCGAGAATCTGCTTTTTGGTGAGGAGTTGTCCTGGGTGGCGCATAAAGAATTCCAGGACTGCGAACTCTTTGGCGGTGAGCCGAACCTCTTTATCGCCGCGGTAAACACGGTGCGTCGAGGGGTCCAAGGAAAGGTCACCAAGCATGAGCGTGGCCGGACGAGCAGGAGCGCCTCGCCGAACAAGTGCACGCAAACGAGCCAGCAGCACAACCACGTCAAATGGTTTGGTGAGGTAGTCGTCAGCACCTAAATCGAAGGCATCCGCCTCGTCATAGGGACCATCCTTAGCAGTAAGCATCAACACCGGGGTCCAATTTCCCCGTTCACGCAGCTTCTCAACGATCCGATAGCCAGACAGCCCGGGCAGCATGATGTCGAGGATGACAACGTCATACCCCGTACCGGACGCGGCGGCTAAACCGGCGTGCCCTTCATGCTCCATATCGACCGCAAATCCTTGGTCGGTCAACGCTGTCGAGATGAGACCTGCCATAGCCAGGTCGTCTTCGACGACGAGTACACGCACCCCGTCCTCCTTCACACCATGCCGTGGCCGCGGACAGCGGGCACGCGCAAGCACACATATTGGCACTACCACACCCGCAGCGGCGGATTCGGTGGCGATTCGCATGCGCGGCAGGATCATTCCTAACTTGCCGTGGGCATGCGTTCACATTCGGCGCGGGTCTCCGTCCACCTAGTCCTGCGATACACGCTGGGCAGGAGACCCCTGTATTCAGGACGTCCGAGCATCCCATTACGTTCCCAGGAAAACAAAAAGAAATTCAGTGGGTACAGCACTGACTGCTTCACGCGGTAGACCGCCCTGCAGTCGAGGCATGCGTTGGCCAACCAAAATGCCCACTAAATAACGATGGACAGCCACTGATATCTGTTCCACGATCGCGTGGCGTGATCAGACAACTGCGAAGAACCGTGCCTAGCATGGGCCGTATGCGATCCCGTGCTCTGTGCTCCGGTGCTGCCGCTCTTGTGCTCATCTTTAGCGCGACAGCGTGTGCTGGGATCGCGCCTGCACGACCGCAAACAGCGGCTTCGCCTCCCCCAGCGAACAATGCAGATAAAGCTCCTGTTGGAGAGCCCACCAAAAACACCCCCGCAGCGTTCGGGCAAAAAGCCACGTGGAACGGGATCGACGTCACTCTTTCGCAGCCTGCAGCTTTCACCCCTTCAGGAATGGCTTCCTACCCCAAAGGAAGTAAACAGTTCGTCTCCGTGGACTACACACTGACGAATACGAGCGACAAGCCGCTAGAAACCATGTATTTCCGCACCGCGACTGATCCGAACGGAGAAACAGGAACAGTTGCCGACAGCGCCAACGGCATTGGTAGCCCAACCACCGCGATTGAACCGGGACAAAGCCTCTCTTGGAAAGAGGCCTACCCAATGAACGAAACCCTCAAACTGAAACTGACGTGGCAACCCCCTGGTGTGCAACCACACAGCGAAACCCTCAACCTCGATAAATATCCCGGCCCCAAACCAGCAGCCACTCCTGCTCCACCAGCCCCCCCGGCCCCGGGCAAGCCACCCGCTGCCGTTCCTGGTAAGGCACCTGAGCCAGGCAAAGCTCCTGATGCGCCCGCTGCGCCCAAAGCCCCTAATGCTGGCGCAGACAAAATCACTAACCCCATCAAAAAACAGCCTCCCGCGCCTGGACCGGCTCCAGTACCGATCCAGGCAACCGCATCAGCTAACACTGCTCCCAAAGGCTGAACGGCTCAGCATCACGACGGGACAAGGAGGTTCCGATGAGGCAAGCAACCCAGACTCAGCCTGAGAGCGAGCGCATTTTTCCGGTGTTTTTCACTGCCGGGTTGACCTGGTCAGTTCTTGTTTTTCTCGGCTTAACCTCAATTGGGGTAACTCTTCTGACGAGCACCCTTCTCAGCTCTTTCGTATACACACTCGGGGTGGCGGCATCACTCGTGGTGCACCTTGACACTGATCCGTACACGTAATCACCACGACTATTCTTCTATGTGGAATCTTTCTCTCTTAACTCCACAGCTCGTTTCAAAATCACTGTGCCAATGTGTGAGCGTCTTTTCTTCCCTCCGCGTTGACCACACGTTCACGCCACTGATGCCGTGTCGTACGCCAGAGAACACCCCCTTCTCACCTAACTCCCCTACTTCTTTGTTTGAAGAGTCCTAGGAAGGACAGCACGCATGAATGCACGGGCAATCGCCGCAGCCTTCGCGCTCACCCTCTCTTTCAGCACCCTGGCAGCCTGCCAAGGAAACAACTCCTCCTACGGACGCATCCCACAAAACCCAGCCGGCTCACCAAAACCATCCACCCAAGTTGCTCCGCCCTCCTCTACACAGACCATGCCCAGCTCGCATGCCTACCCCACCAACGGCGGCCCCGCTCCCTCCGGCATCGCCACCGCCTCAAGCGCCCGATACAAAGTCGGCGACACCGTCAAACTCAACGCCGATCACCTACCCAGCATGAAAGGAGCAACCGCAACGATTAAAGGCGCCTACAAAACCACCGCCTACGAAGTTGACTTCACTCCCTCCAACGGGCGCACCCCCATACACGAACACAAGTGGGTCGTCCATGAAGAACTCAAAAACCCCGGTGCAGCGCCACTGGCCAAAGGCACATCAATCACCATCAACACCGAGCACTTGCCTGGCATGAAGGGAGCCAAAGGCTCCGTCGATGAAGCCAAAAACACCACCGTTTACATGGTCGACTACCAAGGCCCGGACGGCACAAAATTCACCAACCACAAATGGGTCATCGAAGAAGAGATCACGCCAGCCAAATAAACCCGCGACAACACCATGTGTGCCTGCCCCCAGCACCACGCCCGGGCAGGCACACACCAAAGACCAGTTACCTAAGGCACAGTTTTAGAAACTGCCATCAATATCGGTAACCACCACGACCTTCTGGTTAACAAACTCATGCAGACCCAACTCGGTCAGCTCACGTCCGTAACCAGAACGCTTCGTCCCACCGAAGGGAATATCCGGCTTAGCACCCGTGGGCTGGTTGATGTACACCATGCCAGTGTCCAAGCGACGCGCGATCTTCTGGGCACGTGCAATGTCTTGCGTAATCACTGAACCACCCAGCCCAAACGGTGAAGAGTTCGCGATACGTACAGCATCATCTTCGTCTTTCGCGCGATAGATCTGCGACACCGGGCCGAAGAACTCCCGCATGCTGGTCTTAGAACCAACCTCAATCTCAGTGAGAATCGTCGGCTGGAAGAACGCCCCCTGCTCAGGCACCTTCTCACCAATCTCCTCAACCGTCGCGCCCTCCAGGCGAGCCTGTTCAACCATCTGGGCCAAATCATCAACAGCTGCCTGGGACATCAACGGCGCCAGTGAAGTATTCGGGTCCATCGGGTCACCTGCCACTAGGGCTTTGACACCCTCCTTGTATTTGGCGAGGAACTCCTCATACACGCTGTCCATCACGATGAGACGCTTAGCCGAACAGCACACCTGACCAGCGTTCCAGTGCCGCCCAAACACTGCCCACTTCACCGCTTTATCAATTTCAGCGTCTTCCAACACGATGTAGGCGTCCGCCCCACCCAACTCAAGCGTGGACTTTTTAAGATGCTTAGCGGCAATCGCTGCCACCGCCGCCCCAGCGCCTTCCGAACCAGTCAGGGCCACACCACGCACCCGCGGGTCCGAGAGGATCTGCTCGGCCGCCTCATGCGAGGCGAACACATTCACCAAAAGCCCCTCAGGAACCCCAGCGTCAGCGAATAGCTTCTCCATCTTCAACGCTGACTGCGGAACATTCGAAGCATGCTTCAGCACGATCGAGTTACCTGCCGTGAACTGTGGCGCAGCGATCCTGACCACTTGGTAGTACGGGAAGTTCCACGGCTCCACCGCATACAAAACACCCAGCGGTTCGTTGACCAGCATGACATCCTGGTCCCCAAAACCCTTTGCCGACAAGAACCGTGGCGCAAGCTGTTCAGCACCAAACTGCACGTAGTACTCCAGCATGCCGATGCACACATCAATCTCGGCCTCGGCTTCAGCGATCAGCTTGCCCATCTCTAGCGTAAGAGTCTGGGCGAACTCGCGACGGTTCTCACGCAAGATCGCGGCAGCCTTAGTCAGTACCTTTCCGCGCTCCTCAATGCTTTTCTTCCGCCAGACCTGGAACGCCTTGTCAGCCTTTGTTACGGCTGCCTCCACCTCGGCCTCGCTGGCAGTCTCGAACTTCTTCAGTACTTCGCCGGTGTACGGATTGGTGGTTGCGTAACCCATGCAGACCTCCTCGTCATGCCAAGCCCCCCCACCACCACACTGTGACGGGCGTCTCGTCAAGGCTTGCTCGTTGTGCCACGCTACTCGCCGCCAGGTCCCGTGAGGCCCTTTTAGCCCCAGGCACGCCCGAGGTTGCTGCCAAAGAGGTATCCCGGTGCCCTGGAGCTGTTAATTAAGAAAAAACATCACTGCCACCAAAGCTGGTAAATAAACTCAAATTCAACTGAATTTGTTGCCGCACAGAAAGATTCGAACCATACAGCGGAGACCAATCTTGCAGACCGCTCCACCAAAGCCCCCAGCGAACCCCACCAGGAGACCCCATGACATTCACCACAGCAGCAACCACCCACCATGACACCACCTCAGAACACGGCAGAACCATGCTCGCTGAACGATTCAACGCCAACACTGGCAGCATCACCATCGAAGAACTCCCCATCCCCACCCCCGGCCCCGGTCAAGTACGCCTCAAAGTCGCCTACTGCGGCATCTGCCACTCCGACCTATCCCTCATCAACGGCAACTTCCCCGTCCGCACCCCCATCGTCACCCAAGGCCACGAAGTCAGCGGCTACATCGACGCCCTCGGACCAGGTGTCACTGGCTGGTCAATTGGCGACCCTGTCATTCCCTCCGCAGGCCGAGCTTGCCTAACCTGCCGCAAATGCCGCCGCGGCGATTTTCTCAATTGCCTCGCCATACAGCTCATGGCATTCGACTTCGACGGCGGATGGGCCGAATATGTCATCGTCAACGCCATAGGCCTCACCCGCGTGCCTGAAGGCGTCCCCATGGATCAAGCCGCCATCCTCGCCGACGCCGTCTCCACACCTTTCGCCGCTGTCATGCGAAGCGGCCAAGTGCACCTCGGCAACGCCGTGGGCATCTGGGGACTTGGCGGAGTAGGAACCCACCTACTACAACTAGCCAAACTCGCCGGAGGCACCCCCCTCATCGCAGTGGACCTCGATGACGCCGCCCTTGCACGCGCCCGCCGCCTCGGCGCCGACTACACCTTCCGCGCAGATGACCCGCACCTCATCGACAAAATCGAAGAAGCCACCTATGGCCGCATGATCGACGTGGCTTTCGATGCCGTCGGCATCACCGCAACCTGCACCCAAGCTGCCCAAGCACTCGACACAGGCGGAAAACTGGTCGTCGTGGGACTGAGCGGACAAGATCTCAACCTCGGCGACATCACCAACTTCGCCCTGGGACGCAAACAGGTCATTGGGCACCTGGGATACAAAGTGCAAGACATAGCCATGCTCGCCGAAATGCTTCGACACAAACGCCTCGACTTGTCCGAATCCATCTCTGCAGTCGTACCGCTGACCGAAGTGAAACGCGGCATAGACATGCTCGAAAGCCGTGAAGGCAACCCCATCCGCATCCTCGTCCAGCCCTGAACCCGCGCGCCTGCACTCGTGCGTCAACCTGCCAGCGTCCTTGACACACCGGAAGACACCGAGTGCAGGCCCCTCACCCGCTGTTCTTACCTTCCATAGCCCTCCAAACAAAGGCATGCCTGGTGAGAAGAACTGCGCCGGGCAGAATGACGCTCGTGATCGTGAACCAGGCTTATTACCGCGGCGGGCATCGAGTCGACTGCGACGACCCAAGCACCGAGCTACGGCGCCTACGAACCCGAACCGCCACACCGAGCGATAAACCCGAAGAACCCCTCGAAGACACTGCCAAAGAACAGTCAGGTAACAGCGAGTTCGCGTGGATCGGATTGAAAGACCCATCAGTCGAAGAGTTTTCCGCGATCGCACAAGAACTCGGCTTGCACCCATTGGCCATCGAAGATGCACTCACCGCCCGAGAACGACCCAAGATCGATGTTTTTGACGACGTTACCGTCCTGGTATTGCGCACCCTGCGCTACATCGATGCCACCAGCGACGTGGAAACTGGCCAACTGATTCTGTTCATCGGCAAAGACTTTGTTCTGACCGTGCGTTACGGAGAAGTAAACGAACTCATCGGCGTGCGAGCGGCATTGGAACGACTACCTCAGCGAATGTCTCTAGGCCCCTTGGCTGTAGTGCACGGCGTACTTGACCGAGTAGTGGACAACTACATGACAATTGATACAGAGCTGGCCGAAGACGTTAATAACATTGAAGAACTCGTGTTTTCTTCCGATGGGCGAGCCGACGTCACTGACATTTACCGACTCAAACGCGAAGTACTGGAATACAAACGTGCTAGCACCCCCCTAGTAATTCCGCTATATCGACTTATCCGAGGCTCAACTGGGCTCACACTTCCCCAGCGGTTACAGCCGTTTTTTAAAGACGTCGAAGATCACCTGCTGCAAGTAACCGAACAGGTCGATGGCTACGACAGTCAGCTATCAGACCTATTGTCTGCACATTTATCGCAAGTCTCTCTGCAACAAAACGAGGACCAGCGCAAGATTTCAGCATGGGCAGCAATAGCAGTGCTCCCCACCCTAATTTCAAGTATCTACGGCATGAATTACGACAACATGCCCGAACTGCACTGGCAGTACGGCTATTACGTAACACTCGCAGCGATCGCATCTACCTGCATAGTCCTGTTCATCATGTTCAAACGATCCGGCTGGCTATAAACCCTGACCCCCAGAGAGAATTCAACCAACCACCTCCACTTTCACCCCCTGTAACAGATGCGAGAGGGTAGCAGCACAGCTAAGAAGTCACCATGTTCTGTAAAGAACCTTTCCTATTTTTTACAGAACGTCACGACATCTTCCTCATGCCGGAAATAAGCGCATGTTTCACCGCGACAAAAGCCATCAAAGAAGGCATCGTGATGGCCAAGAGCATCGTTCGAAACCCGGGCGAAGCATCTCCCCCGCGGAAAGGAACATCATGTTCGACGACAACGCGCCCACAAAAAACCCCCACAAAAACTCCGCACCCACCGTAGAAGAACCAACAACCCCCGTTGCTCCCCCAGCTCCCAACCCCGACCAAAACGCACCCGAAACAGTCACCGCAACCGGCACCCCCACCGGCGCTGATAACACCGCACGCGCCCAATCAGGCTCATACCTGACCACCCAGACCGGCACCCGCCTACGCGATACCGACCACAGCCTCAAAGCTGGCCCCCGCGGTCCTCTCCTGGCCCAAGACCAACACTTCCGCGAAAAAATCAGCCACTTCGACCACGAACGCATTCCTGAGCGAGCGGTCCACGCTCGGGGCGCAGCCGCCCACGGCATCTTCGAGTCTTACGGCACGGCTGAGAAGATCACGACGGCGAAATTCCTTGCCACACATGCGAAAACTCCCGTATTCGTCAGGTTCTCCACCGTGCTTGGCTCCCGCGGATCAGCAGACACTGTCCGCGACACCCGCGGATTCGCAACGAAGTTCTACACCGAAGAGGGAAATTTCGACCTCGTCGGCAACAACATGCCCATCTTCTTCATCCAAGATGCAATTAAATTCCCCGACCTCATCCACGCAGGAAAACCCCACCCAGACCGAGAAATCCCCCAAGCACAAAGCGCACACGACACCTTCTGGGACTTCGTCTCCCTGCACACCGAAGCACAAGCCCACACCATGTGGAACATGAGCGACCGCGGCATCCCGCTGTCGTACCGAACGATGGAAGGCTTCGGTATCCACACCTTCCGGCTTACCAACGCCGAAGGTAAAACTTGCCTAGTCAAATGGCACTGGAAACCAACTGCTGGCGTCCACTCACAACTGTGGGAAGAAGCCCAACTCACCCAAGGAAACGATCCCGACTTCCACCGCCGCGACCTCGCCGATGCAATCGAAGCAGGCGCATTCCCGCAGTGGGAGCTCGGCGTGCAAGTGATGCCCGACACTGAAGACGAAATGTTCGAAGGCATCGACCTGCTGGATCCAACAAAGTTCATTCCCGAAGAGCTGTGCCCCATCCAGCCACTAGGAAAAATGACCCTCAACGCCAACCCCACGAATTACTTCGCCGAAACCGAACAAGTCATGTTCAACCCCGGCCACCTCGTTCCTGGAATCGACGTAACCAACGATCCACTGCTGCAAGGTCGTCTCTTCAGCTATCAAGACACCCAGCTCACCCGGCTCGGTGGCCCTAACTTCACCCAGATACCGATCAACCGGCCACACTGCCCCGTCAACGACATGCTGCGAGATGGATTCCACCAACACGGCGTACACACTGGACAAGCCCCCTACCGCCCCAACTCCATTGACGCAGGAAACCCCGCACACACACCCGAGGCAGAGCACCCCTTCATCGAAGTACCCACCAGTGTCCACGGAGCCAAAGTACGTGAGCTGTCGGCTTCCTTCGATGACCACTTCACTCAAGCTCGCCTGTTCTACCGGAGCCTGACACCCATCGAACAGCAACACCTGACCCAGGCGTACACGTTTGAGCTCAGCAAATGCTTCGAAACACCCATTCGCGAACGTCAGCTAGCTCATCTAGCTCTCATCGATACAGGACTAGCCGAACACGTCGCCGCCGGACTAGGCATGGAAGTGCCCGCACCCACAAAAGCGGACGTCAAAGACATGAAGCCTAGCCCTTCACTGCGGCAGATCAACGAAAAGAGTTACCCCGTCACAGGCCGCAAAATCGGCATCGTCGCAGATGATGCCGCCGACCCAGCCGCAGTCAAAGAAGCCATTAAAGCAGTACACGAGAGCGCAATGACGCCATTTGTCCTGGCCGGCCACGGCGGCACCCTCGGTAAAGACATCACCGTGGACCGCACCCTACTGGCCACCCGATCGATCGAATTCGACGCTGTACTGCTGATATCTAGCATCGCCCCCGCGCAAGCCCAGACTCGCCCAGGGGAAACGAACCTAACCACCGACCCGAAACTGAGTCTGCTGTTGGAGGAGATGCACCGCCATTGCAAGGCAGTGGCCTATCTACCCAGCGGTAAAGCAGCTCTTACCGCAGCTGGCATCGACACCTCTTCACCAGGGATCGTGGCCAGTAACAACGCTGCCGAAGCGATCAACGAACTAGCTAGCCTGCTCGCTCAGCACCGTGTCTGGGAGCGATTCCCCGCTCAGGCCTAAAAGAAACGAAGAACCACCCGGTTCATCTTTCACGCGTTCACCCAGCACACGCAGCACAATCACGACGGTCGGTGTCATGGCGAGATATCCGCCAGGACACCGACCGTTCTACGAAAAAATCGTTAGAGCTTATGAACAGTCACGTATGTGACCGTTAACACAGCTATACCCGTTCCCGGTACTCTGGAAGACGGTGTGCCGGGAAGTCTGGTCGGCAAGGACCCCCGCAATCTGGCGGTGGCCTTCAAAAACGAACGGAGCTGCTCTGTGCCCGAAACCCCCGCCGCGCCTGCGAGCGCCCTTACCCGCATCCGCGATTGGGTCACCCGAGACACCAGCGCTGGCATTCTCCTTATCGTTGCCGCAGCATTAGCACTCATATGGGCTAACAGCCCACTGCGCAGCACCTATCACTCTCTGGCCGAGTTCACCATTGGTCCTGAGTCGCTGCATCTGAACCTTTCCCTGGCCGCGTGGGCTGCCGACGGTTTGCTGGCCATTTTCTTTTTCACTGTGGGGTTAGAGCTCAAGCAGGAATTCGTCACAGGATCGCTGCGCTCCCCCGCTCAAGCTGCACTGCCCATGCTCGCTGCCGTTGGTGGCATGGTTGTCCCAGCTGTGCTGTTCTTCCTCGCTGTCACAAACCTGGGGCAACCAGCTGCAGCCGGCGGCTGGGCCATCCCCACAGCTACCGACATCGCATTTGCTGTCGGAGTGCTCGCCCTGTTTGGTCGCGGTTTGCCATCCGGGCTGCGTCTATTCCTGCTCACACTCGCCGTGGTTGATGACCTGCTAGCCATCATTGTTATCGCGTTGTTCTACACCGCAGAAATTCACGCGATGTGGCTCGCCGTAGCCGCACTGGCAATCATCGCATTCGCGCTAGTGGTGCGTTCTCGCCGCCCGCAATGGTGGTTGATGATCCCCTTCGCTGTGATCGCGTGGGCCTCAATGCACGCTTCAGGCATTCACGCCACCATCGCTGGCGTTCTTCTCGGTTTCATGGTTCCGGCGTTGCGAGTACACGGTGAACACCACGCCCGTACTCACCACTACAACGCAATACTGAACCCCTTCGCCAACGGTTTGATCCTGCCCATTTTCGCGTTCTTCTCCGCTGGTGTGACCCTCGTCGAGGGAGGCGGCCCCGGCGCAGTGCTTGGACAGCCCGTCGTCATCGGCGTAGCCGCCGGTCTAGTTATTGGGAAGTTCATCGGCGTACTGGGAACCACCTGGATCTTCACAGCTTTCACCCCCCTGGCTTTGCCCAGCGGTCTAGCTATGCGGCACATGATCCCTGTCGGGTTCCTCACCGGCATCGGGTTTACTGTCTCCTTGCTCATCGCTGAGCTGTCCTTTCCCGCTGGAACGCCACTGGCCGACGGTGCTCGCATCGCTGTGCTCCTTGGCACCCTCGCTGCTGCCGTACTCGCAGGTATCTCCCTACGCATCATGGCCCGAGCAATGCACGCCAAGGCTCCCGCCGAAGGCACTCCAGAAATCAACCGCGTCACCGACGATCCCGACAACGAAGACTGACCCACCACACACCTCTAGCGCTGCCCCGGTCCTGCCCGCGCAACAACGCGGGCAGGACCTTTTTCATTCATTCCCCCCCGATCCTCGCGCTCACCAGCTCACAAACGACCCTCACCCTCAACACACCCCCTGATGAACAGCGTCACTGCACCAGCGACTCCAACACCTCAGCCACCCCATCAGCATCGTGAGCACCCACCGTCATGTGCGCCAACGCCCGCACACTCGGATGCGCATTCGCCACCGCAAACGAGCGCCCAGCCCACTCCAACATCGGCAAATCATTCGGCATATCCCCAAACGCCCACACCTGCTCAGGAAAAATCCCCTCCTGCGCGCACCACTGCGCCAAGGTAGAAGCTTTCGTCACCCCCGCAGGCCCAATCTCAGCCAACCCCAACGCACCCGAAAACGCCACCTGCGCACGAGAGCCCACCAACCGTGCAATCTGCTCAACCACCTCCTCACACGCCCCAGGTTGCTCTAGCACAGCCGCCCTCACCAACAACTTCCCCACCACCCCATCCACCTCATCGATCGGCCCCACCTGCTCATACACACACAACCCATCCCCCGCGCTGACAGCCAACGCATCACCCGAAGCCAGCTCAGCAAACACCTCATCCACATACGCACCCGTGGTGCGCTCAGCAGCAAACCCAGCCCCCGGTAACAACGACCGCAACTCAGAAGCCAACTGCACCACCAACGCACAATCAATACCGCGTGACCACAGCATCTGCCGATCAGCGACCTGATACACAAACGCACCATTAGCGCAGATCACCACCCCATGTCCATCAACTGCCTCTTCCAACGGAACCAGCCATCGAGGAGGACGAGCAGTCACAAACACCGTGCGTATCCCCGCCTCCCACACCCCCTGCAGCGCCCTTTTGGTGCGCACGGACACCCGGCCCCGCTCATCCAGCAAGGTTCCATCCAAATCTGTTGCAATCAAAGAGGGCCGAGCAGCCCTCACGCCCAAAGAAACCACCACAGAACCACCCTAGGCGCTCACCCTGACCATACGCAGAACCCAACCGCACTGACGCAACATCTCACCGCCACACACTCAACAACCCACATGCCACACTCAAGACAACCCCACCCACCCGTGACAGGAGCACCTATGCCCAACCGCCTCGACCTGACCGTCGCGCTTGCCGAACTGCCCGTCAACTCGGCTGCAGCCGCGGTCATCGGCCCCGAAGGCATCATCAACATCAGCGACACAGGCGAACGCTACAACTGGGCTTCCGTCACCAAAATCGTTTCCGCCTGCACCATCCTCGACGCCTGCTTGGAAGGACTCGTATCCCTCAACGACCCACTCGGCCCTGAAGGCTCCACCCTCGGTCACCTCCTGGCACACACCTCGGGGTACACCTTCGACTCCACCAAAACCATCGCCAAACCCGGCACCCAACGCGTCTACTCCAACATCAACACCGATGTTGCCGCCCAGCACCTCGCCGAGGTCACCGGCACCAGCTTCACCGAACACGTCCATGACCGCGTCTTGGACCTTCTCGACATGGACAGCGCACGTCTCGAAGGACCAGCCTCCCGCGGCATGACCAGCACTATCAGTGACCTGGCCGCACTCGCCGTCGAACTACTGGCCCCCAAGCTCCTCCTACCCGAAGTCGTGCGACTAGCCTCCACCCCCACCTACCCCGACCTGGGCGGAGTACTTCCCGGATTCGGTCGTCAACGCCCCAACCTGTGGGGATACGGCTGTGAGATCCGCGGCCACAAAACCCCTCACTGGACAGCACCGGGCAACTCCCCAAGCACCTTCGGACACTTCGGCATGTCCGGCAGCTTCTGCTGGATCGACCCCGATGCCCAGCTCGGATGTGTTTTCCTCTGCGACCGCGACTTTGGCACCTGGGCCAGCGATTCCTGGCCCTCCTTCTCACAAAAAGTTCTCGACGCCTATCTCTAACCACATCCTGGTGTGCCTACCGCTGCCAGCAGTAGGCACACCAGACAATTCCCGATCTGAGAACAGTCTGATCACCGCACCGCAGCGACAGGCAGGTCAGGAACCAACGCACACGCAGCCGCCAACCGCACAGCCCCCACCTCCTCCAGCCAGGCGGTGCCCGCCTGAACCTCCTGCGCAGACAAGTCCTGCACCGCCTGGACATACGACGTGCCTTCCTCAGCTGCCTGCCCTAAAGCAGACAACACCATTTCCGGCGCAGCAGGCAGCGTTGCTCCCGCGGCACCACCACATTCAGGCACACACAAACGCTCACGGGCCGTAAACAAATCTGCCTCAACACCGCAGGAGGCTGTGAGCTTGCTCAGCAAGGTTGACAATCGTTTTGCTCGTTCCTGTCGAGCAGAGGCAAGAGCGCCCAGTGCCCCCTCCAAAACAAGATCGCCCAACTCCATCGCCGCGAAAAATGGTGCACGAGCCTGCCGATACCACGCTTCCAAGGCATCAAGAGCAGCTAGATACTCCACGTTGCGGGCCGCCAATCGTGCTGCGCCCCGGATCTGCTCGGGCGAGAAATCACGCCGCACCGACGGCGCTGCCCCTGGGATAACCAGCTGATTCTCTTCATTTACGTCCTGCCGCAAAATCTCTCCAGCACCTACCACCGTGCCGTACGCAACCCGAGCAGGGCCTACCGTGCCGCCCTGGCCACCCAAAAAAATGGGACGTTCACGCAACATCACTCCCCGCGCGACATCTCCGAACATCGATGGCGTCGCTTTATCCCCTGTCGGGGTGAAGTTGAAATGGATATAGCTAGAGCCAACCTCACTGTGATTCTTGCGACTTGTTCCCCCCGCCATGAGGCAGTCACACATGTTGATAAGGCTGCCCAGCGTGACAAATGGGAACAGGATGGTTTGTTTCAACCCCACCGTGTGAGCCCCACCTGCTTGCTCTTCAAGGATCGAACCCTCCCGGACGTGGTGACCCAAACCAAGATTGGCACCCTGGAGGAACACTGCCTTAGCCGCATATCCACCTTTGAGCTGTACATCGGGACCAATGATGCAATCCTCTACCGTCACTGGGCCTTCCCGTCCCAGCTCGGCCCCAGAACTGATGACAGTACGAGCCCCCCGGATACGAGCTCCAGGGTGGATGATGACCCGCTCACCACTGATACGGTCCGGATCCACATCCGCATCAATGGTGACCATGGCGGGATGGGGAATCGTAACCCCTTTAGCCACAAGGGTTTCCACCATGTTCATGTCTGTGCGCCCCGTCATATCCGCCTCCTGCTGAGCCAGCGTTTTCGTGTACCAGACAGTCTTCTTCGGCAGTCTGCCAGTTCAGTGGTGCAGCCGGGCTAATAACAGCTGCATACAGCTTGCCTGCGCGGAGACACTTCACGAAACGCTCCGCGCAGACAGGGCGTTTAGAGAGCTTTCGCGATGGCAGCAACGACTTCTTCAAGCACCGGCAAGGGGGTGGCGATGTTGATGCGGGCCATCCCCACAGCTGCGGCCCCGAGGTCAGGCCCAGCGTTCAGCACGACATTGCTCTTTTCCTCAATGATGCGAGTGGGGTCATCCCCCAGACCTGCACCACCACGCACACCGCGGAAATCCAGCAAAGCCAGGAAGGTACCTTCAGGCATGCGGTAACGCACACCCGGAAGTTTTTCCTCGACAAGTTCAACTAGACGCCGCCGGTTACGATCCAGGTAGGAAACAAGACCTTCAAGCCATTCATCACCCTGGTCATAGGCAGCGATGTTGGCGAAAATTCCCGGTCGCGAAGCCCAAATCCAGCGGCTGGCTTTCTCCCACGCAGCATGATGGTCAGGGTTAGTGAGAATGATCTGTGCACATTTGAGCCCAGCAAGGTTGAACGATTTACTCGCAGAAATAGCGGTGATGCTGTGCGCAGCAGTGCGCTCATCCAGTGATGCGTACGGGATGTGGCTGTGCCCCGGATAAACGATAGGTGCATGGATCTCGTCAGCGAAGACAAGACCACCCTTGGCTACAACGACATCGGCGATGGCCAAAAGCTCACCACGGGTGAGGACACGCCCAACAGGGTTGTGCGGATTGCACAGAACAAGCAGCTCGGCACCTTGCTCAAAAGCAGCGGCGAGCGCTTCTAGGTCGTAGGTGTAATAGCCAAAGTCATCACAGCTTAAGGGGACTTGGATGACATCCCGGTCAAAGTAGGTGGGCAAAGTCAAGAACGGCATGTATGCCGGAGTGGGAACGATGACGGGGGTGCCGGGGGTGGTGTAAGCCTCAATGACGGCAACCAGTCCAGCCAAGACATCCGGAATGGGGTGGACGCTTCCAGGCTCCGGGGCCCAGCCCCAATGACGTTTTGAGAAATCGGTGTAGGCACGGGCTAGCTGTGTGTTGTCGCTGTCCGGTGAGTATCCAAGTGCGCCGGTGTTGACCAGATCAGTGACAGCGGCGCGGACCGGCTCACACAGCGGGAAATCCATCTCGGCGATCCACGCGGCGAGCGCACCAGGTTTTTTCATCCATTTCGCGGTGCCCCAGCTGCGGATCTGGTCAGTGGTAATGGCGTCGTATTGGCTGGTGAGGTCGATGGCCACGGATTCTCCTTGGTGGGCGGGTATGGGTTAGGCGGTGCACCGGCGCGTGGGTTAGCCGGTGCACCGCCTCTCAAGAGGTCGGTCAGCGGCGGGTGAGCCAGGCTTCGGCGACCTGGACAGCGTTGAGCGCTGCGCCTTTGCGGAGGTTGTCGGCGACGATGAACATTTCAAGGCCTTTGCCCTCTGGTGCTGCCTGGTCTGCGCGGACACGGCCGACAAAAACGTCGTCGGCGCCGGCTGCTTCGAGGGGGTTGGGGACCTCGCTGATGGTGACGCCTTCAGCGGTGTTGAGCAGTTCCAACGCGCGCTGGGGAGTGATGTCGCGGGCGAAGGTGGCATTGACGGCTAGGCCGTGGCCGGTAAACACCGGGACGCGTACGCAGGTGGCAGAAGCGCGCAGGTGGGGGATGTGCAGGATTTTGCGGGACTCGTTACGTAGTTTTTGCTCTTCGTCGGTTTCGCCGGTGCCATCGTCAACGAGGCTGCCCGCGATGGCGACGACGTTGAACGCCACCGGAACTTTATAGACGTTGGGGCTGGGCAGGGTCAGAGCGTCACCGTGCAGAGCGAGCTGCTTGGGGTCTCCGCAGGCGTAGGCAGCACGGATTTGGCTGTCGAGTTCTTCGAGACCTTTGCCACCGGAGCCAGAGACTGCCTGGTAGGAAGCCACCCGCAGTTCGGTTAGCTCGGCCTCGTCGTGCAGGACTTTCAGGGCAGGCATTGCGGCCATGGTGGTGCAGTTCGGATTGGCGACGATGCCTTTGGGGATGTCGCACAGGTCGTCGGGGTTGACCTCGGCGACGACGAGTGGGACGTCGGGGTCTTTGCGCCAGGCACTGGAGTTATCGATCACGACAGCGCCGGCGGCAGCGACCTTAGGGGCGTACTCGCGGCTGGCTTGGCCACCCGCAGAGAACAGAGCCAGGTCGATACCGGCAAAGTCGGCTGTGGCCATGTCTTCGACTACTACATCTGTGCCTTTCCACGGCAGCGTTGTTCCGGCCGAACGCGATGAGGCAAAGAAACGCACTTCATCGACGGGGAATTCGCGTTCTTCCAGCAGGGCTCGCATAACCCCGCCGACCTGACCAGTAGCTCCGAAAACTCCAACTCGCATACCCCCACACTAGGCCCACACAAACCACATCATCCACTGTGCGAGACACCCACGCCCACAGTGCGGAACATACCTAAGACACGCTCCACCTGCCCACCTCCCTGCCCTGCCACGAAACCCCGCCCACCACCACCTGAACACCAATTCCACCGGCCCTGACCAACAACACCCGGAGCGCACTGCCGATTACGCTGACAGACGTGACCGCTTCCTACCCGCGCCTCATGGTGCGCCAATTGTCGAAATCGTTTGACGGGCGCGCCGTCTTCTCCGGCGTGGATCTGGACGTCCACGAAGGCGAAATCGTCTCCATCTTCGGCCCCAACGGTGTTGGAAAGACCACCCTCCTACGCTGTCTCATGGGTGCTGAAGAACCCGACTCCGGCGATGTCTTCCTCGACGGCGAACCCATGCACGAAACCGACCCCCAAGTCCGCCGCCGCGTCGCCGCCATCCTCGACGACATGGCCTTCTTCTCCGACGTCACTGTGTGGGAACACCTCGACCTTCTGGCCCGCGCCCACGGCTCCGATGAAACCGACATCGTCGATACCGCCCTACGCACACTCGGACTTGCTGACGTCGCCGATCAAATCCCCGACACTCTTTCTTCCGGACAACGCCGCCGCCTAGGCCTAGCCACCACCCTGGTACGCCCCTTCGACCTACTCATCCTCGATGAACCAGAACAACGCCTGGACACCGCCGGACGTATCTGGCTGGGAGCCCACCTAAACAAACTCGCCAAAGAAGGCTGCTCGGTCCTGATGTCTACACACTCCAGCGAACTCGCCGCAGCTATCTCCGCCCGCCGTATCCACCTGCGCCACCTCTGAAACCACCCGCATGAGCACCGAAAACCCACCCACCAAAACCCGTAGCCAACCACCCATCGACCGCACCGCATCCGAAGACCTCGCTCACGAGGCCCTCATCACCCTGCGATCAGCCCAAATCGATACCACCTTCACTCGCGGCGACATTGGCCCCTGGAGCGGACTACACCTAGTCACTCTCCTGCTGGTCATGACCGCCATCTTCCTCTGGGCGCTTATCCGCGGCGCTGGCGCAGGACTATCCCAATCCGACTTCATCGCCTCACCCCCCTTCCTCGCAACCGGCATCATTCTCCTCGCCACCGGCACCAGCGTCCTCCTAGCCACCGCCGCAGGCCCCCTCGGCGCATCACACCCCCTGCGCAGCTGGCTGCTTACCTCCCCGGCCGACCGTGCCACCCTCACCCGCGGTTCCTACCGCGCCATCGGTACCGCTTGCGGCATCATCGGCGCAGTCGCCCTAGGGTTCGCTGTCTCTCTCACCGGCCACGGCCCCATCCGTATCCTCACCTCAACTGCCCTAGGATTCGCTGGCGGGCTGACCCTCACCAAAATCCTCGCCGTCGGGCAACACCGCCCCGGTAGCGAAGACATCGCACGCCTTGCCGGGAAAGTCCTCATCGCCATTGCCTCACTCACCCTTACCCTGGGCATCCTTCCTGGATGGTCCACCGTCGCTGAGCTGTACGCCGCCCCCACCAACACATGGGGACCAGCCCTGGACCTGCTCACCACGGTCATACTCATCCTCATCATGTGGCGCCTAGAACAACCCATGCGAGCCTCCGCACGTCACCTATCCGTAGGAGCACTCGCCCGTGGAGGCGATTTCGTTGACGCACTCAGCGTCTCCACTGTCATGCTCGACTCCACCCCGCTACGCGCCATCACCCGCCCAGCCACCCGCCGTCGCCTACACTCCACCCCCACCCGCCGCCGCGGCCTGGGCGCACTGCTAGAAACAGATATCCGCCGCGTCCGCCGCGACGGATTCAGCATCCTCGCCGTCCTGTGCGCAATTCCACTGCCCGCCACAGCATCCGCAGTTCTAGGCACCACCGGAGGATGGTGGGCCGCACTCATCGTCGGCTACTACGTCACCGCTACCTTCACCGACGGATACACCAACTACGCCCGCTCGGACTCCATCCGCCGAAGCCTGCCCTTCACCCCACTCAAAGCCCGACTCACCCTCCTAGCAGCCCCCACCGCGATCGCAGCTACCTGGTCATTCATCGCCCTCATCTTGGCCCGAGTACACCCCCTGACCTGGCCCATCCTCATCACAGCGGCACTAGCTGGAGCTGTCCGATCCGCCCAACCCCGTGACATCCGTTCCGCCTCATCAGCTATGGCCTCCACCCCTATGGGCGTAATTCCCCTAGGACTTTTAGCTCTCATCGCCCGCGGCTACGACACTCTTCTTTTGCCCGGACTTCTCGTCGCCGTTGGTCTTCCTATTCCCGCATTCATCACCGCATTAGCTCCCCTTGCTTATTACCTCCTGAGAAACCGACAAACATGAAAAAGAAAAACTCGTAACACAATGCTGTGAAACGCATCACGCCATACGATGTCGAAAGACATCTCAACGACGAGGAGAATCAGATGAGCAATGTGGCTCGCCTGGACCTGGACGGATCCACCTATGAACTACCCATCGTGGTGGGCACCGAGAACGAACACGCTATCGACATCTCGAAACTCCGTACCGAAACCGGCTACATCACCCTCGACGATGGATATGGCAACACCGGATCCACCAAATCCGCGATTACCTACATCGATGGCGAAGCAGGCATTCTCCGATACCGCGGCTACCCCATTGAAGAACTCGCCGAAGGAAGCTCCTTCGTCGAAACAGCCTGGCTCGTCATCTTCGGTGAACTCCCCACCATCGAGCAACGTGATCGCTTTAGCGACCTTCTCGCCGAAAACGCCATGATCGACGAGAACATGAAAAAACACTTCGATGGCTTTCCTCCAAAAGCACACCCCATGGCCATCCTCTCGGCCATGATCCAAACGCTTTCAGCCCATGAACCCGAAGTAATGGAAGCCAACGACGAAAGCAGCATCGAAACCGCTGCAGCCGTCCTCATCTCCAAAGTCCGCACCATCGCCGCCGCTGCCTACAAGTCAAGCATCGGCGAACCCATCGCCTACCCCCGCTACAACCTCAAATACGTCGAGAACTTCATGCACATGATGTTCTCCGTGCCCTACAAGCAATTCGAGTGCACCCCCGCTATGTCCCGCGCACTCAACCTGTTCCTTGTCCTGCACGCCGACCATGAGCAAAACTGCTCCACCTCCACCGTCCGCATGGTCGCCTCCAGCCAGGCCAACATCTTCGCCTCAGCCTCTGCAGGCGTCTCAGCGCTGTGGGGCCCCCGCCACGGCGGCGCCAACATGGCCGTTATCAAAATGCTCGAAGAGATCAAAGAACGCGACATCGCAGTCTCCGAGTACGTAAAGAAAGTCAAAAACAAAGAAGACGGCGTCAAACTTCAAGGGTTCGGTCACCGCGTTTACCGCAACTTTGACCCGCGATCGAAAATTCTGCGCTCGGCCGCAGACGACCTATTCTCCGAACTCGAAGTCAAAGATGATCTTCTCGACATCGCTCAAGAACTCGCTGACGCAGCCCTCAACGACGACTACTTCATCGAGCGCAAGCTTTACCCCAATGTCGACTTTTACTCCGGCATTATTCTGCGAGCCCTGGGCATACCCCTGGAAATGTTCACAGTCATGTTCGCCATAGGCCGCATGCCCGGATGGATCGCCAACTGGAAAGAAATCCACGACGACCCTAAAGGACGCATCTACCGGCCGCGCCAGATTTACACAGGTGAGACCGCACGTTCCTGGAAACCACGCACCGAACGCTGACCTATTCACGCCATAATTTCGCACCCCGATATGGCTCCTCCACGGCTGACGCCCAGGAGCCATATCGGTGTACGTTGAACGCGTGAGCAGCGCGTCGACGACCCCCAGCCCCGCCGACTCCGGGCCCGGCAACAACCCAGACACCCGATCGCGACCAATCCCGCAATTCGCGCTCATTCTTGGCGGACTAGCCGCCATCTGGGTCGTCATGCTCGGCATCAATGCCCAATCAAGCCTTGTAGGACCAGTCTTTCTGACCATCAACTTGTTCGTTGTTGTCTACCCACTACAGCAACGACTCAACAAACGAGGCTTTCCACCTCTTATCGGCGCACTCGTATCTGGCCTACTCGTCGCAGCGATCCTCATCGCTTTCTTCGGCTCACTGGCCTGGGCAACTGCACGCTTTATCGTCGAAATACCTCAATACCAAGGGCAATTCATTCTTCTCTACTCTCAGATGATTGACTGGCTCCGCGGCATGGGGATCAGCGAACAACAAGTAATCGAGCAACTCGAAGACCTCCAGCGCCAGGTATCACCCTCCAACGCAGTCGCCGTCCTCCAAAGCGCACTCAGTGGCCTCACCGGCATCCTTTCCGCCTTCGCGGTATTACTGACAGTGATCTTTGTAGGCCTCATCGACTCGATGAGCACAGACCGCCGCGCAGCGATGCTGCTACGCACCAAACCCTCCCTGACCCACGCGCTCTTGGACTTCGCTCAAGGAGTACGCCGTTACTGGATCGTCTCAACCACCTTCGGCCTCATCGTCTCGGCGATGAACGTTGCGGTCCTGCTCTACCTCGATGTCCCCCTGCCATGGGTCTGGGGCCTGTTCACATTCCTCACCAACTACATTCCCAACATCGGATTTGTGATGGGCCTGGTACCACCAGCCATCATGGCGCTCCTGGCCAATGACCCTCTCACCTCGCTCATCGTTATCATCACGTTCTCCGTCATTAACTTCGTGATGCAATCAGTCATCCAGCCAAAGTTCACCGGTGATTCTGTTGGAGTTACCGCCAGCGTCTCCCTCATTTCACTGCTGTTTTGGAGCTGGGCCCTAGGACCTCTCGGAGCGATCCTCGCTCTACCAGCAACGCTGCTTCTCAAAACGATCCTTATCGACATCGACCCAGACCTGCGCTGGCTCAATGTTCTCTTCGCCTCTGATCCCTCCAACGGTGAACCACTAGCTGGCAACCCAGAACGCGGCGCCAAAAACACCGACACCACTCCTACCGAGGCAACAGCGCCTTCCTGCCCTAGCGAGCGTCACGACGCAGCTTCTGCTCAGGGGTAACCACCGCGATTCTTCTACATATTTGTGTTGAATATTTTTGAGGGGCTAACACTTAAAAATATTCAACACAAAACTAAAAGAAAATTATCCAAATAAACGATCTAAGAAAGGACGCTCCGGGGGTGGGCCACAACGGTACGCAAGCCAGTGCATGATCGGTTCCCAATGCGAAGCCACATAACGCGTGGTGTGACCTCCCTTGTCAAAAATAGTTGGTGTTCCCGGTAACGCCGCAGCCATCGCCTTCGAAGCCGCATAAAATGCATCCTGTTTACCGCAAGCAATAGCGCACGGAATCTCACGCAACTGCTCCAGCTTTCCGAACGGATTATTCACTTCAAAGGCGCGCTTGTTATCAAACATCAGCGTGGGGTTCTCTAGCGGCGTGCGACGCAGAGCAGGCGCAACCACCCCCACCCCCATCACCCGCGTTGGCCCCAACTGCGCAGCCAAACGCAACGCGCCAAAGCCACCCATAGACACACCAGTCAAGGCAAAACGGTCCGTATCCAGGCCTAACGCGGCCACCAAGGGCAGAAAATCGTCCACCACCATTGCCGCAGTGTCAATACCATTGTTATGGCGGTGCCAATAATGACGCCCCCCATCAACCGCCGCCACTGTCAACCCAGTACGCCGCGAAACACCTGGAGCATCCAACCGCTCCACAAACCAGTTCGCACTCGTACCCAGAGAATGCAACGCAATCACCAGATGCGATGGACCCTCCGGACGAGTCACTACCCAGTTAATCGAACGCCCTGGCCAATGCTTAGACGTCAGCGTCCCCCGCTCAATCTTCACCACAGGCGGATCCAGAGCCGGGGCAGGCCTACCTACAAAAGCCGCAGCCGCTGCCGACACCCCTCCCATGAGTACAGCTCGCCGCGAAGGGGCTGACTGCGGGCCGCTTGGGGAGGCCCATTCACTGGCGAGGTGCACTTTCCAAGTCTCGCACATGCAGGTCGAGGCACAGGCATCCACGCAGGCGAGAAGCCTGCGCACACACACTCACATTCTCAGCTACGACACAACCCCCGCCCAAAGGAGACCTTCACCACACTCACCCCAAAAACGAATAGCAAACACCCAATCAAAACGACCGACCCAAACAAATGTCCAAAATTTGTCCAAAAAATTAAAACGATTACTACACCACTGAAAACGTTAACAACAACATAATCAACACCCCACATGTCGACAAATAGATTGCGCGAATAATAAAACCCCCATCGAATTAGAAGACGATTTGCGCGACACTTAAAAGAACCGAAATACACACCAAGATCGAGGACACGAATGACCACAACATCCACCAACACCTGGCCCACCCGCACCCAAGCACAAGCCCCCGAACTCACCGAACATACTCTCCACCTCATCGACAAATGGTGGCGAGCAGCCAACTACCTCTCCGTAGGACAGATCTACCTACTCAACAACCCCCTCCTACGCCGCCCACTACACCGCGATGACGTCAAACGCCGACTCCTAGGCCACTGGGGAACCACCCCCGGACTGAACTTCCTCTACGCGCACATGAACCGCGCCATCAAAGAACGTTCCCTCTCAGCCATATACGTCACCGGCCCAGGCCACGGCGGCCCCGGCCTCGTCGCCAACACCTACCTCGAAGGCACCTACACCGAGACCTACCCCAACATCACCCAAGACGAAGCAGGCATGCAGCGCCTCTTCAAACAATTCTCTTTCCCCGGCGGCATCCCCTCCCACGTCGCACCCGAAACCCCAGGCTCCATCCACGAAGGCGGCGAACTTGGCTACGCCCTCTCCCACGCCTACGGCGCCGCCTTCGACAACAAAGACCTCCTCGTATTCACCGTCGTCGGTGACGGCGAAGCCGAAACAGGACCACTGGCCACCTCATGGCACTCCAACAAATTCATCAACCCCAACACAGACGGCGTCGTCCTACCCGTCCTACACCTCAACGGCTACAAAATCGCCAACCCCACCGTTCTAGCCCGCATCCCTGAAGACGAACTCCGCGACCTCATGCGCGGCTACGGCCACAAACCCCACTTCTTCACCGGCGGATTCGATGATGAAGACCCCATCACCACCCACCGCCGATTCGCCGAACTGCTCGACACCTGCCTCGACGAAATCGCCGACATCAAAGCCAAAGCAGCCGAAGGCAACACCGAACGACCCCTATGGCCCATGATCGTCTTCCGCACCCCCAAAGGCTGGACCGGCCCAGCCGAAATCGATGGAAAACGCTCCACCGACTCCTGGCGCGCCCACCAAGTACCCCTGGCTTCGGCCCGCGACACCGAAGAGCACCTCCACGACCTCGAAAAATGGCTCACCTCCTACAACACTGACGAGCTCTTCGACAGCAACGGAAAACTCATCGACGACATCGCAGACCAGGCCCCCCAAGGCGACCTGCGCATGTCCGCCAACCCCATCACCAACGGCGGACTCGTCCTACGCGACCTCAAACTGCCCGACTGGCGCGACTATGCAATCGACGTCAAAACCCCTGGAACCCCCATGACCGAAGCCACCCGTCGCCTCGGCACATACTTCCGCGACGTCATCAAAATGAACCCGGACAACTTCCGCATCTTCGGACCAGACGAAACCGCATCCAACCGACTCCAAGACGTCTACGAAGTCACCGACAAACAGTGGAACGCTGAGTACTACAACACCGACTCCGATGACCACCTCTCCCGCGCTGGCCGCGTCATGGAAATGCTCTCCGAACACCAATGCCAAGGCTGGCTCGAGGGCTATCTCCTCACCGGCCGCCACGGCATGATGAGCTCCTACGAAGCCTTCATCCACATCATCGACTCCATGTTCAACCAACACGCCAAATGGCTGAAAGTCACCAACGAAATCCCGTGGCGTGCCCCCATCGCCTCACTCAACTACCTACTATCCAGCCACGTGTGGCGCCAAGACCACAACGGATTCAGCCACCAAGACCCCGGATTCATCGACCACGTCGTCAACAAAAAATCCGACATCATCCGCGTCTACCTCCCACCGGACACCAACACCCTCCTATCCACCTGGGCCCACTGCCTGCGCTCACACCAGTACGTAAACGTCGTCGTCGCAGGCAAACAGCCCGCCCCGAACTTCCTCTCTGCCGACGAAGCAATGAAACACTGCACCCGCGGCATCGGCATCTGGAAATGGGCAGGCACCGAAGTAGACGGCGAAGAACCCGACGTCGTCCTCGCCTGCGCTGGCGACGTCCCCACCCTAGAAACACTCGCCGCTGCATCGATCCTGCGCGAAGCCATCCCCGACCTGAAAGTACGCGTGGTCAACGTCGTGGACCTGATGCGTCTACAAGACGAAAAAGAACACCCCCACGGCCTATCCAACCGAGAATTCGACAACTACTTCACATCCACCAAACCGGTTATCTTCAACTACCACGGCTACCCATGGCTCATCCACCGACTCACCTACCGCCGCCACGGACACGCCAACATCCACGTCCGTGGCTTCAAAGAAGAAGGCACCACCACAACCCCATTCGACATGGCAATGCGTAACGACATCGACCGTTACCACCTTGTCATGGACGTCATCGACCAGGTGCCATCCCTAGGAGCCAAGTACGCGAATCTACGCCAGTACATGTTCGACGCTCGCACCCACGCCCGCGCCTACGCCTACGCCAACGGCGAAGACATCCCCGCAGTCGCGCAATGGGTCTGGCCAGATGCACAAAACCAAGCCGACGGCCAAGCCGTAGAGGCAACCATCGCCACCGGCGGCGACAACGAATAACCACACTCAACACTGTGTTGGGCCCGTGACCGTGTGGTCACGGGCCCAACACATGAAGTCAACATCAGCGGCAGTAATACTCAGCTACCCGAGCAAACCCCTCATCCAAACTCACCTTCGGAGTCCATCTCAGAGCCTGCTGCGTGCGGCGCTGATCAAACCAGTGCGCAGTCGACAACTGCTCCACCAAAAACCGCGTCAACGGCGGGTCAACCTCATTCAGCACACCAAACCGTTCACGCAAACCCGTCACCACATCCACAGCACTACCAACCCACAACGCAGGCCGTTTAGGCAACACCTTGGGCGCCGGATCCACACCACCGGCACGCGCCCACGACACAAAAATTTCCGAAACAGGACGTGGCTCACCATTAGTCACCACGAAAGACTCGCCCCGTACATCTATACAGCGATCCACTGCCGCAACAAATGCATCCACAGCATTATCGATATAGAGAGTGTCTATGAGCGCAGCACCGTTACCAACCACCGGCAACCGCCCTGCCTGTGCACGCCGAATAATCCGCGCCACCAGCTGAGTATCACGCGGACCCCACACAATATGAGGACGCAACACCACAACCGCAGGTCCACTACCTGCCTGCTGAGAACGAAGATCCTCTTCTAGAGCCATACGCTCAGAGATCGCTTTGGAACGGGCGTAGTTACCCCGAGCGTGCTCAGGACTGGCCGGACCAGCGCCCTGACCAACAATCGATGTACCTGCATGTGCCACAGACGGGCTAGAAGTATGCACAAACCGGCAGATGCCGTGACGGCGAGCCGCATCCAGCATATTCAAAGTGCCACCGGCATTAATGCGCAGGTAATCCTCCCACCTGCCAGTGATGTTCACTTTGGCTGCCAGGTGCACCACAGTCTCTTGACCCGCCATAGCGCGGTCCACATCACCAGGAACAGTGATGTCTCCGAGAACTTCACGCACACCCGGGATATTGCTGGCACGGCGCTGCAACACCGTCACCTCGTCACCGCGTTGCATAAGTGCCTCAGCAACACCGCCACCGAGCATGCCCGAAGCACCAGTGACGAGCACCTTCATCGCCGTCCTCCGTTCCCGGCAAGAACATCCTCAGCCCAGCAAGCCAAAGCGGTCCGATCAATTTTGGATTGGTGTCGAATATCAACAGGCATGCTGTCACGGACAAGCACAGCAGCAACTGGCCGATCCGCAGCTGCCCGGACAGCAGTGTGCAGAGCTTGATCGGCTAACACCCCACCAGCAGCGTGGGCAAGACCTCTCTCATCGGGGGTGAGCACCACAACGAGTTGTTGTAGGCCACGTGGCCCGACTCCCACGACAGCGGCGTTCGCGACACCGTCGAGCGACTCAACTCGCTGTTCAAGCCCAACCGGAGTCAAAGGCCCCTCAGCTGTATGAATAACGTGAACACGTCGCCCTTCCACCCAGAGGCGACCATCTCTATCGAGGTGCCCCACGTCACCTGTGCGATGCCAGCCACGAGGGTTCTTGGAAGCATCATCAACGCCCCACAGCTGGTCGTATCGGTCTTTCATGTGCGGTGCCCGCACACAAATTTCCCCCACTACGCCAGCCTCAGCGGTGAGATCACCATCGGGGCCATCAGGAACAGCAGGCAAAGGAGCGACCATAATCTGGACGCTTTCGATTGCGTGCCCCACGCAGACACCATCTTGCATGCGCTCTGGCGCATATACCTGCTCAAGTTCGTCAAGGGTGATGTCCGAGACGGGCAGACATTCGGTCATGCCATACGGCGTGTGCATTTCTGCGTGAGGGAAAACAGTGTCGCTCAGGCGGCGCAGAAGCGTGAGCGGGACTGGGGCCCCTGCAGACATCACGATCTTCACTCCTGCCAGCGCACGACGCTGACTGGGTTGAAGCTGCTCGGCGGTCGCTAACACATTGCGAAGAGCCGCAGGTGAAGCGAAAACAGTGGTGCCTCGCGCGGCAGTGACCGCATCAGCTAGTGCAGCCGCAGTGAGAGTGGCTGGAGCAGTGACTTTCATGTCAGGAACAACACCAGCAACGCCAAGGGCAGGTCCATACAGCGCGAAAGGCGCAAATGCGGCGACGAGACGGTCACCAGGTGTGAGTCGGTAGATATGCCCGAAACCGCCTACCTGAGCGCGGATTTGATCGAGCGTGTAAACGACACCTTTGCTGGGGCCTGTAGCACCGGAAGTGAAAAGCACGGCAGCGTCGTCTTCAGGCTTGCGACTATCTGGGAGAGCGTGCCCGCCAGCAGCGAGGGCACGCCCCCGAGCACGTAGGTCGTCAAAGGATGCGCGTACGCCAAGAACTTTTCGTGCCAAGCGCGGTAAGTCACCGACGAGGAAGCGAGTTCCAGGAACGCGCAGCGCTGGCAACGCTGGCATGGCTTTGCTCATGGCGATGACGTGGTGGACACCTGCGCCGCGCAGAGCACGTCCCATACCGGACAGGCCAAGACCAGCGTCAGCGACGACGATGACGCCTCCGGCGCGCCAGGCAGCATAGGCGGCGACAGTCAGATCGATGCCTGGTTCGACGAGCAAAGCGACGCGGTCACCGGGGCGTAACCCTGCATCGCGCAGCCCTAAAGCAACATGCTCGATGTCAGTGTCGATCTGTCCGAAGGTGATTCGGCGTCCAGTAGCAACTTCAGCGACGCAGAGTGCCTCTGGGTCACGGTGAGCCAAGTCGGTCAATCCAGACCAGGGCTGGGCAGGGGTTCCAACAGCGAAAGGCGCCTGGGGTGGGCGTCCGTCGTGCGTTGCTGGGTCGCTGTTGATGGAGGCGCCATGCTGGTCGATGCGGGTTTCGATCCAGCGGGCGATGTCCTCAGTGGTGCGGGGAGCATCTTCAAGAACCAGATGCGATGCGCCCTCGTAACGATGTACATCGGCGTGGGGTAGCCGCGCCTGCAAGTCACGTAGGTGTGCTTCGGAGAAGACAGGGTCTTTAGGGCCACGAAGCAGAAGCACAGGTACAGGGGCAGTTTCGGACCCCATTGCGCTCAAACCGTCGGCGAGGTGCCTCATCGTGGCGCGGGTTGGGTGTCCCGAAGTGGTGGGGATGTCGGCGACGAATTGCCCCACGAAGGATCGGTCAGTGCGGGTGCGGTAAGGCAAGGCGTAGGCGTTTTGCACATCGCGAGATGGCCGGGGGCTGCTGACTGCAGTAGTGCCGCGTACGAAGGCGGGGGTATCCACCGTGGCTGCTTTGAGGGTGCGCGGTGTGAGACTGAATTTCAGCGCGGTGGGCAGGCCTGCGTCGAAGTCATGGTGGACAGTGGTGTTGGCCAGTACGAGGCCAGCGAGCAGTTCACGGTGTTCAAGGGCCCATCCAGTAGCGACCATGCCACCCCAGTCGTGCCCTGCGGCCACGACGCGTCCGGTGAGGTTGAGAGCTTGGGTCAGTCCGGCGAGGTCTTTGATGCGTTGTGCCAGAGTTCGTGGCTGTGCCATGGATCCGCGCGGGTTCTCAGAGAATCCCATGCCGAGTTGGTCGACTGCGATGACGCGCCATCCCGGGGCAGGAGCAGCCAGGATGTGACGCCATAAGTAGGACCATGTGGGGTTTCCGTGAACGCATAGAAGAGTGCCGCGGGTTGGCTTGGTTTCTTTGTCACTCCCGCTGGGGGCGTGGGTGTCAAGGATGTGCCAGGTGCGGTCGATCCCATCGGCATCGACCGCTGTGACGGTGCGTGACCAAGCAGGGTCTATTCCGGGCAGGCCGGTGAGCTGGCTGCGGATTTCTACCGGTGTCACCACTGGACCTCAACGAATGAGGCGTTGAGTCCGGATCCGATACCCATGAGGAGCAGACGGTCACCGGTAGCGAACTGGTCTTGGAAGGTGCCCAAGGTGTAGGGCATCGCGGCGGGGCCGATGTTGCCGTATTCGGAAATGGTGGTGGGGAATTTCTCCAGTGGTTTGTCTAGCCGTTGGGCGAGGGTGGCGATGTGAGCGGTGGAGGTCTGGTGAGCGACGTACCAGTCCATGTCTTTCCAGTCCCAACCGTCTTCTGCCGATTCGGTGTAGGCGTCCAGAGCCAGGTCGATGCCTTCGCGGAAGAGTTTGCTGGCTTCGGTGCGCATACCGTCCATGCTTCCGACACATAGTCGGTGGTGTTCGGTTCCGGCGCGGGTGATGCCGCCGAGGAGGCGGTGTCCTTCGGGGTGGGCATCGCTGGGACCGATGAGGATAGCGACGGCGCCGCTGCCAAGGGTCATGGTGGCGAAGGCTTGTTTGACGTCGGATTTGGTGGCTCCACCAGCGTTGAGACGTTTGATGGTGGCTTCTTGCATTTGGCGGGAGCTTTCAGAAGCCACGATGAGGCCATAGCGGATCTGGCCAGCGTCGATCATGGTGCCAGCGATCTGCATTCCATTGACAACGCCGAGGCAGGCGTTGGTTACGTCGAAGTCCATGCAGTTACGGGGTAGGCCAAGTTCGGCGTGGACTTTGGCGGAGATACCTGGTTCGAGGTGCGGCCTGGTCACGGAGGCGTTGATGACAAGGCCAACCTGTTCAGGGGCTATACCGGCGGTTTGGAGAGCGCGCCGGCCTGCTTCGACAGCCCCGTCGGTGAAATCTTCGTCAGCGGGGAACCAACGGCGTTGCTTCACTCCGGCGAGGCGTTCCAGTTGTCCGGCGACGGTACGTGTTTCGGCGTATGCCGGTGCCAGAGCCGCATCGAGTTCAGCCGAGGTGACGATCTCGGGGGCTTCCACGGTGGTGACCGCGAGGATGGAACAGTTCGACAGATGGTAGGAAGCGTTGCCGCTCATGGAGGGCCTTTCTGGTATGTGGAGCGCCTCGTGCGTTGGCTGTCAGGTCAGCGTTTGTGATTCATACCGCGGACGATAGCGTCGCCTGCGGTCTGGACGGCCTGCACGATGATGATGAGGATGACGACGGCTACGAGTGTGACGGCGGCATCGAATCGCTGATAGCCGTAGCGGATGGCGAAGTCGCCGACACCACCACCGCCAATGACACCGGCCATGGTGGAGTAGCCGATAAGGGTGACAAGAGTCAGGGTGGCCCCGGAGACCAGTCCTGGCATGGATTCAGGGATGAGGACTTTGCGGACAATGGCTTTGGTGTCCGAGCCCATGACGATGGCGGCCTCGATTTTTCCGGGGTCGACTTCTCGTAGAGCTGATTCAACGACTCGGGCATAGAAGGGAACGGCACCGACAGTCAGGGGAACAATCGCGGCGGTAGGACCAATCGCCGAGCCGACGATGAGTCGTGTGACCGGAATGAGCGCGATGAGCAGGATCAAGAACGGCAGCGAGCGCCCAAGGTTGATCAGTGCCCCGAACCCGCCGTAGACAATTTTGTTTGGGGTCAAGCCATCTGGGCTGGTCAGTCGCAGTAAGACGCCGCTGGCCATGCCAAAAATGATGGTGAGCACGAAAGCCCAGCTGCTCATCCATAGGGTCTGGCCGAGGGCCTCCATGAGCTCGGGCATTGCGTCCTGGATCGTGGTGGTCATCGCGGTGTCACGCTCACTCCCCGCGCTTCGAAGTAGGTGGCGACGGCGCTCTGCGCGGCGGCGACGTCGTCTGCACTGGTGCCGGGAACGGTGACCATGAGTCGTCCCACGCGGCGCCCGGCGACACGTTCCACGGTGCCGGAGAGGATAGCCAGTTCAATTCCGGTTTCGCGGGCGAGATCGGCAATCATAGGCTCGACAGCGTTTTCGTTGGCGAATCCCAATACGAGAGCGCGGCCTTGGTCAGCGACATCAGGTTGCCCAGTGGGAAGCAGCATTTCAGCCAGTCGCGAGGCGGGGTTGGCGATGAGGTCAAGCAGCTGTCCTGTTTCGACGACTCGTCCGCCCTCCATGAAGGCAGCAGCGTCACAAATACGGCGGACCACTTCGGCTTCGTGAGTGATCATCACGACCGTGACACCAGTGCGAGCGTTGATGTCTTTGATCAGGTCAAGGATCTGCTCGGTGGTGTGCGGATCCAGCGCGCTGGTGGCTTCGTCGCACAGGAGAACTGAGGGGTTACCTGCCAGGGCCCGGGCGATACCGACACGCTGTTTCTGACCGCCAGAAAGCTGGGAAGGATAGTTACTTCCGCGGTCTGCTAGACCAACAAGTTCAAGAAGTTCAGCCACGCGGGTGCTGCGCTCAGCTGCAGGGACACCGGAGATCTCCATAGGGTAGGAGATGTTCTCAGCAGCGGTGCGGGCATGTAGCAAGTTGAAGTGCTGGAACACTGTGCCGATGCTTTGACGCTTGGCGCGAAGTTCGGCGGGTTTGAGGCTAGTGAAATTGACACCATCGATACTGATACGGCCACTGGTGGGGTGTTCAAGGAAGTTCAAGCAGCGCAGCAGGGTGGTTTTTCCTGCGCCGCTACGGCCGAGGATCCCGAAGATCTGTCCGGAATCGATGGTCAGGGTGACGTCGTCGACGGCGGTCACCTCTGCTGAGCCACCACGGCCTGGGTAGACCTTGGTGACGGAGTCGATCTCGATCACTGCGTTCTCATTTCGCGGGCGAGGCGGCCTAGCCGAGCTCGCTCAAGTCGTTAGTGGGGCTGATTATCTTCCCTCAAGCTTCCCAGACAAGGGCGCAGGCAGGCCAGTCGAGTTCTCACCAGTGGTGTCCTTTACAGCTGCTGCATCTGTGAGATCTCTCAGGTTCGCCAACCGTTGTCGATGGATCTACTTTGTTACTTGATTCTTGCCTCCCACTCCCAAAGGCCATTGAGTGACCCTATCCACCTCTGCAGCGACCAAGCCCATCTCTAGCTGGTCAACACGTTCACTTAGGGCACTTATTTCACTACTGTCGTGGGTGGCCAACACCCTCATCGTCTTGTTTGGTGCCAGTGTTCTTTCCTTTGCCTTCACCTACTTAGCTCCCGGGGATTTGGCCCACCAAACTCTGACAGCCCAAGGTGTACCTGCTACCGCCGAGATGCTCACGGCTATGCGGCACCGTCTAGGCCTGGACCGGCCGTTGTTGGAGCAGTACGTCGACTGGCTCAACCGGTTCTTGCACGCAGATCTGGGCACGTCGCTGGCTACCGGGAACGCCATCGCCGCGGAGTTTGCTGACCGGCTTCCTCTTACCTTGGCGTTAGCGCTGACCTCCATTGCAATGTCATGGATCATCGCTATTCCCCTGGGAGTGGCCGCCGCGTTGCGTCCCGGCAGCCGAACCGACATGCTCATCAGAGCAGTGAGCTACACCAGCTCTGCTGTCCCAGCTTTCGTGATCGCTTTGTTGGTTCTAGACGTATTCGGACTGCACCTAGCGTGGTTCCCTATTGCAGCTGATGCTGACCTAGCTGGCATGGCAATGCCCACCATCACCTTGGTTCTTGCCACCGCTGGGTGGCATCTACGCCAAGTCCGCACCTTGGCTTTGGAAGCTGCCAGTCGCCCATTTGTCACTGGCTTACGTCTGCGTGGAATGAGCCAAACCCGCATCGGGTTGCACCTGGCCCGCAACATCGCCGCCCCCCTATGCACCCTGGCCGGGTCTGGGTTCGGAGCTGTTCTCGGCGGCTCGGTTGTCGTTGAAGCGATCTTTTCGTGGCGCGGCATCGGTGCCTACGCCCTATCGGCCATCACAGCTAAAGACCATCCTGTGATTCAGGCCTATGTGATGTGGTGCGTCCTGGTTTTTCTTGTCGCTAATGCCTTGAGCGACCTGGCCGCATTTGCCCTCGACCCCCGGTTGAAAAACACCCAGAAAATCACCACCAGCACCATCGCCAAAGGCATCAAAGATACCCACCCGCCTGCTCTGCCTCTATCCATCAACCACGTCAACCCGCACACTCTTACCACCACTGCTACCACCCCGCCACCGCATCCCCGGCGCACCTATGTGCGCCCTATCCCCTTGCTTAGCTGTCTGCTAGGACTCATTCTCATCGCAGGTATCGCCGCGCCCTTGCTCACTTCCTACGATCCGAACAGCACAGACATCACCCGTGCTCTGCGCCCTCCGAACTTCAGTCACATTCTTGGTACCGACCAGCTCGGTAGAGATATATGGGCACGTACCCTGGCAGGTATCGCTCCTACCTTGGCCATATCCATCACTGTCGTGGCCCTCGCACTAGTGATAGGGGCGACCGTCGGCATGCTCGCCGGGGCCATTGGCGGCATCATCGACACCATCTGTCAACGCATCACCGCGATCTTTCAGGCATTTCCCGAATTCATCCTCGCTCTAGCCCTCGCGGCGATTCTTGGCCCAGGTTTCTGGAGCATCGTTGCTGCCTTGACTGCCCCCACCTGGACGCGCACCGCGCGTTATGCGCGCATCCTCACCTTGGAGCTGAAGAACGCTCCGTACATTCACGCAGCACGGATGAACAACGTCCCTACCCCCATCCTTTTCGTCCGCCACATCCTGCCCAATATCGCCGGTCCTCTGATCGCTGTCGCTGCCTCTGACCTCGGCGGTGTCATTCTGAATCTCGCCACTCTTTCCTTCGTTGGTCTTGGGTTGCCGCAGCCCACCACTGAATGGGGCACGATGATCGCCCAATCCCGCCCCTTCTTGCATACCGCTACGTGGCTTGTTCTCGCCCCTGGCCTGGCCGTATTCACCACCACTGTCACCATCAACCTACTGACAGATCACATACACCTGTCATCGATGCCCGGGCGGAAGCTGCGCCGTAACACCTGGAGAAAGGTCCACTCATGAAGATCTCAAAGACGGCGCTGAGCCTGCTGACCATCAGCGCATTAGCGTTAAGCGCCTGCGGTAATGCCTCTACTGGGAACAACAGCGACCCCAACGCGCTGACCATCGCTACCACCGACGAAGTCGACAACCTCGACCCAGCTTCGACCTACACCGGCTGGTTCACCAACCGCGATGGCATCAGCGAAACCCTCGTAGACGTCGACGACAAACTCCAGCTCACCCCCAAACTGGCTACTTCATGGAAACTCCGCGACGAGACCACATGGGAGTTCACCCTGCGTGAGAACGTCACCTTTCACAATGGCGCCCCTATGACTGCAGCAGCAGTGAAAACTTCCATCGAGCACGCCCTGGAAACGAACGTCCGCGCTAAATCCCAGCTACCGATCGAGTCCATCGAAGCTGACGGACAAAAACTCACGATCACTACCACCCGCTCTTTGCCAGCACTCCCCCACGTCATGGCCGATCCGATGATGGGAATCCAAGCAATCGGCGCAGGTATCAACCCCAGCAATGCCCCTGTCGCTACCGGTCCCTACAAAGTCAAAGAGTTCACAAAAGGACAACGTCACGTCCTAACTGCTCACCAAAAATATTGGCAAGGAAAACCCCGCCTTAACACCATCACCGTACGCACTTACGGTGATGAACAATCCATCTCCTTGGCACTGCAATCAGGTGAAGCTGACATTGTTGTGCGCCCTGACGCCGCTAACCTCAACATTTTCCAGGACACCTCCCGATTCACTACCTGGAACACCAGCTCCACTCGCTCTGATGGAGTCATCATCAACACCAGCAGCCCCACCATGTCTGACCCGCGGGCACGCCAGGCCATCAATGCAGCGTTAGACCGCAACGCGTACGTGTCTCTTCTGCATGGCAAAGCCGAAGCGCTTTACTCGTACTTCCCCGCCAGCGTCGCATTCGGCACTACCGACGGCCTGGCGATTCCCGTCACTAAAAAAGATCTTTCTTCCACTAAAAAAACACTCATCGAACTCGGGTATAGCGAGCGTGATGGGAAACTCACTAAAGACGAAAAGCCTCTCACCCTGAAGGTCCTCACCTATCCCAAACGCCCTTACTTGGGCCAGTTGGCGCAGGTTCTCCAATCTGATCTACGAAGCATTGGTGTCACTGTCGAAATCAAAGAAATGAAAGACACCACTGAAGCGATGAAGGCTGGGGATTTTGACCTGGCCATGTATTCGATGGCTACCGCTCCCACCGGTGACCCTGAATACTTTTTCGACACGATGCTGCGCTCCACTTCTGAAAGCAACTTTAGCCACTGGAAGTCGCCAGAATTCGATAAATCTCTTGACAAGCTCAGCAACGCCACAGACAGCGAAGAACGTATCACTGCCACTAAGGAATCAGAAAACATTCTTGTCAAAGAATTGCCCTATATCATGGTCGGTAACCAAAAATGGTGGGCAGTCTCCAAATCCGCAGTGAAAAACCTTCATCTTCGTCCCACTGAATGTCACCTCATCGGTCACGACACCCATGTCGAATAATCCACTAGCTAGCATCACCCCGCGGGCTCAGCACACTCGATTGCCTGTTCTCGAGTGCACTGAACTCACTGCCGGGCACACACCCGAAACTGACATCATCTCCGGCATCAACCTGCAATTGGCGCGTGGAAAACTCACCGGAATCATCGGAGAGTCAGGAAGCGGAAAGTCAACTCTGCTCAACGCCCTACTCGGCTTCACCCACGATGGTTTACGCATCAGATCCGGAACAGTCAGCTACGACGGCGCCGACATCACCCATGTGCGCTGGAGCCAGCGCCGCCGCCTCCTCGGACCGGAGCTGTCAATCGTGTTTCAACGCCCTAGCGCCAGTTTCGATCCGCTTATGCGTATCGGCACCCAGTTCTGTGAATCTATTCGTCTCCACACCCCGAAAGCTTCACGCAAGGCTTGCTGGGCGGCTGGGCGAAGAATGCTGCAACGACTCCGGTTCGAAGACCCGGAGCGGGTTATGCACGCCTACCCGCACCAGCTCTCTGGGGGGATGACTCAACGTGCTGCCATTGCTATGTCATTGCTGAGCGAACCGCGTGTACTGCTTGCCGATGAACCCACTAGCGCTGTGGACGTGCGTTCCCAACAGGAAGTAATTGAGTTACTCGGCGATATTGCCACCGAATTTGGAACTGCAATCGTGTTTGTCAGTCACCAGATCAAACTGGTGCGGCGCCTCGTTACTGAACTTCATGTTCTCGCCCATGGAAGGGTGGTCGAGTCCGGGCCAACCGAACAGCTTTTTCAGGCGCCCACGCATGAGGTAACGCGCCGTCTTCTCGAAGCGACACCAGTATTGAACAGAGGTCTACGTGCTTGAAATCGTGAACGTCTCGAAAACATTCGGGACTACGGCGGCTGAAGTACGCGCCTTGGAGAATGTCTCTCTGACAGTCGGTGAAGCTCAGTGCTGCGGGATCATTGGTGAGTCTGGTAGCGGCAAGTCGACACTTGCGTATATCGCCGCAGGGATCACTGTTCCTGATGCTGGGCATGTCACTCTGGCAGGTAAGCGGCTTAATCCGCGACGCGTTGCTTCCCGACGGCGTCACCAGCAGCAACTGCACATGATTTTCCAAGATCCGCGGTCTTCGTTTAACCCTCGGATGAGTATTGGTGAATCTTTGAGTGAGCCACTACAGCACAAACGCAGACTGGGGCGGGCAGAACAAAAAGAGCTGATCGCTACCGTGTTGGAGGAAGTCGGTCTTACTGCTGATCTCATTCATCGGGGAATTGACAGCGTCAGCGTTGGCCAGGGGCAACGAGTAGCTATTGCGCGGGCCATTCTCGCTGAACCTGATCTTATTATTTGTGATGAAATCACCTCTGCCTTAGATGTAACGGTTCAAGCAGAAATTCTTGATTTACTCGTTCAGCTGCGCAAAAAACGTCATTTTTCGATATTGTTTATCAGTCATGACATCGCTGTAGTCGCGCATCTTGCTGACCGTATTGCTGTAATGAAGCATGGCCATCTGATAGAGGAGGGGCCAAGCCAACAAATTATTAATGAACCTGCCCAGGCTTACACGCGGCTACTTATCGACCTAGCTTGATTGCTTGCACAGCTGGGCTTCTCCTCGTGCATTTTCACAAAAATGGGTGTTTTGCCCAACTATGCTAGTTGGGCAAAACACCCTTGTGAGGGACTGAAGATCACTGCGCAGGAAGGACAGAGCCTTTATATGTGGTCTTGATGTAGTCCTTAATTTGCTGGCTCGTGAGCGCCTCGGTGAGCTTTTTTATACGCGGATCGTTCTGTAGTTCAGGTCGGGTCACTAGATAGTTCACGTAAGGATTATTTTCTGCTTTCTCGAGATGCTTTGCATCTTTTTCAGGAGATAACCCTGCTTCAAGCGCATAGTTTCCGTTAATGATGCTCATGGAAACTTTCGGGTCGTCGAGGGTGGCAGCCAGCTGCGGGCGATCAATTTCGAGGAACTGGATGTTCTTCGGGTTACCACTGACGTTCTTCGTGCTGATTTGGCTGTAGTCAAGCTTTGGATCATCAGACTTGACATTCATCGTGATCAGGCCAGCATCCTGCAGCAAAAAGAGCGCGCGAGCCATGTTGGTCGGATCTTGTGGAATAGCGATACTGGCACCGGAGGGAAGTTCTTCAACTTTCCCGACTTTTTTGGAATATAGGCCCAGTGGTTCTAGGTGAATCCCGCCAGCGGTGATGAGATTTCCGCCGTTCTTAGCGTTCCAGTCACTGAGGAATGGTTTGTGCTGGAAGAAGTTAGCGTCGATGTCGCCGCTCTTAACGAGCTGGTTCGGGTCGACCGCTCCAGAGATCTCAGTGATTTTTAGTTTAACGTCACCCAACAGGCCGAGTTCTTCAGCTTTTTTGAGCAACTGTGAGTGTGGCGTGACGTCCGCCATGACAGTAAGTGGCTGGTTCGGGTCGGCGGCGCCACCGGACTTAAGTCCGCAGGCCGCGAGTCCAAGGACCAGCGTGGCGGCAACTACGCCGGTGACGAGAACACGCTTGGCTTTCATTCCCCAGATATTACGCGGACAGCTCAGGGATAACTATGAAGATTTCGCGGATAGCTGTTGGCTGCAAGGCGCCAGCGAAGACGGTCCTTCGGCTTCTAGCATGTTGTTGTGGACTTGAAACGATACAAAGCTGTGTTGTTCGATCTCGACGGAGTGTTAACTCCCACTGCCGATGTGCATATGCGCGCATGGTCAGACATGTTCAACGCGTTCCTGAAGTCTGTGCATGCTAGACGCGAAAAAGGCCTGACCGTCACGGGTGTGTCTGCCGAGGCTGATTTGAGTCCTTACCTCGATGATGACTATTTCCACTTTGTGGATGGGCGTCCTCGCTATGACGGAGTGCGCGCATTTTTAAGTTCACGAAAGATTGTTCTCCCTGAAGGAGATCCCGAAGACTCCCCCGATCGAGAGACAGTTTGCGGTCTAGGAAATCGGAAAAATGACGCATTCAACGATGTTTTGAAACGCGACGGGGTAGCGCCATATCCGGGGTCGCTCGCCTTGCTAGACGCTCTTGAAGGAACAGGGATTCATTTGGCTGTGGTTTCCAGTTCAGCCAATGCGAAAGCAGTACTTACCGCGGCCGGGATTATTGACCGTTTTGAGCACGTCGTTGATGGATTAGTAGCCCGCGCTGAAGGTTTATCTGGCAAACCCTCCCCTGCCACGTATCTGCGGGGAGCGCAGCTATGCGGGGCAACAGCGGCAGAAGCCGTCGTCGTTGAAGACGCCACACCGGGTGTGGCTGCTGGGCGCGCTGGAGGTTTCGCGCTGGTTTTAGGCGTGGACCGAGGCGCAGGTGCAGAAGCGTTACGTGCCGCTGGTGCGGATGAGGTCGTTGCTGATTTGGCGGAGGTAATCCCATGAGATCGCGTGGAACAGACTATTGCGCCAGCCACTCCGGAGGGCACCGAATGGCAGGGCACGACCCCTTAGACCGAGCCAGGTTTCCTGTGGATCCGTGGCGGCTTGTGGAACGCCGCCCCGACATGAGTGACCTAGGCACAACCGAAACACTTTTCGCTATCGGTAACGGCTATATCGGCATGCGAGCAAACCCGCCAGAAGGACGCGAAGCTTTTGCACATGGCACGTTCGTGAACGGGTTTCACGAGACGTGGCCGATACGTCACGCCGAAGATGCCTACGGTTTTGCAACTACCGGGCAAACCATCGTCAATGCCCCCGACTCCAAACTGATGAAGCTGTACATCGATGACGAACCATTGCTGTTGTCAATGGACGACGTCGATGAATACGAGCGCTCTATCGACTTCCGCGAAGGAGTTTTACGGCGCGACTTG
The DNA here is from genome assembly GCF_900447215.1 of Dermatophilus congolensis. NCBI lineage: Bacteria > Bacillati > Actinomycetota > Actinomycetes > Micrococcales > Dermatophilaceae > Dermatophilus > Dermatophilus congolensis. Next base: position 2,133,772 of record NZ_UFYA01000001.1, read on the forward strand.
GTATGGCGAACCCCATCAGGCAAACGGGTAAAAGTCTCTACAACAGCGATGACCTCATTCGCGCAACGACATTTAGCGATTTTCACACTTCAGGTCACTCTGCTCGACGGCGATGCCCCCGTAGCAATCTCTAGTCAAATCATGAACCGGCAAGACGGGGTGGATGAGTACCACGTGAAGTCCGCCTCAATGGGAGGTGGCTTCGACCCCCGACGGTCACGCCAATTCACACACCGCGTCCTAGAACCGAAGATGCATTGGCATAGCGACCGGCGCATGCTCCTGGGCTGGAGCGCAGCGAACTCAGGCATGACGCTAGCGGTGGGCGCCGATCACGCAATCCACACGGATAACGAGTACGAGATGTTGATCTCGACCGAAGAAGACCTCGGCAAGATGGTGTACCGCGTAGATGCGCAGATGGGTAAGCCCATCTACGTCACAAAAGCGGTTGCCTACCACACCTCGCGAGGCGTACCTGTACGGGAGTTGTTCGACCGGTGCCGTCGAGCTCTAGACCGCGTGCGCCAAACCGGGATCTTCCACTGTGTTGAAGAACAGGCAACATGGCTGCGTGACTACTGGGCCAATAGCGATGTCGAGATAACCGGTGACCGGTCAGCTCAACAGGCAATCCGCTGGAACCTGTTCCAGTTGGCGCAAGCAAGTGCACGCGCAGATCAATTGGGTATTCCTGCGAAGGGGTTGACCGGTTCCGGATACGAAGGCCATTACTTCTGGGACACAGACATCTACGTGGTGCCATTCTTGTCATACACCTCACCAACAGCGGCACGGAACGCTCTTCGTTTCCGAGTGCTACTGCTCGATAAAGCACGTGAGCGAGCTCGCATGCTGGCTTCCCAAGGGGCACTGTTCCCATGGCGAACAATTAACGGCGAGGAGGCATCCGCGTATTACGCGGCGGGTACTGCACAGTTCCACATCGACGCAGACGTCACGTACGCCATCCGCCGCTACCTAGACACAACTGGAGACGAGGGCTTCCTCACCTCTGGCGGTATTGACGTACTCGTGGAAACCGCACGCATGTGGGCTGATTTAGGTTTCTGGCGGACGGACAAAAACGGGAGCCAGTCATTCAATATTCATGGCGTTACCGGCCCTGATGAATACACCACCGTCGTCAACAACAACCTGTACACAAACGTGATGGCGCGGTTCAATCTCGAAGTCGCAGCCGATGCGGTCGAACATTTGGCCGCAACCGATCCAGAACAGTTCGCGCTACTAACACAGCGACTCAACCTGGAGCACAGCGAGCTCACCGACTGGCGCGAAGCGGCCTGCGCAATGACGATTCCATTCGATGAATCTTTGGGTATTCACCCGCAGGACGACAACTTCCTGTGCGCCGAACAGTGGGATCTATCCACTGTTCCCGCTGATAAGCGACCTTTGCTGCTGCATTTCCACCCGCTGGTGATTTACCGGTTCCAGGTATTGAAGCAAGCCGATGTTGTGCTTGCGTTGTTCTTGCAGGGCAACAGATTCAGTGAGGAGGAAAAGCTGCGCGATTTTGAGTATTACGACCCGATCACCACGGGTGACTCAACATTGTCGGCGGTGGTCCAGTCGATCGTGGCTGCTCAAGTTGGGCACAAAAAACTAGCGATGGAGTACTTCCGTGAAGGTCTCTTCGTAGATCTTGCTGACCTGCACAGCAATACCTCTGATGGAGTACACATCGCTTCAGCAGGCGGTGTGTGGAACGCGCTGGCTTACGGGTTTGCTGGGCTGCGTGATTCTGAAGGGAATTTCGAGTTTGATCCGCGCTTGCCGGAGTCGTGGGAGGACATGACGTTGCGGTTACGGATCCGTGGTAGTCGTCTTCGTGTCCTGGTGGAGCGTGAGGCAATCACGCTGAATCTGGAGGAGGGCGATCCTTTGACGTTGAAGGTTCGGGGTGTCTCTTACACCGTTACTTCGCAAGAGCCTGTCCGGGTCGGCCTGGAGGGTCAGGGGCCACAGCTGCCTCCTATTTGTGCTCATGGCGTTGCTGGAAGTAAGGGGCCTCTTAGCTAAGGGGGCCTTTACGCCTAACGTTGCTGAGGGGATCCTCCATATGGAAGCTCCCCTCAATACGTACGTATCACCTGATCAGGTCCGGTAATTAGCGACCAAACTACGCAACTCTGCTGCCCGGATCTTCAGATCTTCTGCGGACTGTGCCATGTCACGGGTAGTGCCCTCCGTAGCCCGGGCTCCCTCAGTAACACTAGAGATATCGCGGGCGATACTGCTTGCCTCTTGTGCAGCCGTAGCAACGTTGCGGCCCATTTCGTTCGTGGTGGCAGTCTGCTCCTCCACCGCTGAAGCGATCGTGGCCTGGGTGTCGTTGATCTGAGCAATGATGCTGGAGATCTCACCAATCGCAGCCACAGCAGCTTCGGTGTCGAGTTGGATGGCCTCGACACGGCGGCCGATGTCCTCGGTAGCCTTGGAAGTTTCCTGAGCCAGATCCTTGACCTCGTTAGCAACAACCGCGAAGCCTTTACCAGCCTCACCGGCACGGGCTGCCTCGATAGTGGCGTTCAAAGCCAGCAGGTTCGTTTGCTCAGCGATGCTCGTGATGGCCTTAATGACCTCACCGATCTCCGCAGAGCTGCGCCCCAACTTCGAAACTGTCTCGTTGGTGTCGTTGGCGACGCGTACCGCTGTGGCAACAACATCCGCGGCATTGTTAGCGGATTGGGAGATCTCACGGATGGCTGTGGTCATCTCTTCGGATCCAGCAGCTACTGTGTCGATGTTTCCTGACACTTTGTCTGCAAATTGTGTCATTGTTGTCAGTGCTTGGAGCGACTTTTCAGCATCCTTATTCGTGGTGTCGGCTGCATGGCGAAGCTCCTCACTGGTGTCATCTACACTGGAGGCATTTGTCAAAACACTGTTGAAAGTAGCTGCCAGGACTGACACAGTCTGGTTCAGAGATTTTCCTACTACGGCGATTTCGTCTTTTCCGTTGGCGTCTACTCGGGTGGTGAGGTCACCTTTTTCGATGCTGTCTAAAGCATTCACGAGACGACGCAAAGGTTCAACAATGCTCGAAACTACGATTGCGGCTGCTGCAGCAGCAAGGAGCACAGTAAGTAGTGTGACTACCACCAGAATGATGCGTGCCATGTTTGCTGTGCTTCGAGCCTCGTCCGTTAAACGTTGAGCTCGACTCTGCTCTTGCTTGATGAGTGAGGTCACAGCTTCATCAGCGGCTTTCGAAGGACCAATCGCATTAGCATCCCGGTATTCTCCGTATGATTTAAAGTCTTTCTTGTCGCCGTATTCCATCAGCGGATCGAGCACAGGGAGATACTGCTGCCAAGCTTTTTCTAGAGCTTCCAATGTGCCTACATCAACCGTGTTAGGTCGGTATGCGGCAAGGTCTTCTTGCAATTTTGCTTGTGCTTTTTCTTTAGAAGACCTGTGCTTTCCCTTAGCCTCAGGAGAGGTTGACGTGACATAGTTCAATGTCCCAATTCGCACATCTTTCATTCCTGCACGAATCTGCGACAGCTGACTGATTGGAACCACTGATTTCTCAATGACGGCATCATTAGCCGAGACAACAGAATTGAGATTGACAATCGCATACACACCTACCAGGACTGTGCCTAGCAGAATTACGCCGATCATCGAAAATAGACGCTTCCCAATACTGATGTTAGAGAGACGTCCTTTCAGAGTCGATCTTCTGTCACGCTGAGACGGAACGGGACTCACGACACTCATTAGATCTCCTCAACGACGCAGCAGCAGACCGAGTGGCACCGCCTCCTTCTTCTCGACTGAGACACAACATGGTTGAAAGCTGCCTGAGCACGCGCATGAGGCGGGGGTAGCACCATCCCCACTGGCGCTACCCCCGCCTCATATGTCATGCCATGGGCAAGATTTCAGCCGTCAAAAGAGGACAGGTCTTCATTCATCGTGTCGAATTCGGGCTGTTCACCGAACACCTCTTCTAGGTGAGCCAGCGCCCGCAGTACGTACTGCCGATCTTGCTCATCGATTTCCCCCACTAGTCGCAAGATCGTGAATCCTGCCGCTACCACGAGGGTTTCCAGGTCGGTGCTTTCTTCGTCTTCACCGATACGGTCCCCTAGGTCGTCGCCGAAAGCCTCAACGAGATCTTCGATGAGTGCTCCGTCTTCCAGTTCGCTACGACGTTGCCCCCAGGTGCGCAGCAGGTCTTCACCTTCGGGGCTGCCAAATGGCGCGTAGGCATCGTCTACGTTGTCGTAAATGTCATCTGTGAAGTGAGCAGCGAATACGGAATGTTTTGACGGAAGAGGCGTCTGAGACATGTCCCCAGACTGCATTTCCCTGCCTTCCGATTCAAGCGGCCCGGGAAATCACCACGTGCATCCGGGTGTGGTTCGCCTCACATCTGTGATCGGTAGGTGTCTTCGAGACCGGCGATGGCTTGCTCTAGTGCGTGTAGTCCGGAAAGTTCGGTGACGATCTGGTGCATTTCTAGCTCTTGATCCCAGTCCAGGGTTTCGGTGACGCAGTCGATGCAGGAACGTGTGCAGGTGCTGTGCTTATTGCCTTCTGCGCAGTCCATGCACATGAATCCGTCACAGGTGGCGCAGCGTTCACCGAGGATGTCATCTGCCTCGAGCAAAGCGAGGGTGGCGTTATGCATGCTGGTGGCTCCGGCGAATCCTTGCTCCATGACGGTGCGGTGTGTGGTTTCGTCGATGTCGTCGTGGTGTTTGTTGTTCATTGTTTCCCCCCAGGTGTGTTTCGGCGGGCCCAACCGCCGAGCGATGGTTCCCCTTTGTCTGTGTGTCTGGCTGTCTGCCGGACACACACCTCATCGACCCTGGACGAGTGATCAATAGGAATTCGGACGAACTTTTGTGACGTGCGTCCAAGACGCTGTCCTTGAACATCTATCCGAGTTCCGTAGAAGGCTTTCGGCCCCGCCGGCGCTGTGGAAGGCAAGCGCAGTGGGGCCGATCTTGTCGACAAGTTTGGCTTAGCGGTTTGTTTGGCGGAGCACGTCGAAGGGGGTTCCGACAATCATTCGCTGCTGAATGCCCTGCGTAACAAATCTTTTAGCGACTCTTGCTGCTTCTAGGTGTGTAGTTCCTTGAGCGAGCTGGGCTGTGACGGCTGCGGCGAGGGAACATCCTGCGCCGGAAACAGCGTGCTCGCCTACTTTGGGTTCTCGGAGTACCTCGAGCGTGGAACCGTCGTAAAAAACGTCGATGGCTTCAGGACCCTCGAGTCGTACTCCGCCTTTGGCCATGACGGTGGCGCCGAAGGCGTCGTGTATGCGCTGAGCCGCTTCAATGAGTTCTTTTTCGTTGGCGATTTTTTCCATTCCTGACAGTGCAACGGTTTCGAAATGGTTAGGGGTGATAAATGCTGCTTTGGGGAGAATGTGTTGTTTGAGGGCATTGTCTGTATCCAGGGCTGCGCCTGGCTCTTGCCCTTTGCAGATAAGAACAGGGTCGACAACTAGGTTGCTGACTTGTTGTTCCTGGAGCACGTTTGCTGTGGCCTCAATGAGGGCGGAAGTGCCCAGCATGCCTGTTTTGACTGCTCCGAATGTGTGGGTGGCGAACTGGGCTTCGAGCTGGTCGTGGAGAACGTCTGGGTCGATGGCGAACAGACGGTGGTTCCAGTTGTTTTTAGGGTCAAAAGAGACAATGCATGTCAAAGCGGCGACACCAAAAGCACCTAGGGCTTGGAAGGTGCGCAGGTCCGCTTGAGCTCCGGCGCCGCCGGTAGCTTCGGAGCCTGCGATGGTTAGAGCTACAGGAAGGTTGTGATGGGTGTCATGGGTCATGCGGTCATGGTGTCACGCATTGGGTGGGCTGGGTTGTGCTGAGCATGAGGCGCACAAGCCGAATAGTTCAAGGCTGTGCGAGACGTCAGTGAATCCGTTTTCGTCAGCCATGGCGTCGGCCCAGCTCTCGATGGAGGTGCCACGAATCTCGACGGTGTAGCCGCATTGGCGGCAAACGAGGTGATGGTGATGTCCTTCGGTGTCGCACCAGCGGTAGATGAGTTCACCGTCGGCATTGCGGAGGACATCGACTTTTCCGGCGGCGCTCATAACTCCCAGAGTGCGGTAAACGGTGGCTAGGCCAGCACGGCTTCCGCCTTCGGTGAGTCTGGCGTGCACTTGTTGGGCTGAGACGAAGTCGCCGCCTGTTTTAAGGAGTGCTTCGATGGCGGCTCGTTGGCGGGTGTTACGTCGGCGGGGCTCAGCCATGGGTACCTCGAAATTACTGGCGGGTGGGGCTGTGCCGCACTTTACGGCGTCGACGGTTCTCCCTGACGTGAGTGATGCGATGGGTGAGATGGGTGACAAGGGAGATGACAGCGAACAGCGAAATTGCGATGACAACAATAGTCGCCCCTGAGGGGGTGCTGAGATAATAGGAGGCACTAACCCCACCCACACTGCACAGCACCCCGATGAGCACAGCCCATGCTGCCGCGCGCGCGTAGCTGCGGGCAAAAAGCTGGCTGGTGGCGTTGGGCACAATCATGAGGGCGCTGATCAGAAGTAGACCAACAACTCGCATAGAGACAACCACGGTCACGGCTGTCAAGACAGTCAGGAGAATGTTGAGTGGGAGCACAGGCAGCCCGACTGCGCGGCTGTATTCGGGATCGGCGGCGATGGCGAAGAGGCGCCGGCGCAAAAGTACTGCAACGCTGACGACGATCGCGGACAGGATGGCGAAGATGATCAGGTCGGCGGGTTTAGTGGTGGTGATGGCGCCGAAAAGGTAGGAGTCGAGATTTGCGCCGCCAGTAGTGACACGGGCCATAAGAACAACACCGAACGCGATTCCTCCGTAGAACATGAGGGCCAGCGCAGTGTCTCCAGAAGTGTGGCCGGAGGCGCGTACAAGTTCGATGAGGATAGCGGCGATCACGGTGACGATCAGGGCCATACCGATGGGGTGAGTATCTGTGAGCAGTCCGATAGCTACGCCAGCCAGGGCGACGTGTCCTATGCCATCACCGATGAGAGACAGCTGTCGTTGGACGAGGAAGATTCCCACGGTGGGCGCGGTGATACCGACGAGGAAGGCAGCGAGTAGGGCTCGCTGCATGAAGGCAAAGTCGAGCATCTGAATCATCGGTGTTTCTCCAGGCCAGTGATGGGAGGATTGGGTGGTGTCTCAGGTGAGTGGCCATGGTGATGCTCGGCCCATTCAGAGATGTGCCATTCATGCGAACGGTATTCTTCGGGGGTGCCATCGAAGTCAACGAGTCCCGCTTTGATGGCGACAACTCGGCTCAGTAATGGCGCGAGAGCGGTGACTTCGTGCGTGACGATGAGTTGGGTGACTCCCTCATCAGCAAGTGCGACAAGGACTTCAACAAGTGCGTCTTGGTTGGCGGCGTCTACTCCGGCAGTGGGCTCGTCCATGATGAGCACTTCGGGTTGAGCGGCCAAGGCTCGGGCTATGAGCACTCGGCGGTGTTGCCCTCCGGAGAGGTTGGCGACGCGGTGTTCAGCGAAGTCGGCCATGTCGACGCGAGCAAGGCTTTCGGCGACGATGGCACGGTCGTGTTTGTTGGGTCTGGCGATGATGCCTTGGTGAGGCAACCGGCCGGTGGCAACAACTTCGGCGACGGTGGCCACGACGGAGTCGGAAAGGGTGTGACGCTGAGGGACGTAGCCGAGTCGGTAACGGCGGGTGAGGTTGGCCAGAGGTTCGCCGAAGAGTTCGACGCGTCCAGATAGGTGCGAGTTAAGGCCAAGCAGTCCACGCACAAGGGTGGATTTTCCACTGCCGTTTGGGCCAAGGAGGGCCACGCGCTCACCTGAGGTAATGCGTAGATCGACGCCGTGGACGATCTCTTCCTCGCCGTAGCCGAAGCAGGACCTCTCGAGGTCAATGATGGTTGAGGGGGTCTGCTTCGGCGAAGGTTGCGTGGGCACGGTCATGCACACCCTTGACCGGTGCGTAGAACGCCTAGGTTGTTTTTCATACGGTCGATGTATCCACCGGCCATGGAAACCGCGACGTTGTCGAGTTCAGCACGCTTAGTTTTGGTTTCGTTGGCGACAGCATCAACGGATGCGGATTTTTCGCCTTTTTCGGCGTACACAGTAGTGACTTTATTCGCCTTAATGCGGTTGCTGATTTCGGCGAGGCGGGCGGGGTCAGGTTCACCGTCGTTAAGTACTCCAGCCAAGCCAACCTGGTTGAGCCCGTAGCGTTTGGCCAAGTAAGCGAAAGAGGTGTGGCCAGTGACGATGTCTTTGACTGTGCATTTGCTCAGACCTTGTTTGTACTCGTTATCCAGGTCGCTGAGTTCTTTTTTGTAGGCGGTGGCATTGTCGCTGTAGGCCTGTTTGTTGGTGGGGTCGATCTCGCCGAGTTTCGCGGCGATCTGATCAACGGCTTGGCTGTAGAGGACGGGGTCGAGCCAGAAGTGAGGATCGTTGGGGCCGTGGTTATGGCCTTCGTGGTCGTGTCCATCGTGGTTGTCGTGTGCGTCAGTTTTTGTGGCGCTGGGTGATTCTTTACCGTGGTCGTGACCATCATGGTCGTGACCGTCATGGTCGTCTTCTTCAGCTCCGCTTGAGGGCAGCGCGGCGAGTTTAGACAGGTCGAGTATCTGTTTAGCTCCGGCGGACTCGATGGCACTGTCGGCAGAGGGTTGCATTCCTTTTTCGTAGACGACTAGGCCAGCGTTACTCACACTGCCGACTTGCTGGGGGGTGAGTTCCACGTGGTGGGGGTCTTGGCCATTTCCTGTGAGGTTGGTGACCTTGACATGTTTGCCGCCGACTTTTTCTACGGCATGGGCGAGGGGGTAGAAGGATGCGACCACTTCGGTTGCGCCATTGTCCGCGTTGCTTGTTTGAGCGTTTTGGCTACCGCTACATGCGGCAGTAAGAGCAAGAGCGCTGGCGGCAGCCGCCGAGAGAACTGTGCGAGCGGATAAATAAGGGTTTTTAGTGGTCATGATCCAATAATCATTTTTATTGGGAATCATTGTCAAAGTTCTAAGGCGCTTTGGAGCGTCGCGTTGCACACCACAGCTCAGCCCCACGCAAACAGTTCCAGGTGTGAGACCGTGAGGTACACAACACTCCTATATACAGGGGCGCTCATGACGAACGGGAAGCGCCCGTAAAGCAGATAGGCACCCAGGGATGACGGACACGCCGAAATTATCGGTACTCGATCTGGTACCGGTTCGCAGTGGACAAACAAGTGGCCAGGCAATCGAGGCTTCCCTGGCATTGGCAAAGGTGGCTGATGAAGCTGGTTTCACGCGCTATTGGGTTGCCGAACACCACAACATCGAAGCTGTCGCTTCGACGTCACCGGCGATCATGATTGCGCTGCTGGCATCGGCAACGAAACGTATTCGGGTGGGGTCAGGGGGCGTGATGTTGCCTAACCATGCGCCATTGGTCATTGCAGAACAGTTCGCTTTTTTGGAAGCAGCTTTCCCGGGGCGGATTGATTTGGGGATTGGCCGGGCACCAGGAACCGATCCAGTGACGCAATGGGCTTTGCGTTCTGGAGGTGCTGTTGGTCCTGAAGGTGACCCGGTGGCACGGTTTCCGGAATTTGTGCAGCAGGTGGTGGCATTCATGTGCCCCGATGGCGCGGGTATCCAGATCGGGGGACGGCCTTTCCATGTATCAGCTACCCCGAACGCCGTTTCCGAATCTCCTGTGTGGCTTTTGGGCTCTTCGGATTATTCAGCGCGATTGGCGGCGAGGTTTGGACTGCCATATGTGTTCGCGCATCACTTTTCTGGAGTGGGGACGGCTGAAGCACTGGCTCTATACCGGGAGAACTATGCCGGCGAGGAGGAGCCACGTTCGCTGTTGACGGTGAATGCGGTGGTGGGCGATACCAAGGAGGAGGCGTTGCTGTATGCCCGGGCCCAGCAGCACAACATTGCTGCGATTCGTACTGGCGCTCCTCGATTGCCCATCTTCACGTTGGAAGAGAGCATGCTCGCCACGCCACGGGTGCCCGATGATCAGTTTGATGAGCTGATGGGTTCGTGGCATGTGGGTACAGCTGAGGAAGTTGCTGAATCGATTACGGCGTTGGCGCAGCAGTTCGAGGTCGATGAGGTGATGATTCAACCGGTGGGGTCGGCTAAGGAGTCGGACCCTTATGAGCGCGTACCGAATCGTGAGCGCACCGTTCGTGACTTGGGGCGGCTCTTGCTGGGGTGATTCTTCTCCGCGGTCTCAGGTCAGAAGTTTTTCGCGTCCCAGTTCGTGCTTAAGCGCTGCGGTGAGCTGAGGGTAGCGGAATTCGTGGCCGATTCTGGCGAGCACTCCGGGCAAGACGTGTTGGCTGGCAAGGGCAAGTTCGCGGGTTCCTTGGCTGCCGAGTAGGAGCGTAGGCGCTTGGCTTGGGGTGGGGAGGAAGGCTGGGCGATGAAGTACTTTGCCGATGCTGGATGCCCAGTCTTTTTGTTTGACGGGGTTGGGTGCGACGGCGTTGACGGGGCCGTGGAGGCGGTCATCGACGAGGGCGCGGTAGTAGATGTCGATCAGGTCGTCGAGAGCGATCCAGGGGAGCCATTGCTGACCTCCTCCAAGAGGTCCGCCAAGTCCGGCCTGATAGAGAGGCCGTTGTAGGCCTAGCACACCGCCATGGCTGGATTGGACGATTCCGGTGCGTATGTTGACGACTCGCCCTGCTGCGGTGTGGGCGTCAGCTTCCCAAGCTTGGACTACGTCGGCGAGGAACCCTTGGCCTCGACAGGAAGTTTCATCGACGGGTTCAGGGCGATCATTTCCGTAGATGCCTACTGCAGAGGCGCAGATGAAGGGTCTTGTGCCGGCGAGGTGAGCTAGGGCTGCTGTGGGGCCGATGCGGGAGGACCAGATGGTTTTTTTGTGTTCGTCGGTGAAGCGGCCAGCAATGGATGCTCCAGCGAGGTGGACTACTGCATCCACGCCCTCGAGGAGATCTGGGGTGGGGTTGTTTGTGTCCCAGAAACGTTCACTGCGGATGAGGTTGCCGTCGTTGTCAGTAACGCAGGCGGATTGGTCTGCTTTTCTTCTAACGAGGTGGATTACTCGGTGTCCGCCTGTGGTCAGCAGGGCAGAGAGTTGTCGTCCGACTAGGCCTGATGCGCCGGTGATTGCCACTGTCATGGGTTCGGGGTGGAGCTGGCGCATCGTGCGGTGAGCGGTGAGATCTTTTTCTAGGACAGCGTGTCGGAACGCAAACATGGATCGCAGCATCGCGCCGGGGACATTAGAAAGCACTGAATCGGTGATGCGGGTTCCTTCGCCGACTTCAGTGAAGTCGTGTTGGTGTCTCCAGTAGAAGAAGCGTTCTCCTAGGCTGCCCAGAGCTGGGATGGTTCCGACATCGACGAAGCGGTGTGGTGGCCGGTAGTCCTGGGGTTGATGTTGGGCAACCCAGATTGGCCCCCAGGGGCTACCGAAACGCAATAGTGCTGTTCCGTCTGCAAGTGAATGTGCTTCTTGGTGAGGCTGTATCGGGGCGAATGGCGGCGATAGCCGCAGGAACGCCCCAGGCCGCATGTGCCATGAAAAAACTTGTGACAGAGGGAAATCCACGACTTGAGAGGTAACGAGTCCCATGCACCGAACCTACCCGGACACTGCCTGCTACGCATTCGCGCAATAATTCTTGTATGGCCCGGCTCCCACTCTTCCCCCTCAACACCGTCCTCGCGCCGGGAGCCGCTCTGCCCCTACAAATCCACGAGTATCGGCATCTGCAACTGATTCGTGACGTTGTCCGCAGTCCAGAAGGACCTGAATTCGGAGTGGTGGCCTTGCGTCATGGCCGTGATCCGGATGAGCGTGCCCGTATTCGCACTACTGTCACTGGTTGTAGTGCTGTTTTACAGAATGTCGACAACATTGGGTCTGGCCGCCTTCACCTCGACGTTCGCGGGAAGGATCGTTTCCGTGTCGACAAAATTTTGGATGAACCTCTTCCATACGTCGTTGCCGAGGTGACGTGGCTGTCCGAGCCAGATGGAGATGCGGCAGCACTGCCCTCATTGGCTCGTCAGGTGCGCTCCCGCCTATACAACTATTCGACGATGCTTGGCCAAGATGCTCCGACGAACTTTGAACCGCGTAGTCGCCGTGACGTCGATAGCGCACGCCGGTTGTCTTACGGTGTTATTGATCACACCGTTCTCAGTCTTGACGAGAAGATTTCCCTACTCGAGGCGGAGTCAACTGAGCAACGTCTTATTCGTGCGCGTCGACTTTTGAGTCGTGAGATTGATTTGATTCGGTTGTTTCACGCGATACCTCAGGAGATTGATCCTTCAGCCATCAATCCGAACTGATTTTCTGGTTGATTTCATGTTCTCCGACTTACGGGGTTTTCCTGCTGTTAGTTGCGTTGCAGTAGTTTTTCGATGAGTGATCGGCGTCGGGTTTGTTCGTCACAGTTTTCGTCTTCGCGATCGAACCAGGCATCGACGTCCACGATGACTGTGGCGTGGGAGGCTGCGCTTGAGCCGTCGGCTCTATCAGACCAGGGAGAAACTGCTTCTTCGCCGGTGACGGGGAAGGCTGCGTGTTGGTGTTCACGCGGTACTTCTGGGGTAGCTGCGTAGGTCACTTGTTCGGTCACTGAGGCCGTGTTTTGGGCGCTGCTTTGGTCAGCTTGGCTGGTTACCGGGGGTTCTGCGTGCGCGGGGGTTTCGCCCTGCGGGCTGTTTTTTCCAGTTTCCTCGGTGATGCGGGCTCGGGCTCGGGCGCGCGCGGCGGCAATGGCATCAAGATCTAGTGACGCTGTTGGTGTTGTCTGGTCAACGGCGGGTGGGACAACAGCTGGCTTTGGTTGGGGTGGGGGTGCATCAGCAATCGTCATATCGGCGTGACGAAACACTTGCTCTAGGTGTTCGTGCGGGTCAAATTCGTTTGTGGATGCGATGAAGGTTTCCCGTACGCCAGAAAACTCACCCTCATCGTCATCAGGGTCTCCAGGAGCTGATTCGCTGGTTCCTGCGTGTTCGCGGATGATGAGGCGTCCTCCCCCAGCGTGGACCCAATCGCGGCTGAAGGCCGAGTAGCCAACTTCTAGTTCCCAGTCGGGCATGGACAGGAGGTGTTCGTCGGTGAGTCGGCTGCCAGGGTAGATGTGGGCAGCTAGTCGCAGTTCTCGGCCGCGTTCTTTGGAGATGCGCAAGATGTTTTCGAAGTCAGCTTTTTCGGCGCCTTCAAGGCGGGCGAGGTTGACGCGGCGTTTTTGGAGTTTGCGGATGCTTTTGGCGAGGTGGACGACTTCAGGGGTGCGGGTGGCGTAGAGGTGCAGCATGGCTGCGAGTTCACCAGCGAGGTCCTCGGCTGCGGAGGCTTGCCATAAGACACCAGGTGGAGCATCTGGTGCTGAGTCGAATACTTCACTGGGGGTGAGCTGCAGGTGCAACAGTTGCCAGGCGTAGCTCTGGCCTTCGTGTAGAAGGGCGATCCAGCGGGGGTTGATGCCGTTGTTCACCCGGGGGGTGGATCCGATAAGGATCGAAGCGGTCACTGCGCTCATCGCGTTCACCTCCGAGGGCGGTTGGCGCCGGTGCGTCGACGGACCCCGGTCGTTCTTTCAGGCTAGGAAGGTGTATGCGAAGCGACAATCGCGGTTGCCGACAACAAGGCTCAGCTGATGGCATGGTGTTATCAGGCAGCGGGCTCTTCGGGAATGCCTGGGGTTTCTTTACGGATGAGCAGGTAGGCACCCAACAGGGCGGTAACCAAACCGATGGGGACGAGCCAGTAGGTACCGGCGCGGGGTAGTTCGTTGAGCATGATGAGGCCATATGCCGCGGGCACAAGGGTGCTCATGAGGTAGTTGGTGGACAAGACGGTGACTCCGTCAGCCTGGGCAAGGCCGCGGGTGAGGTGCATTTGGCCAAGAACGAGGCCACCCATGAGCAAGGTTCCAGCGGCCCATGTGGTCCAGGGCCAGGTCCAGGGTTGGATGAGGTTGAGGGAGTGGTCGGCAACGATAAGCCGGGCTGCGATGGCGCTGATGGCAAATCCGGTACCGCCAAAGACACCAGATACGGAGGGCGGCAGGGGAAGAAAGAACGCGATGAGGCAGATGGCGACCACGGCGGCAACGACGGCTAGGTCCTCGATGCCGGTGGGAGGAACGGTGCCAGGCACAGTGGTGGCGGCAAGGATGGTGATGCCCAGAACGACGGCGCCGATAGATGCCCATCCCAGTGGTGCGATACGACGGCGGCCGCTGGCATGTTCGATGATTGCGGTAACGGCTAGGCCCCCGACGATGCATGCCTGCACGATGAGCAGGGGCAGGGTTTGGCGGGCGGCGAGGGTGAAGACGAAGCCGAGGCCTTGGCAGCAGGTTCCGATCCACCAGGTTTTAGAGGCGAGAGGGCTGCCCTCATCTTTGGATCCGGTGGATAGTTGAGCGCCGCCGATGCCGTAGGCAAGTACACCCAAGGCGAGTGCGGCTGTGCTGAGGATCATGAAGAGGAGCGAGGGCTGTTGATAGGGCACGGTGTGAACCTACCCGGACACGCGGTGGCCACATAGGTGGGGCGTGTCCGGGTGGTTGGTGGGCTGTGTTGGACTCAGAGTGCGCGTAGGCCGTAGGTGGCGCGCATGGTGTGGGAGCCTCCTGCGGGAAGTTGCACGGCTTTGGCGAGTGCGTTGGCGGTTTCGAAGCAGACCATGTGTGTCCATTCGTCGTCGCCGAAGTCGGGCAGTGCTGCGGCTTTGGTCTGCCAGGGGTTCCAGATGACGGTGCTGGCTGAGCCGCTTTTGGTGAGGGTGATGGCGCGGTTGTTGCCGGGGTCGATGATTTCGGCGGTGCTGTCGTGGGCGTAGACACGGTCGGTTTCGCGAGTGAGTCTCAAGGGGCCGGACTGGGCGTTGACAGCGCGTCCGCCGGGGGCTTTGTCGGCGTAGCGGGTGCCGTCGAGGCCTTCGACGCTGATGGTTGTGACGTCGGATACAGCGATGTAGGCGTGGAGGGCTTCTTCGAGTTCGTAGTCTTCGTCGCTGGTGATGGTGAGTGCGAGGTCGAGGTTTTTTCCGAAGGTGGCGGTGTATTCGCCGCGGATGCCGGTCGGAGTGCCTTCGGGGAGGGTGGCGTTGGCTGCGTCGATGGTGAAGGTGAGGGTGGCTGTACCGTTGCTGTCGGTGGTGGCAGCTCTGAGTTCCCAGGTATTGGTGCGGAACCATCCGTGGGCGGGTTTTTTGTCGTTGCGTTTGCCTGGGCCGAACCAGGGTGCACAGATGGGGATCCCGCCGCGGATAGCGGTGCCAGGTTCAAAGGTGGAGTGTTGGCTCATCCACAGGACGGGGTCGGCGCCGGAGGGTGTCCATGCGGTGATGTGTGCGCCGTAGAGGTAGATCTCGCCGGTTGCTGTGGGGGTGTCGATGCGCAGAACGGGTAGTTCGTTTTGTCCTTGGGTGAGGGTCACACCGGTTGGCAGTTGTGAAGGGTCGATGTTCGGCATGTTTTGAAAGTACCCGCGGCATACCTGTTTTGGCGGCTTGGGCTGCATCTCACGGTCGACATCGCTGGTGGTGTCGACCGTGAGATGGGGTGTTAGTGGAAGAGTGCAGCGCCTTCGGTGGTGACGATTTCCCAGATGTGGGCGGTGGCGGCGGGGATGAGTCGGCTGGTGTGTTGGCGTCCTGCGTGGTATTCGGTGCCGTCTGCGTATCGGATGACGCCGCCGAGTTCGCGGATGAAGAGGCTCCCCGGGGCGTGGTCCCAGGGTTTGTCGGACCAGTAGACGATGGCGTCGGCGGTTCCGTTAGCAAGCCAGGGGTAGTCGACGCCGCAGCACCAGGCGGAGGAGTAGAGAGTGAGGTCGCCGGAGGGGCCTTCTTTGACGGGGTTGGAGGTCAGGATGCGCAGCTCAGCGGGGTTGTTGCTGCGTGGGATGGGGTTTAGTCGGGCGTTGTCGAGGTAGAGGCCGGCGCCTTTTTCGGCGACGTAGGCGTGGCCGAGTTCGGGTTGCCAGATCCAGCCGCGGACGGTTTCTCCGTGGGCGAGTTCGGCGAGCATGACTGCGTGTTCTTTGCGGCCGTTGACGAAGTTTTTGGTGCCATCAACTGGGTCGATGATCCAGGCGCGGGGAGCGTGGGCTAGTTTGTTCAGGAGGGTGGGGTCGGCTGCGGTGGCTTCTTCGCCGACGACGAGTGCTTCAGGATCGTGGCTGTGTAGCCAGTCTGTGACGGCTTTTTCGGCTTCACGGTCAGCGATGGTGACGAGGTCTCCTGGGTTTTTTTCCATGACTTCGTCGTCCCCGAGTTTTCGGAATCGGGGGGTGATGTATTCGGTTGCGACGTGTTTGAGCAGCTCTAGTACGGCGTCGGTTTCGAGGCGGTGAGCATCCACTGTCTAAGCGTGGCACAGGTTGGTGGCCGGTGGCGTTGGGTTTGGTGTGGTGGGGTTTAGGCGCGGTAGTCGTGAGTGGAGCGGGTGAATCCTTCTTGGGCGTAGGCGGCGCGGATTTGGCGGGCGCGGTTTTCGCGGTGAGGGCTGGATGGGCGTAGGGGGCGGGTGCGTTGGTTGGTGGCGCGTCGGCGGGAGGTGTATGTGGTGATGTCTGCGGCGACGTAGGTGTTTCCTGTGGTTAGGGCGGCGTTGGTGGGGCCTGCGTCGAGGATGTTTTGGCGGTCGATGCTTTGGGTGGGGGTGTCGCGGATGATTGAGTGGACGCTTGCTAGTCCGTCGTCAACGATTTCGGCTTCAACGATGCCGGTGTGGCGTGGGTAGAGGGTCTGGGTGTGAGGACGGCTGGTGGTGCCGGTGGCGTGGCCTCGGTTGCCGTTGATGTGTCGTATCACTGTGGTGGTCAGGGCCCAGATGGGGGCGGTGATGGTGATGATGTTCAAGGTGGTGGAGTACCAGGTGGGCGCGCCCTCGAGGAGGCAGACGAGGTGGCCGATGACTAGGGCGGCACAGGCGATGGTGATGACAAGGCGTTGGTGGCCGTGGGTGCGTGCTGTGATGGCGGTTGCGGTGCCGGTGAGTGCGGCAGCTGCGGCCATGATGATGTGTGCGGTGTCCATGACGGTTTCCCCTGATTCGATGCCTGGTGTCGGGGGCCGCTCCCCAGCGGCCCCCGACTTTCAAGCAGATCCCCCTGCCTGAACCGCAGCAGCTGTGCCCTGGTCGTGTGGTGTTTTCACGACCCCCCAAGGGCGGGCGGCCTGAGGAAGGGGGCCGCCGCTGTGTGCTTGGTGCGGTGTAGTCACAACTGTACTGGACGTTTGTCCATACGTCATTTCTGGTTTTGGACGGTCGACCGTTAAATTCCCAGTTCAGGCTGTTTTCCAATTGTTTTCGTGCGTTTATCTTGTCGACATGAACTACGTGGAGCGTCTTGGACGGTGGTGTTAGTTGATTTGCCTGAGCGCATGAAAAGGCCCCAACCACGTGGTGGTGGTTGGGGCCTTAGGTTAGGCGCGTACCGGGGTTAGCTGTGTTGGTTGGTGTTGCAGGCTGCGTCCTGGCAGGTGTTGCAGGCTGCGCCGAGCGCGCAGGCGCTGAGGCATGCGGTGGCGATGATGGGGTTAAGTCCCAGTGCGGTGGCGAGGGCGAAGATGATTCCTAGCAGGAGAATGGTTCCCAGAGCCAGGGTTGCCCAGAGCAATGCAAGGCGGACCGCTACTCCTGGTTCGGTGTCCTTTGCCGGGGTGGTGAGTGACTGAGCGTCGGTTGCTGTGCCCTGGTGAGGGGTGGGTGCGGGGTCTAGAACTGGTTCGAGCACGGGGTGCAGTTCGGGGCTATCGGTGGTTTCTTCAGAAGTAATTCCGTGGCGGGCGGACCAGACGATATCTAGTCCGTGGCTGTGACGGCATCCGATACCTGCTCCGCGGCCTGGATTGTCGTGGCGGCGGGGTAGTGCATGGCGAGTAGGGCGCAGACCACGGCTGGCACGGCGAGTGACGGGGCGTGCGGCGTGTGGGCGCGCGGGGCGAGCGTGTGCGCGGTGGGGGCAGTTCATTTCGCCCTCCGTTTTGGTGACACGCCGGTGATGGTGACGGTGTTGTTAGGCATCCGTGCCCTCTCTTTCCCGGGTCCTTCCGGGGATCGTGTTCATCACGTTCATGGGGGCGTGGGGGCGGTTGCCCCTGCCGTGGTTGAACCTGACCTGCTTTTTATCGGCATGGGTCACGGAGCTTGAAGTTTTTAATGAACTTTATTTCCGCAGGTCAAACCACACTTTAGGGTGGGTTTGGTGTGTGTTGTTGAAGATGAGAAGGATTCGTCACCGTGAAGAGTTAGCGGGATGTATTTAAAAGGGGTTTACGTGGTGGGCTGGGGTCTGCTGGTGAAATGCTCTGTGTGAGGTGGGCAGGATTGTCGTGGTGTGGCCTGCCTTGCTGGCGATAGATCGCCTACCGTCTTTTCTATGGCTCGACCTCACGCAGCAGCCCGCATCGAGACACGGGTGAATTCAGCAATCACGCGCACTTTGCGTAGACATGGCTGGAAGGGCCGCGCATTGGCGCATACCGGCTACGGGTCGGTGGATTTTGTGCGCGTGATGGGACGTGTGGTGTTGACGCGCGGCGAAGTAGAGCAAGGGCAGGCTCGACCAGATGTGGGTGATTGGATTCGGTCACCGCTGACAGATCAGATGCGTGGTTGGCGTGCCTTTATCACCGCGCAGCTTGCTCATGCCCCAGTAACTGTGACGTTGAATGGGCAGGATTATTCGACGACAACGGATCAGAATGGTTACGTCGATCTGATCATTACTGATCATGACTTGGAGCCGGGGTGGCACGAGGCAAAGATCCAGCCAGAAAATGGCTTGTATGACGTGGCGCGAGTGAACATCATCTCTCCGGACGTACGGTTCGGCATTGTTAGCGATATTGATGACACTGTTATTTCAACGTCGTTACCGCGTCCGTTGATTGCCGCGTGGAACACCTTTGTTCTCAAGGAGCAGGCGCGCCGGATCGTGCCTGGTATGGCGCCGATGTATCGAGATTTGCTGGCGGAGTTCCCGGGATCACCGATTTTTTACTTGTCGACAGGTGCGTGGAACACGGCTGATACGTTGACGCGGTTTTTGGATCGGCATGGCTATCCGGCGGGGCCCCTGTTGCTGACTGATTGGGGCCCGACGAACACGGGGTGGTTCAGGTCTGGGCAGGATCATAAGCGTCGGAATCTGCATCGGTTGGCAACGGAGTTTCCGCACATCCGGTGGGTTCTTGTGGGTGATGACGGACAGCACGATCCTCGTATTTACGGTGATTTTGCTCGTGATCGAGCTGATGTAGTTCGGGCTATCGGTATCCGTGAGCTGACCCCGGCTGAGCAGGTGTTGTCGCACGGTTTACCGCTGTCTGTCGAGGGGTTTTCGCCGCGGGTGCATCGCCCCGTTCCGGTGGTGCGTGCTCCTGATGGGTACGGGTTGGGTCCACAGATGCGTGCAGCGTTAGGGATTGGGGCATCGCGGTCTGCGTTGGCTCCGCGGGTAATTCGCACTTCGCAAGACAAGGGTACGCAGGATGGTAGTTCACGGGCCGATTAGTAGTGATTGCCTGAGGTAGGTGCTGCGTTGCTGTGCTAGCGGGTTGTCTGGACACTGGTGGCTATGACATTGAGTGATGTTCCAGAGGTCAAGCCGGGCGATATTCCTGTCGGTGCCCTTGTGATTGATGTGCGTGAGATCGATGAGTGGGTAGCTGGGCATGTGGTGGGTGCGCGACATGTGCCGTTGAGTGAGCTGCCTGACCGGTTGAGTGAGCTGCCCCAGCAGGAGCAGCTGTTCATTGTGTGTCGTTCAGGCGGACGGTCAGCTCGGGCGGTTGCGTTTCTGTCCGGTTGTGGTTTCGATGCAGTCAATATTGCAGGTGGAACGTGGGCGTGGCATGAAGCTGGCCTGCCGATGGAGAGCGAGAATGGACAGCAGCCTTCAGTGATGTGACGGCTGTTCGCTGCCACGATGGCGCCGCATGTTGTGCAGGAGCGCATCGACGCTGAATCGTCCTGCTCCGCTCACGGCGAGAGTGATCGCTACTGCACCGATCATGCCTACTAGTTCCCAGCCGCCATTTTTAATGAAAATCCCGTGCCCGATATGAGCAATGACGAATGCGCCGAACATGTTCGCAGTGACAACAAGAGCTGTGAGGACGGTCGCAGCTCCTAGAACTATGAGAACTCCACCTATCAATTCGATAGTGGCAGCAGCGGTAGCACTGAGGTAGGGCACGGGAGCTCCCATGCGGGTGAAGGCGGCAGCGGTGGCAGAAAGGCCATCGAGGAAGAACTTCTGCCAGCCGTGCGCAATAAGCACTGCGCCAAGGAGGAGGCGGGCAAGAAGAAGTGCGGTGGCGCGAAAAGAGCTAGGCAAGCTCATGAATGTCCTTTCTCGAGGATGCTCCTGGTGAAAGCAGGCTAGATGCCCAACTTTTGGGCTAGGAGCTAGCTAAACCGACTTAATGTGAATATTCAACTAACGAAAATAGTACACATGTCGGCGTCGCTGCATTATGGTTCCCATAACGCAGCGACGCCGACATGTTGCGTTTCACAACCACATTCACCACACACAGGAGCAACACATGAACACACCGCACCTCGCCCTCATCGAAGTCACCCCTACCGACCCCAGCCCAGAAACTGCCCTGCCCCTCATTGACACCATCGCTGAACGCGCTGCCACCGCCAGCACTCACATCATCGAATCCGAAATCACCCAAAGCGGATCCCGCATATTCATCATTCTTGAAACTCCCAATCTCGACGCACTCACCACTGCGCTAACCCAGCACCCCATCCCGCATGTCAACGAAATCAGCGAACCCACCCCCGTCCGACTTGTCGGAGCCAACCTCGAAGACCTCAAAGCCCAACGCCCCTCCGCTGGCTACCTCGTCGAATGGGATCTACCCGAAGAACTCGACATGGACACCTACCTAGCCAACAAAAAACGCAAAACCCCGCTCTACGCCAATGTCCCCGAAACCACCTTTCTTCGAACTTACGTTCGAGAAGACATGGCCAAATGCCTCTGCCTCTACAACGCTCCCGACGAAAACGCCGTCAAACGCGCCCGCGAAGCCGTCAGCACCCCCATCGACCGCCTCTTCGCCCTTGCCCCCGGAGCTACCCCCTCATGACCACCACACCCACTATCAACCACGACCGCTACGCAACGGCGTTAGCCACCGTGGCAACCCAGGCCACCAACGTCGACGCCAACCGCGTTGACCCCCGCACAGCCATGCATGAAATTCTGCGCAGTGGCATCTTCGAACCAACCCTCACTCCCCTAGCCAACGGCACTCCAGCGGTAGACATCCAAGACAGCACACAAGTACTGGCCGACCTCGCCTACGAATGCATGACCACAGCATTCACCACCTGGGCACACCGGATGGTGCTTGAATTCTTCGCCCGCGGCCAACGCTCGCCCCTGGCCGAAGAAATATTCACCGAGCTGCGCTGCGGGCACCGCACCGGCGTCACCGCCATGGCTGCAGGCATGAAAGCACTCGCCGGTCTAGAACCGTTACCTATCCAAGGGCGTCGAAACAGTGACGGCAGCATCACTGCCTCAGGGCGCATCGCGTGGGCTAGTAACCTCATTCCCGAATCGGTCATCGTGCTCCCCGTTGAAATACACGACAAGAACACACCGAATCGTGCACCTGAACAGGTCGTAGCTTTCCTGCATTACGAAACTTCTGGCCTGACCGTGCGACACATCAGCGGACTCTTGGCCTTGGAGGCCACTGCCTCAGGAATGCTGCTACTGGAAGATGTGCACATTCCCACCACGCAGGTGCTCTGCGCGGACTTCGCTTCATTCGCCAAAGCATTCCGGCCATCGTTCCTTCTGCACCAAAGCGCATTGGCGCTGGGGTTAGCTCATCGCAGCCTCACCGAAGCCAGCGCGAACACCGGTCACAGCCCTACTCATCCGCTCCAGAGAACCGTCGAAAACCTTCATAGCCATCTGGAGACTCTCACTAGTGACTGGAAACACATGGCGGCCACCCCTGAACGCATCACACCGATAGATCTGCTCCAACTGCGCCTTGATGCCGCGCTCACTGCTGCCAATGCCGCTCACGCGGAGAGCGCTACTGCCGGAGGAGCTGGATATATCGCTACCAGCGGGCCAGCTAGGCGCCTGCGCGAGGCCTCATTTTTTCCTGTTCAGTCTCCATCGGAAGGTCAGTTGCGGTGGGAGATCTCCTCGCTCATCTCGTCAATGTCCAGCTGAGTCGAGGCGGAAAACCGGTTCTGCACGATGTTGATCTTCAGGTGCAGCGCGGTGAATCTCTCGCACTACTCGGGCCTAGCGGGGCAGGAAAGTCCACCGTGCTGCGTATTCTCGATGGCACACTGCGCCCTGACAGCGGTACCGTCACGCTGCGAGGTACCACTGGCGGCTCACCTCGCTGTGCAGTAGCCCTGCAGGATGCTGACCTGTTCCCCTGGCTGACGATTGCCCAAAACGTAGCTTCTGGAGCAGAATTCACCCCCCACCATCACCGGATTAGCCCTGCCCGTGTTACTGACCTTCTCACCCGGCTCAACCTGACTCATGTCGCCAACTCCTACCCGGATCACATTTCTGGAGGACAGGCCCAACGTGTCTCTTTGGCTAGAGCACTGGCAGTAGAGCCTGAGCTGCTGCTTCTCGATGAGACGCTGTCAGCGTTAGATCCCCTCATCCGCAGCGATATTCAGGAGTTTCTTAAAGCTGAGTGTCACCGGATCGCAGCAACATGTGTTCTGGTTACACACGATGTTGATGAGGCGCTCGCTCTGGCTGACCGGGTAGTTCTGCTTGGTGGCTCCGGGCAGCACGGCCGTTTCAGCCATGCATGGGACGTGCCTCGGCAAGCCAGCGAGCGCGCTGAGGTGCGCGAAGAAGTGCTGGCAGCCTACCGACCTACTGAAGTAGCTGCTGCCCATGTCTGAATCTTTTCCTCGCCGAAGGTTCCTCACGCTAGGTGGCAGGGTCGCAGCTGCTGGTCTTATTGGGGCGCTTACTCTCAACGGCGGCCGAGTTGCTCTGAGTAGCTCAGCCAAGCACGCCACGCATGCCAATCATCTCGGGCGCCCGCTACGAATTGGATATTTGCCGATCACCGATGCCGCTGCTCTGCTCATCGGACACGAAAATGGTTATTTTGCTGCCGCAGGTACACCTTCTGACCGCCCTGTCATGTTCCGTACGTGGGAGTCGCTCGCTCACGCGTTACTTCTAGGCAAGGTTGATGTCGCTCACCTACTGATGCCGCTAGCGATTCAGATGAGAATCGCTCGTCACGCTCCCATTCGGGTTGTTGCTTGGGGACATACTCATGGCAGTGCCCTGACTGTCCGTCCTGACATCACTAACGTACGTGAGCTAGCAGGGCACACTCTCGCCGTGCCGCAGTGGTGGTCGATTCATAATGTTCTTCTTCAACAACTCCTGACACACGCTGGGCTTTCCGCAGCGCTTCCTGGCACAAATACCGGCAACGTTCACCTGGTCGTGATGCCACCAGCAGAGATGGTCTCCGCGCTGGCGGCGAAGAAAATTTCGGGTTTTGTTGTCGCCGAGCCTTTCCCCACCGTTGCAGCATCAACCGGTATCGGGCACACCCTGCGCTACCTAGGTGACCTATGGCAAAACCATGCTTGCTGCGGCATCGTGGTTCGCGACGAGCTGCTGACTAATCATCCGCAGGCAGTTGCTGCCATCGTCCGCGCCATCATCCATTCTCAGGACAGCATCACTGCTGACCTTCCTACTGCTGCGACCCATCTCATTCACGGGGCGTACTTGCCTCAGGCTGGGCATGCACTCACGCACGCCCTGACCCGGTCAACATCTGATGCGACCATCACCCAGCACGCTGACTGGCATGGTGAGCGCATCGGTTTTGCGGCTTATCCCCGTCCCAGTTACACCGCGCGTCTAAGCGAACTGCTGCGCAGCACTCGCATTGACGGCGACACAACTTTTCTCACCAGCCTCGATCATGTCCACGAAAAACTTGTTGAACCGCGATTTGTTGAAGCCGAACTACGTCGACTCGGCCGTCCGGTCTCTAATTCCACTGAGGAAATCGCCCCATGAGAAGAAACTCATCTCGCTTTAGCCCAGTGTCCCCTGCTCTTCTACCGTTTCTCGGGCTCACCTCAACCGTAGCTATCTGGTGGTTTGTGACTGTTGTGCTCTTGCCTGACGTGCCTTTGATCAGTGACCTGACTCCTGCTGCCACGCTCAATGGCTTCATTGGACTTATTCGATCAGGGACGTTAATCCCTGATGCCAGTGCCAGCATGTTTCGCCTAGTTGGGGGTTTATTTATCGCAGTCGGGCTAGGGGTCGGTTTGGGCATAATCATCGGAGTAAACGCCGCTATCGATGCCGCGACTCGCCCTATCTTGTTGTTTCTTCGGATGGTTTCTCCGCTGTCGTGGGCGCCACTGGCTATCGGCGTTTTCGGTATCGGAAACTCTCCAGTCATCGCGTTGGTAGCTACTACCGCCTTATGGCCGATCGTCTTGGCTACTAGTGAAGGTATCGGCCATATTGACTCCCGACTCCTGGTTGTTGCCCGAGCTTTCGGGGCCACCAGGGTTCAGGTTGGATACCGCGTTGTTTGGCCTTCGATTCGCCCTCGTGTGCTCGGCGGGATCCGCAGCGCAATCGGTGTTGCTTGGGTTGTGCTGGTTCCAGCTGAGATGTTCGGAGTCACTAGCGGGCTTGGATATCAGATCCTTAATAGCAAAGATCAGCTCGCCTATGACCGGCTCGGCGCTCTTCTTGTCGTTATCGGGACTCTTGGCTATTGCGTTGATGTGCTGGCCCGGTGGCTGCTGCGCACCCCACGTGAACGTCGTGAAGAGTCTCAATCTGCACACGCCTCTTATAGCGACCTGCAAGGAGTGCCTTCATGAGCAAAGTCATTGTTGTTAGTGCTGGTCACAAACCACAGTCGACTACTGAGCGTCTCGCGGTTGAGATCGCTACGTCACTGGATGGCAAACCTGCGTGCCCGGCCACGTCGCATGTCGCTCTGAGTATGTGGGGCAGCTCGATCGCCGCTGGCTTAGTGACGTGTGATTTGTCTCCTGAGCTGGTGTCGATTCGTGATGATCTTGGATCAGCGGAGGGGATTGTGGTGGTCACTCCTGTGCATCACGCCTCATATAGCGCTCTCTTCAAAGCGTTTTTCGATCAACTTCCTCGCGGCATTCTTGCCGGCATCCCCACTCTGATGGCTGCTTCAGGCGGTTCTGGCCGTGACGCGCTCATCCTCGATATGGCTTTGCGTCCGTACTTGGCTGCATTACGCATGCTCGTTACCCCGACCGGGATCATGGTTGCCCCGGAGGATAGAAACGCTCAGGGGGTTCTTCTGCCTAGTGTTAGCGATCGCATTGATCGGGCCACTGCTGAGTTTGTCGCTCTTCTTGGGCATCGCGCCAATCAGGTGAAGGGCGATTGCTCACCCGTAAGAGACGCTATCGGAATGGCATGCTGATCTGTTTCTGCGGGCGAGCAGCTCATTTTCAGACATATTGCGAAAACACAGAATTTTCGCCGTGTCGAATAGCTTCTGGTCGATGTTTGATGTACCTCTCATTACGAACAAAATTCTGATTCTGTTCATTTTTCGACGGTCCGTTAGACGCTCTCCTCTGCCAACTTCTTCACTCCTTTTGGAGAGTGCGGACTGCCTCATATTTTCACCGTAAAGCTTTGTGCGACACATGCTTTCACCAGGAGGTATCTCATACCTGCAGTGATATGCTAATGACTCTCATTACCGAAAGGGAGTACATGAAACGTTTCACCACTCTTGCAGTCACCTGCATGACCGCACTCGCCCCTGTCGCGCTCCTCGCCACTCCCGCAGAGGCCATCGCAAAGGGAGAGAAGGCAAACCATCCCGCACTGGTTCAAATCCATATCTTCGATAAAGAAGACGGCACTCCACACAAATGCACTGGCTCCGCGCTGACTGATGAGTGGATCCTTACCGCAGCTCACTGTGTAGAAGGCGAAAAACCTAACGATCCAGACGTTCCAGCTGAAAAACTGAAAGTTTTCCACTCGAACGATAAAAAGAGCCCTGGGCCTGCTGAAAAAGTTGACCGGTTCGTCACACACAAACGCACAGACATGGCCCTGCTACACCTAGCCACCGCTCATAAATCAGCTCACATGAAAGTCAGCACTGGAGCTTCCCCGCAGCCAGGCCAACGACTGGACCTATACGGTTTCGGCAAAGGATTCCAAGACGCTGAAGTGAACTGGCTCCACAAAGCCACAGTGGAAGTAATAGGCGCCGAAAATCACCTCAACGCAGGCCAGGTATTCAAAGTGAAAGGCATCACCGGCGCCTCCAACCACGGCGACTCTGGTGGCCCAATGGTTGATAACAAAGGTGAGCTGGTCGGCGTAAACGTCATTGGTTCGCACGGAATTTGGGCCGACCCCTACTCCGAATCCAAGGCCGTAGACGTGCACGCATACCGCGACTGGATCAAGTCTGTCGCTGGTGTCTGATAACCCCACGAGGGATAACTGAAGTTAGTCGGCCACCTCAGAAGCCGCGACTTAGAGCAGCCCTGAACGTCTTTATAGCGTCGACGTTCAGGGCTCAGCCATAACTGGGAAATATTTCCAGCGCAATGAGCAGCTAATAACACTTTTTTCACCACTAATTTTGGGAAGTAGCGACCTCAACATTCCATCACAAAAGGAGAGTCCATCTTGCGTGCCAGTTTTGTCTCTATCGCAGCCGGAGCCACGGCCTTACTGCTTGCTTCAACAAGCTATTCAGCTTTCGCATTAAGCAATAAAGATACAAGTAATTCACTACAGTCATCAGCGCAGCGCACACATAAAAAAGATAAGAAAACGGGAGCAAAAGATTTCCCGGCAGGCGATGAGGCATACCACACTGTTGCCGAAGTTGAGCAGTTCATGAACAACACTGTAAAAAAGTACCCAGAACTTGCTGAGAAAAAATCTTTAGGAAAATCTGTTGAAGGGCGGGATCTTTGGACACTAAAAGTAGGGAAGGGCAAAGAATCCGATCCTGAAGTTTTCATCATGTGCAATCAACATGCACGTGAACACTTATCAACAGAACAATGTATCGACACAATCTCGCAACTCACTGATAAATATTCATCAACCCCGCGGGTCAAAAATATTCTTGATCACCGAACTGTATGGATTCTGCCCGTAGCGAACCCTGACGGCTCTCAATACGACATTGAATCTGGGCGCTATTTAGGATGGAGGAAAAACCGTACCAAAAATGCTGACGGAACATACGGGATCGACCTCAACAGGAGCTGGGGATATAAATGGAATTGTTGTGGCGGATCATCGAGTAAAACTACCTCAAACAGCTATCACGGACCCAGCGCTTTCGCGCCACCAGAAACTCGAGCAATCTCAGACTTCATCGAATCACGACGTAAACAGGGAACACAAAAAATAAAAGGATTTATGGATATCCATACATATGGAGAACTTATCCTTTGGCCCTTTGGATACACAACCGAAGAAAAAGATGAAGGAAAAACTCCTGAACAAGCCGCAAAACTAGCGGCATTAGGAAAGAAGATCGCTTCTCTTAATGGATTTGAGCCCATGCAGACAAGCAGCAGCTACATCACTGATGGCGAGGCTAGCGACTGGGCTTGGGGAGACCAAGGGATCCCCGCACTCACTATGGAGCTATCCCCCAAGGAAAAAACCAGCGAGGGCAACGGATCATTCTACCCCGCAGGAAAACTCATCCCAGAACTTGTGCAACGAAACCGAGAAGCAATTCTCGCTTTCATTGAGCTTTCTGTATAAGAATTTCCTCACCCTGGAAGAGAGGTCACATTAACTCATTACTTTTCTTCCAGGGTGAATCACATACGTTATGGTAGTTACTTTTCGCACGTAACATAAGAGTCAAACTTCCCGTCTTCAGCATTCGAGACAACCTGCTCATCAACAAGCTCCTGCGGCAACACAGCTAGCTGTACTTTTAAAGAATTTTCTACGTTTCCTTTATCGCCGCAGCCAGCGAGAACGATCCATTTTGAAGGGTCAGCTTCTTCTTCCGTGTATGTGGCTTTTTTCCCTACGTGCACAGAAATATCGATTACCTGAACTTTCGCCGACCCAGAAACTCTTTCCCGAACAGAAGAAAGAGGGTTTCCAACAACCTGCGAAAATTCTAAGTTAGCGGTTGCCTGCTTACTTTGCTTAGCTGGCGCGCTCTCTCCATTCGCACACGCCGCCAACCCATGGAAAGAGAGAAATAAACATGAAGAGAAACCTACAAACCGAATAGCTTGAGAACGTAAAAAATTATTCATCGAAAATCTGTTAAGATTAACCATATCTTTCCTGTTCTTATAAAAAGATTGATGAGATCGACTGCGCAGCAGCAGGTCGAACATGCTCCGCGCATCACTGTGCGCACCACCCAGACTCAGCATTCGATCGGTACAGCATTACGTGAACTCAGCTTCATGCACCAGCACCACCCGACCAGCGCCAGCAAGTCTGCGGAGTAACGCAGCTGCCGCCAATATTGAACCGCAATCTAGATGCATTGGTATCCCCACTGAGCAGCACCACATTGATCACGACAACGGCACGCGATAGCACCCCTCAACGCCTAGAGGCCCCAAGCCACTCTCAGCATCTCCTCCACCTAGACGCTAAAACAAGTCCTACACAGGCCATCTCTCAAAGATGCACGTCACCCTCGCGCAGAGGCAAAGTCATGTGAACCGTTCGCAGTTTTTCATTCATTGCATCAACTGGATCTGGAAATGACGTCAGTACCCTCGCGCCACATTTCTGCCAAAACTGCAACACCCCTGGCACCAAGGCATTTGTGTGTAAATACGCTGTTGTGAAACCTGGATCAGCAGAAACATGCCTCAGTGACTCCTCCACTAAGCGCCGACCTAGCCCTCGGCGCCGCCATCCCGGAGTTACCACTAGCCGCACTATCTGTGCCACGTGGGCGCGAGGGGGAAGCATACTCACAACTTCGCGCGGCCCAGCCGGGGTCCCTACTCGAATACCGCAGCACCCTACGGATACTTCTTTAGAACGCGCCAAAAGCATGCGATTGCGGGGATTATCTACGTATATCTCAACAATACGGTCTAGATCCCAATGCCACTCTGGGCGGTAGCCATAACCCTGGTCTCGACGAACGCTATCCATCACAAGATCCCGCACCTGATCCAGTTGCTCCAGACGCGTCGCTACCTCGATCACCAGATCATTTCCACCATCCACCCCATCCATAACAGCAGTCCTTTTCTTTCTAGGATTCCTCTATCAAGAGCTATTGCAGCACCTTACCCCCTTAAGAAAAATGCTCGCTGAAACACGAATAGCTGCGCCTTGCCACTGATTCAATGGCAAGGCGCAGCTACTTCTCAGTAATAATTGAGAATTTTTTAATAAAACCGGCAAGCGAAGCGTAGGACGCCCACGATCACCAGGGGTAAAACTCCAAAGAGTTACTTACCGCTACCTACGATCTTCTTATTAATTTCATCTTGAGTCAAAGGAGGCTTAGGGGCTTCCTTTCCGGCATCAGGCTTTGGCTTAATAATAAAGAGACCATCCCCTTTATTGCCAAACTTAGAAGGGAAGTGAATTACTTTACCTGCTGCAGGCTTACTCTCATTCTCAGCTGCAGTGGCAGCGCTAGTCCCGGCCATCATGAAGCCACTCAGGGCAAGGCTGGCCACAGCGGTAGCAGAAAGAAATCGCTTGTAAGTCATTTTTCCTCCCGTCCGCAAGATCGTTAACAGACGATCTAACAGAACAAAATTAACTATATAAGAGATGACTCCACACGAAGCGTCAGACTTCACTCCCCATGCCTTCCGTGGAGACAACTAAAACAATAGCAGAAACAAAGCTCTAGAAAGCGAGAAGAAGGTCACCTATTGAGTATAATTTGAAAGGATTCACAAAATTATTTTTGAAGAAAAAGTAATTCCTTAAAACCAATAAGAGATTGCAACGCAACATAAGAGCATTTGGTTCCGCGCCGCGCGCACTGTGAACACTTACTGAGATAGGAAAACGTTTTCTTCACGCACCGCATAATTGATGCGACGTGCACACATGAACTAGATGGCAGGACATATAGACACTGCCACCTAGCAATCCACCTCACATGTGAGCACAATCACACACCAACCCTTGAGAAACAGCCACATGCCTCAAGCCAAGCCTGCCGGCCGAAAGTGATGATCCACCGCTTTACGCCCCAGTAGCCCCCCAGCGATCCCCACAAGAACAGTGACAACCACGAACGTAACGATGAACTCCGAGGTATACAGCGAAGAAAACGAATCCGCCCACGCATCCCCCATCTGAACGCGGTACTGCGCTACGAGCGGCTCACGCATAAACAACAAGGGCAGATATGCCCCGGATCCCCACATACTCATGACGCCGTACGCCACTGCGGTAGTTAAACCTGCGGTATATCTGCCCTGCCAGGCGAAGGTATCTGCGGCAAGCCCACACACGATGGCAGTTATCAGGGTCACAGGGTGATGTCCGGCCACTGTCATAAGAACGCCTAGCAGAACCGTCATGAGCGTAATGAGCCCAAATTTCTGGACGCGACTGAGGTAAAGCATGAAAGTAATGCCATTAAGGAGAACAGCAACGGCAATACCCGCAGGTTGCAGAAGCGGGGAAACTGCTCCAATCATGTTGAGACCAAAGTAAACAACAAGGTAGACAGAAGTGAAGATGCCCAGCTGGACAAGGTCGTTAGCGTTCAATCGCATGCATGTTCCTGTCTATGAGGGATTTCTCTTGGCTGGAGCTCTGTCACGATGACGACGCTGTAAATGCCAGCAGCTGGTCTAGGCGCATTCGCACCCAAGAAACCTGTGCGACTGGCTATCCGCGACAAAAAAATCGACACGAATCGCCATACGGCGCCCTGATGGACAGGCGAGAACTCCGCGGTTTTCGCCTGCAGGACATGCAGCAGAGATGGCCGCATCGGGAAGAGCAGTAATGCCGGTAGGGATAGGAACAAAACAGGGGAAGCGATAGAGGGCAACGGGGGAAAGGTGGGGGGTCATGGTTATGTGTCCGCAAAGTGGGGGGAGTTGTGGCAGTGGGGCGCGGTTATGAGTGAGTGTGCGTCATGTGTTGGCAGGGCCGACGCCAGTGGTGAGTGAGTGGGTATTGATGAGGTGGTATCAGCCCCTTGAAGTAGTCAGCCCTGCCCAATAAGCAGGAGAAGTTCTGTGGAAGTGACCAAGTATCCCGTAAGGCTTACCTCAGGCTGTCCGATCACCAATAGCCCCCATTTCAGTCTTGGCTCAACAGGCTTCCCTTTTATGAGAATCGTTTTCACGATTTTGGCCTGCATGTTTCCGGAAGATGGAATGCGCTGCCAGTGAGAAGCCAATGTGACTGACACATTTTTACTGCCCATCAACCCTGCACCATCAGAGCGACAAGACAAATATGTGGGGCCAGACACCGCCCTCAGCGGCATCTCGCCCCACATATAACAGCGACTTCAGGGCGCGCTGCTCACCCAAAACACTACTGCCCTTGGCTCTGGCCCTGGCGAGCTAGCGGAGCCATGATCTGACCCCACAACGGCGCTGCATAGGTACCGCCGTAGAGTTTGTCGTAACTAGCTCCAGAGGTATCGCCAACCCAAACAGAAGCAGCCAATCCCGGCGCAATACCCGTAAACCACGTGGACGTGGAATTGTCGTTAGTTCCAGTCTTACCACCAACAGGAACCCCAGGAAGAGCAGCTTTCTGCGCCGTACCCGCGTGAACAACCTGTTGCAGCGCCGAACGCATGTTTGCCGCTGCCTGACCATCTACAGCGGTATTGCACTTGCTGTTAAACGTGATGTCGACCTCACGGCCTTTAAGCGATTTCAACGGAGTTGGCGCGCAGTGCTGCCCATTAGCCTCAGCCGTGAACGGTGCATACGAGGACGCCATCGTCAACGGAGAAGTGATCGCTGTTCCCAACGTGATCGAGGGAACAAGCTCAAGATCAGAACCATCAGTGTTCTTCACACCCAGTTTGTGCGCGGTGTCTCGCACCTCACACAACCCCACCTGCGCCTCAAGCTGCACAAACGCGGTGTTAACACTCTTAGCGAGCGCCTCAACCAACGTCATTGGACCATCAGGGTCACCTGGAGCGTTCTTAGGCGCCCAGATTTCATTACCAACAGGCTTGCAGGTTTTGAAGGTGCCGACGTTCATCGGGGTCCCGCTGACAGGGGCGTTAATGATGGAAGCTGGGCCATAACCATTCGCCAGAGCTGCCGCCATGGTGAAGACCTTGAACAAAGATCCAGCCTGATACGCAGCTTTCCCACCATCAACAGCGTCAATAGACATGGACTGTGTGGTGCGTCCCTTGCCGTTTCCGTAGGGGACATCCTGACCAATAGCGAGAACCTCACCCGTCTTAGCGCGGACTACTGCGGCAGAGGCGTGCATAGTCCTACTGGGCAATCCGGGGTTTTTCAGGGCCTGGTCAACGCTCTTTTGTGCCTTCACATCCATCGTGGTCGTCAAGGTCAGGCCGCCGGTTTCCCAGGTTTTCTGCCGGTCTTCACGGGTCTTACCGAACTCCGGTGAAGCCAGCAGACGCGACACCGCGAACTGACACATCCACGGTTGTTTGGAGTTGGCGCAGCCTTGATACGTCGCAGTGGGCTTGAGACCAAGGTCAGATTCTTTGGCCTCTTTGTACTTGTCCTCGGGGATCATGCCGTTGGCGTGCATAGCATCGAGGACTTGGTTGCGACGGTTAGTCGCGGCCTTCGGGTGCTTCATCGGGTCATAGGCCGAGGGTGATTGGACCAGACCTGCGATGAGAGCAGCTTGAGGCAAGGTGAGGTCGGATGCATGGGTGTTGAAGTAGCGCTGAGCTGCAGCTTCCACACCGTAGGCGCCGTTGCCGTAGTAGACGAGGTTGAGGTAGTCGGTAAGAACTTGTTCTTTACCTCGGCCATCAGAAAGGTGAGCGGCCAGGATGACATCGTCGATCTTGCGGGACAGTGTTTTGTCTGTAGAGGCCTTGATGCCTTTGGCGGAGTTGTCGAGCTCGGCTTGGAGCTGGGTGATGTTCTTGGCCAGCTGCTGCTCGATAGTGGAACCACCCTGCCCCGTAGCGTCACCACTAGTGGCGTTCGCGATCGCGGCGCGACCAATGGACTGCAAGTCAGAGCTTCCGTGCTCGTAGAAACGGACATCTTCGATCGCGATCTGAGCTTGCCGCATCACCGGAGCGATCTGGTCTGTTTTGACCACGACGCGGTTCTGCCACCACGATTGCGCGATTTCAGTGCCATCTGCGGCGAGGATACGGCTGCGTTCAGGCAATTTGTCCAGCAGCTTCGAGACATCAGAAGTGGGGGCGAGCCGTAGAGCTGCATCGAGTGCTTTGCCTGCACCTGTCGACACGGCATTGCGTGTCACGGGGATGGCCAACAGCGCCACGAAAACAGCGATAACCGCCAGGAAAAACAGCAAGATCCGCTTCAAGCGTCCAGGCAAGCGCCTGAGACCAAACATCCCCAACATCCTCCTGCCCAAGTGGGGGCGTCCTGCAGGACCCCACGCAGCACCGTGTCGCACGTGTATGAATAGAGAGTCACCATCTCAGCCCTCCATCGCGGAGGAGTTAAGAAAGATGCTCTTGTGTGTTGCGCCGCGCGATGGCTTCAGAGCCTTCGCTGCGGCGCATACATGTTGTGTCCGTAGAGGGGTATCGCGACCATACCGTGCACAGTGATCTGAAGGCGACGGCGGTTGTAGCCGCTCGACGCCCCCGCATGCTGCGGGCAGCGGACATGGGACACGCGTCCTCACGTTTCACAGTTCCTGAACCCCATTACCGCACAACCACATCAAAGGTTGCTGGTGGTCTTGGCGACCACAACGAGAGCAGAAAACAGATCACCAAACGACAAAGTTGCTGGTCAAAACCAATATTTTGGGAGCAAGAATGAGACAACATCGCAGCGGAAAAAGAATCACCACCGCAGAGGCGCTGTCATATTGTCATCGGATTGTCACCGTATGTAACCGCAACAGGTTCGGGTGCCTGCTCGCTACAGCCTCATCGTTACCTCGCACATAGCGAGGCTGCACCCACGCGGTGGGTGCAGCCTCAACACCGAAACGTCAGATCAACGCGCGGCGTCTGCAGCTTCTTCTTCGCTGTTGGTGCCACGCGTAACCAGCTGACCATCAGTGTCTTCAAGGTGGGCACGAATGAACCAGTGGAACTTCTCCAGCTCAGCAGAGTGACCGATGAGCATGTCCTCCGAAATCGGATCAATCTCACCCACCGTGCTGATCGCTGCACGGTTAGAAGACACAACTCCCTCATACACCTTGTCCAGTGCAGCCAAGTGCGCGAGCGTGGTGTCACGACCGAGGCTGTAGTCCTCCCAGTCACGGTTTTTCACAATGTCGCCCGGGCGTCCGGCAGGGGAACCGCCCATAGTCGCAATACGCTCAGCGACCTCATCAGCCCATCCACGGACAAGCTCGATCTGTGGGTCCAACATCTCGTGAACACCGATGAAGTTACGGCCCACCACGTTCCAGTGCACGTGCTTCAACGTCAGCTGCAAGTCGTTGTAAGCGGCCAGGCGCTTCTGCAGCACCTCAATGACTTTCTCGCTCTCGCCCTCGTTCATACCGGGAACCGTGTAACCAGACTTCACATCTGCCATGCCGTCCTCCTCGTAATCAACAGAGACTTGCGCCACGAGCCGCCATCGGCCCGCCCTCACCACGTACAACGACACCTGCATTTGAGCTATTCCAACCGGCACCACAATCGGCCACCAGCGAACTCCCCCCGGCTATTAAATACTCCCTCCCACCAGGTCAAAAGACACCCCCAAGGGTGAACACGAACCTCTCATACGCACCTGCCAAAGGCCGACGTGTAGGCAACGTCCTCGGAACCCTGACCGGGGACTCTGCACGAAAGGCAATCCATGCGTCGTCACTACGCCCTAGGAATCGCATCCACTCTCGCGCTTGCTCTCGCCCCCCTAGCGAGCGCGAGCGCCGCACCCAAAACCCCAACGCCCCCACCAACCCCCGCCCCCACCACCAAAGTCGCCTACCCGCAGACAGCCCCATCAACCACGACATACACCGGTGACATCGTGGTGACCTTCAAAAACCCCTCCCCAGCTGCCAAAGCAGACGCTCTAGACCGCGTCAACAAAAAACACGCAGCCAGCCTGACCGTCAAACGATCTCTAGGTTCTCGCAGCCGTGCAGTGGTCACCGGAACCAGCACCGCCCGCGCAGCACACCTCGCTCAGGCAATGGTTGCCGATCCAAACATCGTTGCTGCTGAACCCGACATCCGAGTCCACGCCTCTGAAATGCCCAACGACCCCCTATACGCCAGCTCGCAATGGGACCTAAAAAATGGTCCTGCCGGAATCAACGCTCCCACTGCGTGGAAAGCGACCTCCGGTCAAGGTGTAACCGTGGCTGTCATCGACACCGGTATCACCAGACACCCCGACCTCGACTCTCAGCTCGTCCCCGGCTACGACTTCATCTCTAGTCCCGATACCGCCCGAGACCGCAACGGCCGTGACAACGACCCCAGCGACATGGGTGACTGGAGCACCTACAGCCAATGCTTCCGCGGAAGCCAACCCCGAGATTCCTCCTGGCACGGAACCCACGTCGCAGGAACTGTTGCAGCCATCGCCAACAACGGCACCGGTGTAGCAGGCGTGGCCTACGGCGCCCGAATTCAACCCGTCCGTGTTCTCGGCGGCTGCGGCGGTTCACTATCCGACATCGCTGATGCCGTCACCTGGGCATCTGGCGGAAAAGTCGAGGGAGCACCCACCAACCCGACACCATCAAAAGTGCTCAACCTGAGCCTGGGCGGACCCGGCTACTGCTACTCCTACATGCAAGCTTCGATCGATGGCGCTGTCTCCCGCGGATCGACCGTAGTCGTCGCCGCCGGCAACAAAAACACCGACGCATCAACATTCTCCCCGGCAAACTGCCACAACGTCATCACTGTCGGCGCAACCGGTGGATCCGCCACCAAATCCTCATTCAGCAACTACGGCAACACCGTGACCCTATCCGCACCTGGCGGTGAAGCAACCCGCGAACCCAACAACCAAATCATCTCCACCGTTAATAGCGGCACTACCACCCCCGCCAAGGCAACCTACGGGCCGATGGTCGGCACCTCGCAAGCAACCCCGCACGTCGCAGCCGTTGCAGCGATGCTCTCAGCCCTATCGCCCTCGATGACACCAGAACAGATCAAAACCACTCTGGTCAACACCACCCACCCATTCGCGGTTCAACCCAACGTCCCCATGGGAAGCGGGATCCTCGACGCCGCCAAAGCCGTCGCAGCCATCACCGGAAACACCCCCATCCCCACCCCCGTACCAGTACCTACCGAACCCAACCCATCCGGCACCGCACCCAAAGCAGTCAACGACACCGTCGCGCTTGCCCCGTACACCACACACGCCAAAGTTAACGTTCTGAAAAACGACACCACGACCAACCCGGTCAGCAAAATCGAACTCCTCAACCCACCCTGCACCCGCAAGTTCTGCCTGACCGTCAATCCTGACAAAACAATCGGTATCCGCGCCTCCCTCTTCTGGCACGGAAACACCGCAGTCCAGTACACCTTCACCCAAGAAGACGGACAAACTGGCACCGCCACCCTGACAGTCAAAGCCTGACCATCCACACCAAAACAACACGTGTGGCCCGAGAGCACTCTGCTCTCGGGCCACACGTGTGCAGCATGCACGCACACTTCAGACAGATTTCACCCCACGCACGAGAAGATCACACAATAACGATCACCAAACCCCTCCCCCGAAACGGAGACCCCACTCGTGAACTGGCTCCACGCCATCATCCTCGGCATCGTTGAAGGCGTCACCGAATTCCTTCCCGTCTCCAGTACCGGCCACCTCACCGTCGCCGAAAAACTCCTCGGCTACGAGATCGACAGCGTCGGCATGACCGCCTTCACGGCTGTCATCCAGCTCGGCGCGATCCTCGCCGCGATTATCTACTTCTGGGGCGACATCGTCCGCATCGCCATGGCCTGGCTCCACGGCCTGACCTACCCCGATGACCGAGACGACCCCGACTACCGCCTCGGCTGGGGCATCATCCTGGGCTCCATCCCAGTAGCCGTGGTCGGTTTGCTGTTCAAAAGCCTGATTGAAACCACCCTGCGCAGCATGTGGGTCGTCGCCGCAGCGCTGCTTGTCTGGTCCATTGTCATGTGGCTAGCTGATCGCCACACCGAAGGCCGCCGCAACATGGAAGACGTCACCATCACCGACGCCCTCGTAATCGGCGGATTCCAGGCTCTATCTCCCCTGTTTGCAGGTATCTCCCGCTCCGGCGCCACCATGTCCGCTGGTCTGTTCCGTGGCTTCGACCGCGTCACAGCCACCCGCTTGTCCTTCTTCATGGGGATCCCCGCGCTCGTGGCAGCAGGCGTACTGGAAGGGATCAGCGCCGCATCTGACATCAGCACCACCGTCGGCTGGGGACCCACCATCATCGCCACCATCGCCTCATTCGTGGTCGGCTACGCCTCCATCGCCTGGCTACTGAAGTTTGTTGCTTCCAACACCTTCAGCTCCTTCATCATCTACCGTGTCCTGCTCGGCCTAGCCCTCATCGGCCTCCTCGCCGCAGGCATCATCACCGCCTAACCACCCCCCCCCCGCCCCTCCCACCTGTGCCGCTACCTCACCAGATAGCG
The DNA here is from genome assembly GCF_900447215.1 of Dermatophilus congolensis. NCBI lineage: Bacteria > Bacillati > Actinomycetota > Actinomycetes > Micrococcales > Dermatophilaceae > Dermatophilus > Dermatophilus congolensis. The sequence continues at coordinate 2,171,585 of NZ_UFYA01000001.1, forward strand.
GCACAGGCATAAACACAGACAGCTCACAACCCAACACCCCAAAATCCGCTCACCCCGAACAAAACCCCTCACCCCTTGCTACACAACACCCCCCAAACCCACAGTGAGGTGACAACACCACCAACCCAGCACGACAAGGAAACCCCATGCGTCACACAATCAGCCTCCTCGCCACCAGCTGCCTGCTCACCGCCACCGGCATCGCCACCAGCAACATCGCCACAGCCACCACCCACCACAACAACACCCCCACCACAGCCACCGCACCCATGTACAGCTCCCGCGGCACACACATCGGCTGGGCAACCTTCACCGACCGTGACGGCGGAACCCAAGTCACCCTCCAAGCCAAATGGATCAAACCCGGATTCCACGGACTACACATCCACTCCATCGGAAAATGCGAAAAAAATTCCTCCGCCCCCAACAAACCTGAGAAAAAAGGCGCCTTCCTCTCCGCCGGAGGCCACTGGAAACTCGACCCCACCACCCACCACCCCAACAACACCGGCGACTTCCCCACCATCTACGCTGGCAAAAACACCAAAGTCAGCACCAGCTTCTGGACCGACCGCTTCACCGTAGCCAACCTCTTCGACGCCGACGGCTCAGCCGTCATCCTCCACCAAAACGCCGACAACCACGCCAACATCCCCCAACGCTACGCACCCCAAGGTCCCGACCACGAAACCCTACACACCGGCGACGCCGGACCCCGCGCAGCCTACGGAATCATCAAACACTAACCCACCACCCACCACCCTCAACCGTGGCACGCCCACCAACAACCACGGCCCCCTCCACCACCAATTACCACCCTCCCCTACCGCACAGCTACCGTTCGGAGGCGCACCCGCAAGCCTGAGGGGAACACCATGACCAGTGACACCGGCGAACTCCACCACACCTACACCGACATCCTCAACCACCCCGCCCTCACCCTCCTCCGCCGCCGCGACGCCGCACTCATCCTCACCAAAGCCTTCGGAACCTCCGGCACCCCTGTCCCCCAAGACCGCATGCACGGCCTCACCGAAGCAACCCTCATCGAAACCGAAGGCACCGACCCCACCACCGGACGCCCCACCCGCACCGGACGCGAACTCTGCGACACCTGGCTCAACGGAAACACCCGATGGCTCACCCGCATCCTCGCCCCCAACGGCGAAGACGAGGCCTACCGCATGACCCCCGAAGCCGAACACGCACTCGCCTTCGTCACCGAACTCACCCGCACCCACATCGTCACCACCGCCACCACCGTCGAAACCCTCCTCGAAGCCGCCCACCGCTGCGCCATCAAAGCCTCCACCGCCCCCACCGAACGCAAACGCCTCCTCACCCAACGCCGCAACGAACTCACCCAACAACTCAACGACATCAACACCCAACTCGCCACCATCGACACCACCCCCATCACCCCCGAACCCAACCACACCGTCCTCAACGAATACCTCAGCGTCCACAACGGCCTCGAAACCCTCCTACGCGACCTACGCAACATCAGCACCACCGTCCGCGCACAAGGCGACCAACTCCGCCACGAATTCCAAACCGACACCCGCGAAACCGGCACCATCATCGACGAATACCTCCAACGCCTCAGCGTCCTATTCAGCCGCACCCGCGAAGGCCAAGGATTCGAATCAGCCCAACGCCTCCTCAACGACCCCACCCACGTCAACAACCTCCGCAACGACATCGACACCATCCTCAACCACCCCTTCGCCACAACCCTCCCACCCGAACACACCGCCACCACCCGCCGCATGGTCAACGCCATCAACCGCGGCATCGCCGAAGTCATCGACGCCCGCAACCACCTCAACACCACCTTCACCCGCTACCTACGCTCCCGACACGCCCCCAACCACAACCTCCTACCCACCCGCATCCGCGAACTCGAAGCAGCCCTCACCACCTGGCAAAAAACCACAAAACCCACCATCCACTCCCCCTCACCAACCCCCTCACCACCACCGACATAACCACCCTGCGCACCCAACCCCCCCACACCCAAAAACACCACCCACCCCCCACACCCAAAAACCACCACCCACACCAACACCCACTTCAACCCCACCCACCTACGCCACAACGCAGGCCCCCGCTACCGCGAAATCACCACCACAATCAACAGCCTTCTCACCACCACCAACACCCACCCCACCGCAGCCACCATCCTCAACACCCTCCCACCCGACTGCCAACGCCCCATCGACCTCCTCGGCCTCCTCACCCTCGCCGCCACCCACGGCCACATCACCAACGACGGCACTACCGAAACCATCACCACCACCCGCCCAGACGGCACCCAACGCACCCTCACCACCGACCTCGCCACCATCACCACCAACCCAACCCCACCCCACCCCACCAAAGAAACACCATGACCCAATCCGAAACCCCCCACCACCTCTTCCCCACCGACACCGGACGCCTCCCCCTCCACGGCCGCCGCGCCCTCATCCTCATCCTCAAAAACACACACCTAGACTCACGCCGCCACCCCGAAGAATGGGCCGCCCTCCTCGACAACCAAACCACCATCACCTCCACCCTCGCCGACCTCTTCCTCGAACTCACCATCAACACCGACACCGGCATCGCCTACAAACACCAAGCCCACTACGAAGGCGACTCCAACTCCTACACACTCCTACGCAACAACCCCCTCACCCCCAACGAAATCCGCCTACTCCTCCACCTACGCCTACTCCTGCTCCAGTACGAAGCCGAAGGACGCACCACCTACACCACCACCGGCCCAGACCTCCTCACCCACCTCGCCACCCAACGCCCCCACAGCACCCCCGACCACACCCGCGAACGCGAACGCGACAAAACCACCATCCGCAACCTCATTCGCGACAGCATCCTCCAACCCCATCGCGGCCAAACCACCCTCGACATCGAAGACGCCGAATACACCATCTCCCCCATCGTCGAAACACTCCTCACCTCCGAACGCATCACCGAATACACCAACGCCCTCACCAACGACACCACCCCACCCACAGGAGACACAGATGAATAACCTGCAGCCCAACAACCTGCAGGACAGCCTCCTCGGCACCGACGACATCACCCCCGGCACCCAACAATGGCGCCTCAACCGCATCCACCTCATCAACTGGGGCGGATTCCACGGCGGCCCCCACACTGTCGACATCAACGGCCACACCACCCTCATCGGTGGCGGCACCGGATCCGGCAAATCCAGCCTCCTCGACGCCTGGACCGCCGTCCTCCAACCACCCCACACCACCGCACTCAACGCAGCCAGCAACGACGTCACCGGCGTACGCGCCCCCGGAGCCCGCAACGCCCTAACCTACCTACGCGGAAAAACCGGCGAAACCGAACACCCCACCAGCCACCACAACCACGACATCGTCCTACGCGAAGGCACCATCTGGGGCGCAATATCACTCGAATTCACCTCCACCGCCGGCGGAATCATCACCATCGGCCGACTCATGTTCGCCACCGAAAACACCACCCGCCCCACCGACCTCACCAACCGCTGGTTCTCCATCCGCAAACGCATCTCCCTCGACCGATTCCACCCCTACGCCACCCCCACCAACACCTTCCACGCCCGCCGCATGCGCACCGACATGCCCGGCCTCGAGATCTACAACACCTACAAACAAGCCGTCGAAGAAGCCTTCATGCCCGCCCTAGGCATCGGCCGCGGAGGCGACGGCAAAAAAAGCACTCGACCTCCTCCACGACATCCAACGCGCAGCCCCTGTCACCTCAATCAACGCCCTCTTCCGCGACCGCGTCCTCGAACGCCCCACCACCTACGACCGCTTCGACGCCGGCCTCCACGAATTCGACACCCTCACCCGCAGCCACACCGAATTCACCAGCATCGTCCAACAAATCGAACTACTCCACCCCATCCCCGAACGCAAAAAAGCACTCGACACCGCACAACACAACGCCCACCAAGTCACCTCATTCGGCAACCTCCACGGCGGCGAATCCACCTTCGAATACTGGAAAGCCACCACCTGGGTCAACATCCTCGACGCCGCCGACGACGACCTCACCAACCGCCGAAACACCCTACGCACCGCCGAAAAAAACGCCGACACCCACGCCCACGACCTCACCACCCAAGCCGAAAACCTCCGCCACGACTGGGAAACCCACGGCGGCGGCGACCTCGACCGCATCCGCCGCGAAGCACACACCACACGCCGCGAACTCGAACGAATCCACGACCGACGCACCCGCGCAGCCACCACCACCGGACTCGGCGACAACCTCCCCACCACCCGCGACACCTGGGAAAACGCAACCACCCACGCCCGCACCTTCGAACACACCGCGCAAACCCACCTCACCCAACTACGCGAAAACGCCAACACCGCCCTCCTCACCTCCGCAGCCAAAGACAAAGAAGTCACCGACCTCGCAGCACAAATCGCCGGACACGAACTACGCGCAGGCAACATCGAAGACAACCTCGACCGCATCCGCCTCCACCTCGCCGAAACCGCAGGAATGACCCGCGACCAACTCCCCTTCGTCGCCGAACTTCTCGACATGGCCCCCGGCGAAGAAAACTGGCGCCACGCCGCCGACGCCGCCCTCGGCGGATTCGCCACCACCCTTCTCATCCCCCGCAACCAACGCGACCACTTCAACCGCGCCATCGATGGCATCACCCTCCCCCGCCGCATCCAATTCCGCTCCGTCGACCCAGACCTACCCACCACCCGCACCCCCCCCCACCCCAACAGCCTCGCCTCAAAACTCATCGCCAAACCCGACCACCCCTACGCCGGTTGGCTCGGCAAACGCATCGACGACACCTACACCCACATCTGTGTCGAAACCGCCGACGAACTCACCGACGACAACACTCCACGCATCACCCGAGCTGGCCAAGAACGCCACGCAGACCGCGGCGCAATCGGCGGAAACCGCATGCCCATCATCGGATTCCTCAACGAAGCCCGACTCACCGTCCTACGCGAACAACTCGCCACCGCAACCAACAACGCCGACATCGCTCGCGCCGCTCACGCCGAAGCCGACCGCGCACTAGAAAACTTCCGCACCCAACACCGCCAGCACAAAGCCCTCCTCGACCTAACCTGGGAAGACCTCGACCCCGCCCCCACCCAACAACGTCTCGACGACCTCACCGAACGCATCACCACCATCGAAAACGGCTCCACCTCCCTCACCGAAATCGACCAGCGCTACCGCGACTGCCTCAACGCCGCCGACGCCGCCAAAAAAGAGGCAGGCAGCCTCGCCGCACAACGACGCGCCATCGAAAACGACATCGAAAACGACATCGAAAACATCAGCGAACTCAAAGACCACTGGCTCACTGCCACCGAAAAACAAGAACGCGCAGGCCAAACACTCACTGACGAACAACGCAACTACCTCGACGAACTCCTCGCTGCCGATGGCCCCAACGCACGAGAGCGAGACCAATTCGAAAACGCAACCAACCGCATCCGCCGCACCCTCACCGAAGCCCGCACCCGCGCTGAAGAAGAAGCCGAACGCGCCCGCGCCGACCTACTACGCATCTTCAGCGATTACCTCAGCAAATGGCCCAACAACAACCTCGCCCCCGAACTCGAGGCCTACCCAGATTTCCTCGATATCCTCCACCGTCTAGACGCACACGGAGTCGAAGAACGCCGCCGCGCCTGGGCAGCACAGATCATGCAATGGATCGGTGAACACATCTACGCCATGATCCGTGAATTCCAGATCGCATCCGACGCAATCGAAGAACGCCTCACCCCTATCCAAACCGTTCTAGACACACTCCCCTTCAGCATCCGCGCCAACCGGCTACGCATCCGCGCCAACTATGCACCAGCCAGCGAAGTGCCTCGCTTCCAGAAACAACTACGCGCGCTCGCCGAGAACATGACAGCCACCACCGACGCCCTCGACGACGAGGCCCTCGTTACCTTCGCCGAAGCACAATTCGCTCGTGCTACGCATCTTCTCGCTCAAGTGCGAGAGAAAACTCCTGCTGGCGCAGATAACCGGGTGCGCGATCAGCTCCTCGATGTACGCACTCACCACATTTTCAGTGCCGACGAAGTCGACTCTGAAGGCAATGTTGTGATGAATTACAACAACATTGCTGGCAAATCAGGTGGAGAAAGCCAAGAGCTGATCGCGTTCATCACCGGCGCGGCCTTGCGCTACCAACTCGGTGACGACAACCGTGCCCGCCCTGTTTTCGCCCCAGTCATCCTCGACGAGGCATTTATTAAAGCGGACTCGATGACAAGTCACCGTGGCGCAGAAGCATGGCCGCGGTTGGGATTCCAACCCATCGTGGTTGCCCCTGAAGGATCATTCAATGCTCTAGAGCCTCATTTTGATCAGCTCGTCGCTGTCACCAAAGATCCAGAAGGCCACTCGACTATTCACATGCTCACAGACGCAGAACGCACCCATGTCAGGGAAGGTGAATAGCGATATTCATCATCGACAATGTCAATTTCAATCCTGAAAAGAAGACTCTTCGATGATGTTAATGGATTCTAGAAATGACTTTTACCGCCTGCTCTTACGGCTCCATAAAAAGCCCGGGCGGCAGCCCTACCAGCAAACCCTCTCGCAACGGATTCCATATCTTTGAGGAACTGAGCATCGATTTTTTTACGCGACTTTTTAAAGTTCGAAGCACCGAGATTCAGGGGACCTTTAGGGCCAAAGTTTCGATACCCGAAGTCATGCCGAACGCACGGATTATAGAACTTTTTAGACCAACCTTTTCCCATCCCTAAAGGAACACTGCACCCATCAGTAGTCCAGACAAAAGCTTTATTCTTTGGATTTCTTAGTTCTTTTTCGCGAAAGCTAATGAACTCAGAAAGCGGGGTCTGGAACATCCAGGCACTAGCCTGATCTTCAAGATACTTCCGACCACTCTTTCCCTCTGAGTCCCCTCCTGAGGATCTATCTACGGCGCCTGCAAAACCACTTGGAACCTCTTCTTTAGCAACTTCTTTCTTGAGAGATTTAATTTGCTCGCCAGGAAGATCGGATATTTTCTCCTCAAGCTCCTCTTCGCTAAGAGTAAGCGATTTCTTCAACTGTCCCTAAGTTCGGTGCTCCCGCAAAAGGGATAACATCCTTCAATGAGTTTTTTTTCGATGCGATGTTCCCAGTCTTACTGACGTGAGAGTAAGACTCAGAGGCTAGAGACGGATGACTAAAAACTATTGATGAAGCCAATGCGATGGAAAGTGAGGATACAGCTAACTTGAATGCGCTATTCATTTTATTCCCCCAATATCAACTGAGTTTCACCTGAAAATTAACTGAGCACCTCAGCAGGGGCAAATAGGCCACCAACAGGATGAGAACCCCTGAGAAATTGGTGAGCTAAATATAATTTTAATTACTGGTACGACTATTTATTTTATTTGACCTACTTCATGTAAGTGAAAGAAAAACTGGGTCTGTCACCATTCCGATGACAGACCCAGTTGGCGCCGGCGGGGCGCCTTCACCTGAACGGCGCATCGTGACTCCCCAGCCCACGATGCGCCACGCTCAGATGAGTCAACGTCCGTGACAGATGCTCACAACACTCCCGCGTCACGGACGAGCTTTCCCAGCACTGAAGAGTCCAACTTGTCACCGGCCCACTTCCGGAAAGCAGCAGGCCCAGGGATCTCCATTTTTTCGCCGTCACGCAAAGCGGAAGTAGCAGCAAGGAGAGTACGGACGTCATACGTACTAGCGAAGGTTTCCGGCACCGCACGCTCAACACCCAGAAGGCGATAGACAGCTTCCATGCCGGTTCGGACTGAATATTCAGTGGTGAAGATGGTGTCTCGGCCTGTCTCTGCAAATTGTCCGAGGAAAGCGAAGTTCACTGCACCTTCGGGCACGATGTCGGGACGATCACCAGCTCGGCGAGGCATGAAGAAGCTAGTGACATACGGCATCATTACGGGAACAGTCTTAGCGCCGGTGGCAGCGAGTTCATTGATTTCAGCTAGTGGAACACCCAGGTGATAGAGCCATTCGGCGGTGATTTCCTCACCGGTGCATTCGCTCATCGGTTTCTTGATGTAATCACCGGGGGTGTCGACAAACAAGGAATAAATCCAGGCGACAATTTGATCTTTCGGCTGGTTCTTGAAGTGTGGTTGCCGGTTGACCGTCCAGCTGAGGAGCCATGAAGAATCTTTGACCGTAACGATTCCACCAGTGACAACGCGACCACTGAAGGGATCACGCCGGGTGATCTTGCGAATGTATTCAGGGATGCGCTCATCGAGGGTAGTGGCGGTAGCTGATTGCCACTTGCTCTCATCGATGGAGGAGCAGAACACTTCAGGTCGGCCGAAGGAGGGGTCTTTTCGAGCGATCTTTTTCCAGAGTTCCCACGCTGGAGCAGGGCCGCGGTCAAGCTTTGCAGGGGTGGCATGGTCGCCGTTGTCGGAGTTGTCGACCAGCGATCCAATGGTGGTCAAGACGAGGTCGTTGGGGGTTAGGTCAATACCACCTGGAGTGCCTTCTTTAACCCAATGGATACGGGTGGCGAGTTTGCGCTGCGCGGTGATGTCGAAGTCGATGTCGAGGACATCAGTCTCGTACTGGAAGGTGACTCCTTGATCGATGAGCCATTTGGTCATCGGAAGGATGAAGGATTCATATTGGTTGTACTTGCTGAATTTAAGGGTGGAGAAGTCAGCAAGGCCGTCGATGTGGTGAATGAAGCGGTGGAGGTAGAGCTTCATTTCTAGGGCGGAGTGCCAGGTTTCGAAAGCGAACATGGTGCGCCAGAACATCCAGAAGTTGGATTCGAAGAAGTGCTCGTCAAACACTTCGTCGATGCGTTTGCCTTCCATCGACTCTCGGGTGGCGAGGAAGAGTTTCACGATTTGCTTCTGGGCTTGCTTATCGAGAGTGAACAGGCCAAGGGTATCGATGGGTTGGCCCTGGTTTTGAGTGGCGCGGCAGAGGGAGTAGTTGGGGTCGTCTTTGTTGAGCCGGTAGAACTCATCGAGAACGGAGATGCCTTCTTCTTCCAAGGAGGGAATGCTGCGGAAGAGGTCCCAGAGGCATTCGAAGTGGTCTTCCATTTCGCGGCCGCCTCGGATAACGAAGCCACGTTCGGGTTCTTTGATGCCATCCATGGCGCCGCCGGGGATTTTGCTGCGTTCAACGATGGTGATGTGGTTTGCAGGAACCCCACCATCGCGAATCATGAAGACAGCTGCCGATAGTCCTGCGAGCCCGGCGCCGATAATCCAGGCGTGTTTATCGGGGGCTCCTTCGGGGATGCGGGGTTGTGCGAAGGCCTCGTATGTGCCGCTGCTGAATTGCATCGGGGATCCCTTCCTGCGCTGCGTGGTGTCGGGCCGATCAACGTTGGCGGTCGTACGGAATGCGCAGTGTGTGTTGGTTCAACTTTGAGTCGGCTCAATTATTACGTGTCTATGGTAGGCGCATGACAGGGGACAAAAATGAGAGCTCAGTCACAAAAACTCGGATTTCAAAAAAGTCCGCAGCCACAATGAGCCGACGGGAACGAGCACGAGCTGACAAACGTGCACGTATTTTGTCTGCAGCCGCGGATCGCCTTCGGGCACAAGGGTTCGAGCGAACAACGGTGGCTCAGGTAGCTGAAGATGCGGACGTGGCGGTGGGGACAGTTTTTCAGTACGCCGCGACGAAGGCCGAGCTACTGATGATGGTTGCGCATGAGCAGTGGGCGACGCTGATTTCAGAGAATTTGGCGCGGGTTGAGGCCACCACCGAGGAAAATCCCGAATTGTGGGACGACGTAGAGCGAATGGCTCGGTTAGTGGTGCAACCGCTGGTTGAGTTCGCTTTAGAGCAGCCAGAAAACAGCGCTGCCGTGGCTCGAGAATTGCTGTTCGGTGCTGAAGGACCTCATCGAAGTTCAGTGGTGGTGTTGGCGGCACAGGTGGAGGCTGTCATCGCAGAAGTGTTGCGTCGTGGCGGACGTCCGGAGGGGGCAGAGGCAGCGGCCCGGCTGATTGTCTCGGGTGCAGTGTTGGAGTTGAACCGTACGCGGACGGGGTTGGCTGATGCCGGTTCAGTGGAGACCCGGTTGGCTACGTTGATCGGAGTAGCTGTTGCGGGTGCGGCGCCGCGATGATTGACCAAGGTGAAGCAGGATCAAAGTTTGTGCCGGATTGCTCGGCAGCGGACAGTCAGCGTTCTCGGCGGCGTCGGGCGCAATGTGGCAGGAACGGTGGCGCGGCAGTGGGGTGGCCGTGGCGGGGGTGGAGCGGTATGCGACGAACGAGTGGGTAGAAGGCGTGTCCGACACCGAAAGCGAGTAGGTGCCCGGCGTCAGTGAATGTGCCGGAAAAAATAACGGCGGCGGTCAAGTAAGCGGTGCAGAAGATCATCCACGCATTGCGCGGCCATCCACGTAGGCAGTAGCCGAATAGGGCGCAGACTGCGGCGAATCCGTAGCTAGCGCCGACATCTACGGTGAAGGCGATCCCAGGTGAGAGGGCTCCGCGGCGAACGTTCCATTCGATTCCGCCTGCAGTCACGAGGGTGGCTCCGACGTGTCCTGCCCAGAACACGGCAAGGAGGCGGGCTTTTCCGATCCATCGTTCAAGGGGTGCTGCAACGAGCGTAAAAAGAATTGTCCAGACGAATAACTCGGTGGGGGTGACGTAGAAGGCGCTGCGTAGCAGAACAGGAACAGGGTCGGTGTGGAGTTCGTGGAGGTTGGTTGATTGCGCGGCGAGGAACGCGGCGCGCAGCTTGGGGCGGGTGTGACCTAGTAGCCAGGTGGTGAAGGCAAGGAGACCGAGGTAGGTGTAAGTGACGGGTGCGGTGCGGACCCAGTGGGTGAGGTGAGGTAGGAAACTGCGCCGGGTGCGGGTGATCGCGATGGCCCAGGGGGTCTGGATGTGACGTACGACGAAGAGAGCGAGGAGCGCCAGAGCGACGGAGGCGGTGAACATGCTTGCTCCTTCGAGCGAGGCGGGCCACGTCTCGGGATGTGGTGACGCCCGCGTGTGTGGGCGGGCGTCACAGGTTTACCGAGGTGGTGCGGGGGTCACCGTTGTCAGATCTGGTTGGTGGGGGTGCGGTCTTTTTCGGCGGCGGCTTTTTTGGAGTCTTTGATGGAGGTCCAAACCTGCAAGGCGACGGGTATGAGGGATATAGCGACGATGCCCACAGCGATGAGGTCCACGTTTTTGGCGATGAATGGGATGCCGCCTAGGAGCGCTCCTGCGGTGCACATGGTGGTCACCCAGAGTGTACCGCCGAAGATGTTCCAGCCGACGAATCGCTGGTATCCGTATTGGGTCATGCCAGCAACGAGGGGCACGAAGGTGCGTACGAGGGGCACGAAGCGAGCCAGGACAATGGACCTTCCGCCGTATTTAGCGAAGAAGGCTTCGGCTTCGTCGAGGTATTTGGTTTTGAGGATTTTGGCGTCGGGTTTGAAGAATTGGCGACCGAATTTGTGGCCAAGGAAGTAGCCGACTTGGTCGCCGAGGATGGCGGCGATGGTAGTGAAGAAGATGAGGGTGAAGAGGGAGTAGCCGAGGGGTTCGTGGAGCAGGCCGGCAGTGAACAGGAGTGAGTCTCCGGGGAGGAAGGGGAAGAGCACTCCGGATTCGATGAATGTCATCGTGGCCACGCCGACCAGTGCCCATGGTCCCCACCCTTGGATCAAGGTCATGGGGTCGAGCAGCCCACCGACTGCGGGTGCTGGGCCAGCCAGGAGGCTGGGAAGCATAGTCTGCATGTTTAAAAGGTAGGGCTCCCACATTGAAGTTTGCCTGAAGGTGGTTCTGTTTGGTGGCGGGTGCTTTGTGGGTGTTTGGAGTGTCTCGGGCGAGGCGTTCAGGGGTTCTTCAGGGCTGGGCTCGCACCGTTGTGGTGACTACGAGGAGAGACGCTGATGACATTGCATTTTTCGCCGTTGTCCGGTGTGTATCGGTCGCGGCGTGGTTCGGGTGGGATGGTTCCAGGACGGATTGTGGTGGGGCGTGCCGTGGCGGTGCCTGTTTTGGTAGGCGGTGTGGGGTTGTTGGGTGGTGCGTTGGGGTTGGGGGCGTTTGTGACGCGGGTTGGTGCCGAGCAGACGGGTGAGTTGGCGTTGGAGGTGACGATTGGGCGGCGGCACACGATGTGGTTGTCGGATGTGGCGCATTTGATTGATTTGGCGTTGTCTCCGGTTGCGGCGGTTTTGGTGACTGTGGTTGTTGCGTGGCTGGTGGCGAGGCGAAATGTGGTGGCGGGGGTGGTGGTTGCGGTAGTTACTGGTGGTGGTTGGCTGGTAGCTGGGGCGACGAAGCTGCTTTTTTTGCGGTTGCGGCCGCCGATGGAGACGGTGCGGGCGTTGGTGTCGGAGGTGGGGACGACAAGTTTTCCGAGTGGGCATACGGCGTTTGTGTGTTCGTTGTTGGCTGCGATGGTGTTGTTGGTGAGGATGTGGGGTCGTTCGTCTGCATGGGTGTGGGTGGTGGGGGTGCCTGTGGTGTTGGGGGTGGGGGCAAGTCGGTTGTATTTAGGGGCGCATTATTTGGGCGATGTGGTGGCCTCGCCGTTGTTGGTGGCTGGGGTGACGTTGTCGGGTGTGGGGTTGGTGTCGTTGTTGTGTGGTGGGCGGCGCGTTGTGTGTCGGTGGGTGCGGTGAGGCGGTTTTTGGTGTTTGTGGGGCGGCGTCCTGGGACGTGGTCATTACGTCGTCAGGTGGTGGTGTTGTCGGGGATTTTTTTGACGGTGTTGTTGGGGATTGGGTTGGTGTTGTTTGTGATCGCGTTGCGGGCTGTGTTGGTGCAGTCTGCTTCGGATGCGACGTTGAATCAGACGTACCAGTTAGCGCAGGCGGTGCGTTCGGGGGATACGACGCCGGTTCATGCGGTGCAGCGCGCTGCTCCTGGGAGCACGATGTTGCAGGCGTTGTCGCGTGATGGTCGGGTGTTGGCTGCATCGGGGAATGCGTTTGTGACGGTGGCGTTGGTGGATCCGATTCCGGTTGTGGGGAATGCGGTGACGCAGCAACATGAGGGGTTTTTGGATTTGGCGGGTGATTCGGATGCGTATGTGGCTAGTGCGCAGACGGTGGTGACGCCTGGTGGTGAGCAGGTGACGCTGGTGGTTGCTCAACCGTTGGAGGTGGAGTCGCACACGATTGAGATCGCGGTGATGTTGTTGGCGGTTGCGTCGGTGGTGTTGGTGGGGGTGGTGCTGGTGTTGGTGGATCGGGTGTTGCGTAGGGCGTTGGAGCCGGTTCGGCGTATTACGGAGCATGCTGCTCATATCACGCGGGCGCGCACGAGTGAGCGGGTGGTTGTGCCGCCTACGGGGGATGACATTGCGGTGTTGGCGATGACGGTGAATGAGATGTTGGATCGGTTGGCTCGGGCTGAGGAGACGACGCAGCGTTTTGTTTCGGATGCTTCGCATGAGTTGCGTAGTCCGTTGGCGGCGGTGCGTACGCATGTGGAGATTGCTGAGCGGGGTGCGGGGTTGGATTTGCCGTTGGTGCGGTCGGAGGTGATGCGGGTGCAGGCGTTGGTGGAGGATTTGTTAACGCTGGCTAAGAGTGATGATGAGGGGCTTCGTTTGGTGCGGGAGCCGTTGGATTTGGATGAGATTGTTTCGGCGGAGGCGCGGCATTTGCGGGTGGTGACTGATGCGCGGGTGGAGGTGGTTTTGGCTGCGGCTGAGGTCTGGGGTGATGGGGCGCGGTTGGGTCAGGTGTTGCGGAATTTGACGGAGAATGCGCGGCGGCACACTTCGGGGGTTATTAGGTTGGTGATGGAGGTGGATGGGCAGGTTGTGCGGGTGCATGTGGATAATTCGGGGGCGCCGGTTCCGGAGAAGGATCGGTTGATTATTTTTGATCGGTTTGCGCGGTTGGATGCGGCGCGTGAGCGGGATTTGGGTGGGAGTGGTTTGGGGTTGGCTATTGCGCGGACGGTGGCGGAGTTGCATGGGGGGTCGTTGGTGGCTGGTGTTGCTCCGGAGGGGTGGTGTCGTTTTTCGTTGACGTTGCCGTTGGTGTGAAGTGGGTTAGGTGGTGGTGATGGGGTTGAGGCGGTAGCCAGCGCCGCGGAATGTTTCGAGGCTGCGGCGTCCGAAGGGGGTGTCGATTTTTTTACGGAGGTTGCCGATGTAGACCTCGACGATGTTGTCGTTGCCTTCGTAATCGGCGTCCCAGACGTTGTCGAGGATGTCTGCTTTGGAGACGACTTCGTCGGGGTGGCGCATGAGGTATTCGAGGACGGTGAATTGTTTTGCGGTGAGGGTTATTGGTTCGCCGCAGCAGGTGACGCGGTGGGCGGAGGGGTCCATGACCAGGTCGCCGACGATGAGGTTGGTGGGGCGTTCGGGGGCGCCGCGGCGGGCAAGGGCGCGTAGTCGGGCGACGAGGACGATGAAGCTGAAGGGTTTGATGAGGTAGTCGTCGGCGCCGAGGTCGAAGGCGTCGGTTTGGTCGTATTCGCCGTCTTTGGCGGTGAGCATGAGGATGGGTGCCCAGTTTCCTGCGGCGCGGAGGTTTTGCAGGACGCGGTAGCCGTTACGTCCGGGAAGCATGATGTCCAGGATGATGACGTCGTAGTGGTTTTCGGTGGCGAGCCATTGGCCGGTGATGCCGTCGGCGGCGAGGTCGACGACCATGCCTTCGGCGTTGAGTCCGCGGCGGATGCCTTCGGCGAGTCCGTTTTCGTCTTCGACCAGGAGTATGCGCACGGGTGTCCTCGGGGGTGGGTGAAGCGTCGCGTCGTGGTAGAGAGTGTGTCAGGTTGTTTGTGCCGGTGGTGTGGGGACGGTGGTGTGGGTGGATGGGCTGTAGTGGGGGCCGTAGACGGAGTCGATGCCTTCGTTGAGGAGAATGGTGGCTTGTTGGGTTCGTTCAATGCCTTGGGCGGCGATGTGGGTGATGCCCAGGCTGCGTAGGAGGCTGACGATGGCGCGGATTGTGCGGGGGGCGTCGGGGTCGTGGTCGAGGTTGTGGGTGAGTTCTTGGGCGAGTTTGACGAAGTGGAAGGGTCTGCGGATGAAGGTGATCAGGGGGGCGTGTCCGGTTCCGAATCCGTCGATTCCGAGGGGGAATCCGTCGTTTCGTAGCTGGTCGAGGGTGGTGAGTGTTTCGGGTTGTGGCTGGGTGAGTGCGGTTTCGTTGATTTCTAGGTGCAAGGCATGGTGGGGGATGTTCGCGGTAGCGCAGGCGTGGCGGGCGTGGCGGGGAAAGTCAGGGTTGCGTAGGTGGTCGGCGGCGATGTTGATGCGGATGTAGAGGTCAGGTGTGTGAGGGTGGGTGGCGCGTAGATCAGCGATGGCGGTGGCTGCTTGGGTGAGCATGTTGGTGCTGAGGGTTTCGCTGAGTCCGAATTCTTCTGCAATGGGAAGGAAGCGTTCGGGTGGGACTATGCCAAGGGTGCTGTGGTGCCAGTGTGGGAGGGCTTGCCAGCCGTGGGTGTGTTGATGGTTGGGGCCGGCGTGGATGGGGTGGAGTTCGAGGGTGATGGTGTTGTGGTTAATTGCGTGGCCGAGGTGGTGGGCGATGGTGGCGCGTTCGGTGGCGCGGTGGGCTAGGGCAGTGTCGAAGTGGATGTGGCGTCCTCGACCTCGTTGTTTTGCTTCGTACATGGCTAGGTCGGCGTGGCCGAGGAGGGTGTCGGTGGTTGCGGGGTGGCCGGGGGAGGTGTGGGCGATGCCGATGGATAGGGAGATGGAGTGTTGGTGGCCGGGCAGGATGGTGGTGGGGTTTGCGCAGGCGGCGGCGACGGTGCGGGCGAGGTGGTCGATGTGGGCGTGGTCAGTGTAGGTGGTGATGATGACGAATTCGTCTCCGCCTTGTCGGCAGAGGAGGTCTTCTGGGTGTAAGTGTGGGGGTATGTGGGTGGCGATGTGGCGTAGGAGTTGGTCGCCGACGGCGTGACCCCAGGTGTCGTTGACTTGTTTGAAGTCGTCGCAGTCGATGAACAGGACGGCGATTTCGTTGGTGGGGGTGGTGGGGTCGGCGCGGTGGGCGAGTCTGTTGTCGAGTTCGCTCAGGAGGGCGGCGCGGTTGGCTAGGCCGGTGAGTGAGTCGTGGGTGGCTTGGTGCCTGCTGTGTTCTTCGGCGCGGGTGATGGCGCGCATTGATCGTTCGAGTCGGATGAAGATGAGGGTGAGCAGGATGCTGATGAGGATGGTGCGGGTGAGGGTGTCGACGGTGCCGACGCTGGGGATGAGAGTGGAGAGGATTGTTGGGGAGATGGTGAGGGTGCTGAGTGCGATGCCTCGGTCACGTAGGGGGTGGGTGCGGGTCCAGTTGCTGTGGCTGGGGGTGCGGGTGCGTCCGATGCTGGGGTGGGTGGCTGAGCGGAAGAGGGCGTAGTGGGCGATGAGGTAGCCGATGTCGATGAGGGGGCCGGGGGTGGTGATGCCGTAGACGATGGCTAGGTAGGCGGTGGCGCTGTCGAGGAGGGTCCAGGCCGCGGCGCAGACCATGAACCAGCGCAGTGATGTGCGTAGGACGTTGGCGTCGGTAGCGAGGTGAAGGGCTAGTACGAGGAAGACGAAGTCTAGGGGTGGGTAAATGGCCCAGACGAGGCCGGAGGCGAGGGGAGTTTCGTTTAGGGGCGCGAGGACGCAGATCCACAGGGTGAGGGTGCTGCCGATGACGGAGGCTGCGGCGTCGAGGCGGGCGAGTCCGTCGTAGCTGCCGAGTTTGTAGGCGCCGCGCGCGAACCAGGTGCCGAGTATGGCGTAGCTGGCGAGGAAGAAGAGGTCGGCGGGGGTGAATTGTCCGAAGATTGTTTTTTCGGACTCGGCTAGAACGGTGCAGGCTAGCAGAGCGCAGGCGATGCTGGTTTGTATCCAGGATCGCAGTGGGGTGGCGCGTAGAAGGATGGGGCCGGCGGCGGCACCGAGGAAAAAGATGAGATTGGTGATGGTGGCGGCGGTGTGGCCGACTCCTTCGGGGTCAAAGGTAATGAGGGTGCTGGCGAGCAGGAGCAGCAGAGTCGCGAGGGCGGGGATAACGCGGTCGGTCGTTCGTCTGGTTGGGGGTGTGTGGCCTCGGGGCGTGGTGCGTGCCCCAAGTGCCAGGTTCATTCGAGGTTGAGGTCGGGGACGGAGTTGGCCAGGGCTTGGTCTGCTTGGACGGGTTTGCCTAGGTAAAAACCTTGGGCCCATTCGAATCCGAGGTCGCGCATGAGGGCTAGTTGGGCTTGGGTTTCAATGCCTGCCGCGACCATGGGTAGTCCTACTTCGCCGACGGTGTCGGCGATGCGGCGGACTCGGCTTTCTTTGGGGTCGGGGTCGGCCAAGAGTGCTTGCGGGTGGAGTTTGAGGATGTCGACGGGAAAGTCCGCAGCGGCTTCGAGTAGGTCGAGGTCGTCTGCGGTGAATCCGTCGAGGCAGAAGGAGATTTCTTCTTCTTGGAGGCGGTGCAGTCGGGTGGTGACTGCGGGGTCCGCTTCGAGGATGTGTCGGAAGGTAGTGGTGGTGATGTCGACGAGTAGTCGGTCACCAGGGATCCCGAATTTTTCGAGGGCAAGGATGATGTCGCTGGGGGCGGTGCGGTGGGTGACGAATTGTTCGGAAAGGTTGACGGACAGGATGAGGGTGCGTTTTTCGGATGTTTGCCAGCGCGCGAAGTGGTAGAGGGAGTCGTGGAGGACGGTGATGTCGATGTCGCGCATGCGTCCGTTTTTCTCCGCGGTGGCGAAGAAGTCGGCGGGCCAGTCCGTGGTGCCGTCGTTGTTGCGGTGGCGGGCCAGAGCTTCGAGACCTTGTAGGTGGCCGGTGTTGAGGTTGTAGAAGGGCTGGAAGTAGGTGATGAGGGGCAGGGGGTCCCGCTGACCGTTGTGGAGGGCGCCGGTATCTACGGGTTCCCTTGAGGGTTGTGTCACTGCCCCACCTTTCTACGTTTCGTTTTTTGATCGGCCGGTAGGCGACCGTTTTGAGGTATCACACCTATTGTTGCGGCGTGGGGGGTCGCTTGTCGGGTTGTTTGTTGTTCTCGAGGGTGGCGTGTCGCGTTATTGTCACTGATTTTCAAAATACAGCGTTGTGCGCGCAGGTTGTGTTGTTTGTCCGAGGATGTGGTTTGTTGATTATTTGAGCGACCGTTTGCTCTGGCACGTCGCGGTGGGTGGACGTAGGTTGGGCGTAAATATGGTGCGCGTTGTGTGTTCCGGTTTGGTGTCGTGGCGCGTGCTTGGACGGTTTCCCGGAGGTAGCGATGGATCCTTTTGAGCTTGATGATGTAGCGCAGGCTGATCTGTATGGGCCGTGGGTGAGTCGGTCCCCGGGTGATGTGGCGGAGTTGTTTCGGGGGTATTTGGGGTCGTGGTGGATTTCGGGTGGGTGGGCGGTGGAGGCCTTTACGGGCGTGTCACGTAAGCATGTAGATCTGGATGTGTACGTGTTGCGTAGCCAGTTGAAGAGTTTGCGGGTGCAGTTGAGCGGGCGTCAGCATGTGTGGGCGGTGACTCCTGGTGGTGCGTTGTATCCGATTGCTCCGGAGAAAAATCCGGAAGGTTCGGCTGAGGAGGTGTTGCCGGAGGGGACGCGAGATGTGTGGACTCGTCGTAATGGCCGTCAGCCGTGGGAGTTCGATATTGCGTTGTCGGAGTCTTCGCAGGAGGAGTGGGTGTATCAGCATGACGGGTCGGTGCGGCGTCCGATGTCCGAAGCGTTGTGGGAGAAGGATGGTGTTTTTTATGTGCAGCCGGAGATGGCGTTTTTGAGTAAGGCGCGCACGATGACGCCGCGGGATGTATCTGATTTTGAGGTGGTGTTGCCGTTGTTATCGGATGAGCGGCGAGCGTGGCTGCGGGGGGCGATCGAGTCGACGTTGGGTGATCATCCGTGGTTGGCGCCGTTGGCGGAAAGCGCTGGGGATAAGGCTGTGTAGGAGTGATTTTATGTGTGCCGCCTCCTCCCGAGGTGTTTGTTGGGGGGAGGCGGCACTTTTATGGCGTTGCCGTTTTGGTCGTTGTTCAGCGGCGGGTTACTCGCTGGGTGGTGACGGGGCTGTAAGGCTGGTGTGCACCGAGGTAGCGGGTGAAGGAATCGATGTCCAGGCCGCCTTGGTGACGTTTGGTGCCTTTGCTGAAGGTGGTGAATCCGTCTCCGCCGTCGGCGAGGAAGGAGTTCGTGACAACTCGGTAGGTGGCGGCGCGGTTGATGGGGGTGCCGTTGAGTTTGACCGAGTTGGGGATGACTTTGCCTTTGCCGGAGCCTTCGGCGCGGTATTCGTAGGTGAATCCGTTACTGACCTGGAGGATTTTGGCTTCGGATCCGGCCCATTGTTGATCGAGGATCTCGTAGATCTGGGCTCCAGTCAGGTCCAGGGAGACGATGTTGTTTCCGAATGGCTGGACGGAGAAGGCCTCTTTATAGGTGACTACGCCTTTTCCTTCACCGGCGGGTGAGGACGCGTGGGTGAGGTCGGCGCGGATACCGCCGGGGTTCATGAATGCAATTTGGGGGGCTTTGCCGTTGGTCGCGGCGCTGGGCTCGCTGCGGAATGCGTCGGCGATCAGGTTGCCTAGGGGGGTGGATCCGGTAGCGTCGCGGTCTGCGGTGACGTC
Source organism: Dermatophilus congolensis (assembly GCF_900447215.1). NCBI lineage: Bacteria > Bacillati > Actinomycetota > Actinomycetes > Micrococcales > Dermatophilaceae > Dermatophilus > Dermatophilus congolensis. The sequence goes on from NZ_UFYA01000001.1 coordinate 2,191,144, forward strand.
ACCGGTGATGGTGCCGACTTTTTTGTTGGCGATGGTTTTGACTTTGCCGGTGTAGGCAGAGATCAGCGCGGTCATGGCGGGGTCTTTGGCTACGTCACGGGTGACGACGTGGTTGGAGGCCCGCATCGTTTCGCGCACAAAGTCTTTGGTCGAGGGGTTGTAGGTGGCATCGACCTGCGCGAAGAGCCGGCCGTAGTGACCTGCCTGGGTGACTAGGCGTGGTTTGCCAGCGGGGTCCAGGACCGAGCAGGTGTAGGACTCGTGGGTGTGGGAGGACATGATGAGGTCGATGTCTGCGGAAAGGTTCCGCGCGATCGGTGTGATGTCGCCGGTGAGTGATTTGCCGTCTTTGCAGTGGTAGTTCCAGGGGCTTTTTGCTGGGACGTTTCCGCCTTGGTGAACCAAAGCCACCATCGCGTTGACGCCTTTTTTCTTCAGGAACGCGGCGGTGCGGTTGCCAGCGGCGACCTCGTCTTCGAAGGTGAGGGAGCGCACCCCGGATTGGGAGACGATGTCGGGGGCTCCTTTGAGGGTCAGGCCGATGAACGCGACCGGTGCCCCGTTGACTTTGCGGATGGCGAAGGGGGCGAGGTTTTTACCTTCTTTGTCTTTGATGTTGGCTGCGACGTAGTCGAATTTGGCGCCTTCGAAGGTGTGCAGCGCACAGGAGGCCTTGTTGGAGTCTTTTTTGTCTTTGAAGCATCCGCCGTTGGCGATGCGGCGCAGTTCGGTCCACCCATGGTCGAGTTCGTGGTTACCGACAGCGGCGACGGACAAGCCGATCCGGTTGAGTGCTTCGATGGTGGGTTCATCGTGGAATGCTTGAGACAGGAATGGGGAGCCGCCAATGTTGTCTCCAGCGGAGACGGTGATGCTTCCTGCTCCGGATGCTGCGGCTTTCTGGCGTGCTTTCTGCAGGTGTGTGGAGAGGTATTCCACTCCACCAGCTGGGATCTTTTTGCCTTGCGCGTCGGTAACGACACCGCCGCTACCGGCAGGAGGTTCTAGTGCGCCGTGGAAATCGTTGATTCCCAGGATCTGCACCTTGCGCATCCCGTTTGTGTTTTTTTCGGGTGCGTCGGGGGATGCTGTCAATGCTGGCTGGGTCGATGTGGCAGCGGCGGCATATCCGGCCGGTGATAGGGCTAGAACAGCGACCGTAGCGATTCCACAGGCCAGGGCTGCACGTGATCGTGAATGTGTCATGACATTCCTTATTTCAGGAGGGGCTGTATTCCAAAGGGTGTCGAGAGCGTTGGGGTGTGCCTGTGGCGGGGCCTGCTCGATCACGTGATCGTGTAGTTGGCTGCCATCGAGCACGTTCCTAATGCTGCTCTTCAATGCCACACGGTACGGCGAAAACGCTCCCGGGTAAGTGGTTCTCGTGACCCACGCAGAGTGAGTTGTCCCGCGATAGTGGCCTGTGGTGTCGCACCTCGCCGTGGCTGTTCAGCTCAGTGGATGCGGTACAGCTCTCGGCATTCTCCTTCGGAGTCGATGTCATCTATGCCGTTAGGGCTGCTTGTTGCGGAGACCATCCATCCTTTGCCGTCGTTGACTGCCACCACACCGACAGGTTCTCTGCCCGGGAGTGTGACGGAGTAGGTGGCGCAGCTGTTGAACTGCACAAATGCGTCGATTTCGGTGTCGGGGCGGAAAAGTCCTTGGGAGTCAGCCCATCGCTGCACGGGAACCCGCACTCGTGCGTCTTGGAAGGTGTCGAATGGTGGGGCGAACAGTCCTCCTAGAAGCAAGCCTGTCACGGATGCTACTGCTGCTAGCGCTCCTGCTGCGATGATCACACCGGTCGCCACACCTGCCCGCTTCATACTGCTTTGCCCTTCGTTACGCATCGTTGCTACGAAGCCCCCCTTTTTCTGCTTCTCCCATCCGTCATCGATTACCGGCCGTGGTGTGGATGAGAGAAGCACCTTATGTCTGTGCCTGCCCCACACTCCCGTAAGGGGATTCGGTTCTTGTAATGAACCGAACCCCCATACGGTGAATCAGATCATGCCGCGTGTATGCCGCTACGGACCAGGGCTATAGCCGCCCTATTTGGCTGGTACTTCGGTGTTTAGAAAGCGTCTTTGGTGTCATCGAACTTGGGTTTTGGCAGTTTCGATTCAGGTACGAGTTCCCATTCTTCGAGGTGAGAACGCAGTTGCTCAGATGCATCGATGTTCAGCGGGCTAGAAACCCACATTGCGTAGGGCAGGTTGACGTAGCGCTTTTCTTTTACTGCAGGGAGGTCTTTGGTTGAGGGGTTAGCTTCGAGCAAAGCAATCTTTTGAGCCATGGATTGTTCGCCGTAGCTGACGAAAACGATGGCGTCTGGTTTGCTGGCTGCAACACGTTCCCAGGACACGGTTGTCCATGTGTCGTTGACGTCTTCCATCACATTGCGGCCGCCTGCGGTGTCGATGACTGCTTGCGGTCCACCGAACTTACCGCTGGTGAATACGGTTTCTGTTCCAGAGTCGAAGACGAGCACGTTGGGCTTTTTCTCGGCTTGCGGTGCGTCTTCGAGGGCTTTACGGCGTTGGCTGATGTCTTCGATGACTTTGGCTGCTTGGTCTGATTTGCCAGTCAGGGTGCCGAGGTTTTTCAGGTCTGTGTCCAGAGCAGTCCATGGGTCGGTGACGCCGCGTGCTTTCTGACCGTCTTTTTGGCGGCAGCTTTCGGTGAGGATGTAGGGGGCAATGTTTTTGCCTTGGAGAACCTTGGGGGTGACTTGGTTTTCCTTGTAACCGTAGTTCCATCCAGCGACGACAACATCCGGGCGCTGCGCGATAAGGGTTTCGAGCGCAGGCATGTTGTTGCTGACTTCCTGTTTACCGCCAAGGGCGTCTTTACCGTAGTGACGGGAGAGGGTTTCGGCGTTCTTTTCGAGGCTGGAGAAGCCGCTGATCTTCTCTCCTGCTCCGATGGCGAGCATCATCGCGATCATTCCAGAGTCGTTAACAAAGAAACGCTTCGCAGAGGCGGGGAATTGGGCCGGTTGACCGCAGTTGGTGATGGTAGTTCCGCCTGCGGCTGAGTTCGTGCCGGGGGCCGAACCACTGCTGCAGGCACTGACTCCTAGTGCAAGGGCTAAGGCTGCGCTGGTGAGGGGAACGAGGTGACGACGTTTCATTGGCTTTCTCCCATGAGGTGACTGTTAGGACGCGGGTGGGCCATGCTTTCGAGAAGCAGATGCTCTTGTCCGCTGTGGGGGTGGGGGGCAGTGGCGATGTGCACACCGAATGCGCGGGCTGTGGCCTCACCGGTGATGACGGTGTGGGATTCGCCTGCATCTTGAATACGGCCGTCGTGAATAACGGCGACGTTGTCGAAATATGCCAAAGCAAGATCAAGGTCGTGGATGGCGGCGATGACGGTTTTGTCGAGTTCGCGCACGAGGTCCAGGAGCGCAATCTGTTGGGCGATGTCGAGGTGGTTTGTTGGCTCGTCAAGGAAGAGCAGCGGTGTGCCTTGCACTAGGCCGCGTGCGAGGATGACTCGGCGGCGTTCACCGCCAGACATGTGTCCCATGGGGCGGTCGGCGAAGTCGGCCATGCCTACGGCGTTAAGGGCTGCCAGGACACGTTCGTGCTCACTGTGGCCGGGCCTGGACCATGGGTTGAGGTGGGGGGTGAGGCCGAGGGCTACGTATTCGCCTGCGTACTGGTCGGCGAGGGGGTTTTCGTCTTGGACGACGACGCTGACCAAGCGGGCTCGGTCGCGGGGGCGTATGGTGTGTAGGTCGGTGTCGTCAACGTGAACGTGGCCTGCTGCGGGGGTGCGGATACCGGCGAGGGCTCGGATGAGGGTGGATTTTCCGGAGCCGTTAGGGCCGACGAGGGCCAGGCTGTGGCCGGCGTGGAGGTGGATGTTGGCGTTGCTGAGGATGGTTCGTCCGTCGATGGCTACGGCTAGGTCGGTGGCGGTGAGGCTGGGGGTGTTCATCGGCTGTCTCCGAATCGGTAGGACTTGCGGCCCAGAAGGAACAGGAACACGGGGGCTCCGATGAGGCCGGTCAGGACGGAGAGGGGTAGTTCGACGGGGCGGACCGCGACGCGGGAGAGCACGTCAACCCATACGAGGAATACAGCTCCAGCCAAGGCTGCGACGGGGATGACGGCTCGATGACGTCCGCCAACAAGGAGCCTGGCGATGTGGGGAACGATGAGTCCCACGAAGCCGATTCCACCGACGACGGCGACGATTAAGCCAACAAGAAGGGCTTGCGATACGAAAAGGCAGATGCGCAGGCCACGGACGGGGACGCCAAGCGCGGCGGCGGTGTCGTCTCCGGCAGCGAGGGCATCGAGCCATCCGGACAGTCCGAGGGCGGCGAGAGCAGCGAGGATGGCGGCGATGACGGGGATCCACACATTGTCCCAAGTTGCGCCAGAGAGGCTGCCGAGCAGCCAGAAGAGTACGGAGTTGGTGGCTTGAGGGTCCGCGGCCCAGAAGACAAGGAAGCTGGCGAGGGAGGAGAAAGCACTGGAGAGAACGGTTCCGGTCAGGATGAGACGTAGCGGGGTGAGTCCGCCTTGGGCTTGGGCGACACCGAAGACGAGGAGCGCAGCGGCTAATGCGCCAGCTAGGGCACCAACGGTCAGTGCCCAGTTACCGGCCCAGGCAGCGAACCCTAGAGCGATGACGGCGGTGGCGCCGACGGAGGCGCCAGAGGAGATGCCCAGGAGGTAAGGGTCAGCTAGGGGGTTGCGGACGAGAGTTTGGATGGCGGTACCGGCGATGGCCAGTCCGGCACCGGCGGCGATGGCAAGGATGGCGCGGGGAAGACGCAGTTCCCAGACGATGAGAGAGGCCGGGTCTGTGCTGGTTACGGGACCGTTGGCGATGGCGTCGACGACAGTGGGCAGTGGAAGTGGCTCGGCACCGAACCCGAGTGAGCAGATCGCACTGATGATGAGGGCGATCAGGAGAGCGAAGCCGGTCCAGAAGGCCGGTAGTCGGCGACTGTGGGAAGGTTTCGCTCGGCAGGTGTGTGTGTCCAACGCGACTCCAGGATGGTTCGCGGTGGGGCCGAGCGGGTATTACCCCGTCGCGAGGAGCGCGACAGGATGCCCAGTGGAGCGGTGTCGTTAATCCTCCGTCGGGGATCGTCCGTCCCCACCGAGTGCGGAAGACAAGGGCGTGGTCTGACTCGCCGCTGGAGGCGGCTCACAGTGGCGGGACCGTGCCGGGGTTTCGCCGGCTTCACGCGCGATGTCGTGTGTTCAGTTAGTGACCATAACCGAGGCGTGGGTACCTATCTGGGCTCAGATATCTGCTTTGAGCTGTCAGCTGCTTCGAATTGCCTTATGGATCTAGCTGTATGGCTTTGGTCACGGCAGTAGTTGGGTGGCTATTTGGATACGAATGTGGGGATGAAACCGTTCAGCTCAACTTTGGCTCCCAGGCCGGAAGAAAGGATGACCAGAAGGCCGAAGAGAACCACAAGGAGAACCAACCCGAAGATGAAGAAAGCCAGGATTCTGTTGCTCGTGGGGGGTGGTGCTGTGTCGCTGACGCCGCTTGAAAGGGAGCGGATACCAAAGGAGTAGAGAGCGGGCAGCCCTGCTCCGACAACTAGCGCTACGGCAGTTACGGCTCCAACTTCGGAAAGGAAGTAGGCGATCATCGGTCCTCCTCGGGGACGGTGGTGACAACCACCGGGGTGATGCGGACCTCGGCGACGTCAACTGGCGGCGTTTCCCAGTCGGCGTTGACGTTGTCATGGTCGACTTTGTCTTTCTGGGAGTGACGCCACATCCACAGTGATGCGGCGACGAGGATACCCGTAACTGCTAGAGGACCAGCGACGTGCCCCAAGGCGGCGGCGAGCCACCAGGTGACGGCTCCGACGATGCCTGAGGCGGGAAGAGTGATAAGCCAGGCGATCACCATGCGGCCTGCCACGCCCCAGCGGACGTCGGCTCCCGGGCGTCCTAGTCCCGTGCCGAGGATGGACCCGGTGGCGACGTGCGTGGTTGATAGCGCAAAACCCATGTGGCTAGAGGTGAGGATGACCGCGGCCGAAGCGGACTCTGCTGCCATGCCCTGGGGAGAGTCGATCTCCACGAGTCCTTTGCCAAGAGTGCGGATGATGCGCCAACCGCCTAGCCAGGTTCCAGCGGCAATAGCTACGGCGCAGGCGATTTTGACCCAAAGGGGAACGCTCTCCAGGTCAGTCCAGTGTCCGCTGGCGATGAGGGCCAAGGTGATGATGCCCATGGTTTTTTGGGCGTCGTTGGTGCCATGCGCGAGAGAAACAAGGGAAGCGGTACCGATCTGACCCCACCGAAACCCGTTCTCCTTATGTCGTTCAGCGACACCGCGAGTGATGCGGTAGATCAGCCAGGTCCCGATTCCAGCTACAAGACATGCAACAAAAGGGGAAACGACCGCCGGTAGAAGAACTTTTCCAAGGACGCCATCCAGTTTGGTTCCGTTGCCTGCCCAGTTAACTCCTGACCATCCGATACCTGCGACGGTGGCGCCGATCAAGCCACCAAACAGGGAATGCGATGAGCTCGATGGCAGGCCGAATAACCAGGTGATGAGGTTCCAGATGATCGCGCCCACGAGTCCGCACAGCAGGATCAGCAAGAGTGTCAGGCCCCCGTCGCTGACCATCTCAGGTCGAGGAGCGCCGTCGGCGGTCTGGATCTTGATAACCGCGTTCGTCACTGTCAAAGCGACCTCGACGGACAGGAAGGCTCCAACGAGGTTGAGGATCGCAGAGAGCGCCACCGCAAACTTCGGCTTCAAGGCGCCGGTGGCGATCGAGGTCGCCATCGCGTTTCCGGTGTCGTGAAATCCGTTGGTGAAGTCGAACGTCAATGCCGTGACGATCACCAGGGTCAGGAGGAGAAGCGCAGGGTCCACCCATCCAGTCTGCGCCCCACAGCCACAGGCCCACGCTGGAAGCGGTGGGGGCGATTGTTGTCTTCCGCACAGACAGCAACCGCCCCCACTAATCCTATGACCTGCGTTTTCCTACCTCATCGGTAGTTGGGAAGGTAAATAAATCCCTACTTGCTGGTATCTCAACAGAAAAATTTGCGCAAGCATTTGCCTTGAAAGCGCCGCCAAAACGCCCCCAATAACAACCAACGATCACGGCCGAGACAGGTCAGCCTCCAACGGATCGACTTTCTTAGACTTCGTCACCAGCTTGTGCCCCCACCACACGCTGAAGAACAAAGGAAGACCGATATACGTCGCCACGATGGCCGGCAAATTTCCCAGCGGGTCAGAAAAGAAGTTGTACCCCTGCCCGACCACAACCACAGCACACATCACCAGCGCAACGAGAGGACCGATAGGGAACAACGCTGCTTTGTACGGCAAATCCTTCGGTTCACCTCCTTGAGCCATGTAGGCACGACGGAACTTCCAATGCGACCACGCAATACCCATCCAGGTAATGAACCCAGCCAGCCCTGAAGCGTTCACCAACCACGTATACGCAGTTCCCTCACCAAAGAAATTCGTAAGAAAACACAAGGCACCCACCGCAGTAGTCGCCAGCAAAGCAGGCAACGGAATCCCACCGGCAGTCACCTTCGTGAAGATCTTCGGAGCTTTCCCCGAAACCGCCAATCCGTACAGCATTCGCGTAGACACATACATGCCCGAGTTACCTGCCGATAGAATCGCTGTGAGAATCACTGCGTTCATGATGGTCGCCGCACCCAGAATGCCCGCGTTCTCAAAGATCAACGTGAACGGGGCAATCGTGATGTCCCCACCCTTCTCCGCACTGAGCAAACGCGAATCCGTGTACGGAAGAAGAAACCCAATCACAGCGATCGCACCGATATAGAACAGCATGATCCGGAAGAACACCGAACGGATCGCCCGTGGAATCGACTTCTCTGGCTCTTGCGCCTCGCCAGCAGTCACACCCACCATCTCGGTTCCCTGGAACGAGAACCCCGCAATCATGAACACCGACAACATGCCAGCAAACCCACTCACGAACGGTGCCTCACCCCGCGTCCAGTTCTCTAAACCTGGAGCATGACCGCCCAAAATCCCCAAAATCATCGCCACACCGACCACAAGGAACACGATCACCGTGACCACCTTGATCGAGGCGAAAATGAACTCACCTTCACCGAAGGTACGTACGTTAATCGCGTTCAACGACACGATGATCGCCAAAAACAGCGCCGACCACACCCAGCCAGGGGTATCTGGAAACCAGAACTGCATCACCAACGCTGCGGCCACCAACTCCACCGCCAACGTGATTGCCCAGTTAGCCCAGTAGTTCCACCCCATCGCAAACCCGAATGAGGGGCTGACAAAACGTGTTCCGTACGCCTCAAACGAACCTGCGATCGGCAAATACGTCGCCATCTCACCCAGAGACTGCATCAACAAGAACACCATGAACCCGATCGCCGCGTAGGCAACCAGCGCTCCACCAGGACCTGCATTGCTGATCGTGCCACCCGAAGCAACGAACAGACCCGTTCCGATCGCACCCCCGATCGCGATCATGTTGATATGACGCGGCTTTAGGCCCCGCTGGAGTTCTGCCTGATTACTCGTTTCCGTGCTTTCGGAACTACTCATGGGACCGCCTTGCCCGTTCGTCTTACTGCACGATTCCCGTGAATCGCGCAGAAATTATCACCCTATAAAAGAATGCAGCGCCGCTGCGCCCGCGTGTCGGGCACAGCGGCGCTGCAGAGCACGTCGTCTCAGTCGACCGCTACAAGGTCAACTACGAACACCAAAGTCTCGCCCGGCTTGATCACACCACCAGCGCCTCGATCTCCGTAACCCAAATGTGGCGGAATCGTGATGCGACGACGTCCACCGACCTTCATGCCGACGATGCCGTCTTCCCACCCTTTGATGACCATGCCCGCGCCCAACGGGAACTGCAGCGGCTCACCGCGATCGAAACTATTGTCGAATTCCTTACCCGTGGACCACGAAACCCCGACGTAATGCGCCGAGACAACGTTACCGTGCGCGGCCGGTGCACCATCGCCCTCAATGAGGTCTTCAAGCAGCAACTCAGCAGGCGCATCGCCCTCGGGAATGGTTACTTGCGGTTTTTCCATGCCCGACACCCTAACCGCAGCAACCCGACCCGTGGCACCACCTTCACCCGTTGTTGGCACACATCAGACACATGAGCGGGGCCAGACACGCACGCCTAGCCCCACTCACACCACTTCATCACAGGCAACTTGCTCCTGTGATCAACGTCCTGTCTGCACCCCCAAAATCATCGGATTGTGGTCGCTGGCACGGAAAGCATCCGGTGCGTACAACGCAGGTACACCGTTGTACTGGTACGCGTATGACTCCTGGGCATTGATATCCCACACCTTCATGCCCTGCACTTTCGCGGCGAATTCTGGCGTAGCGAATGCGTGATCCAACGAACCGGACTCACCGTTGAACACGTACGTGTCCTGCGCAGCGAATTTGGCACCCACATCAACTAGCCCGGCCTTGCGCAGCACATCTAACGGCTGCTCTTTCGTGTACGCGTTGTAGTCACCCACACTCAGCACATCCGCATCCTTGGTTTTGGCTTTCACCTCGTTAACGAATGCCACCAGACTCTTCGCCTGAGCTACCCGATCAGCGTTGGAGTTGCCTTGCCCATCACCAGAGTCAACATTGCCTTTCCCCTGACCAGAACCTTTGGACTTGAAGTGGTTCACGATCAGTGAAAACACCTCACCTTTTGCCGAAAAGGCTTGGGCAATAGGCTCTCGCGCGTTGTCCCACACACTGTTTTCCACAGGCTTCATCGCAGCCCCCACCGGCTCAACACGATCCCGGCGATAGATGATCGCCGTTGTGATGAGGTCGCTAGCCTCATGTGCCTCCACGAAACCCCACACCTGCGCACCCTCAGCTTTGTTAAGCGCCTCAGTCAACGTTCGCACTGCCTTGTACGGGTCCGAGGGAGTCGTCACTGCCGAGTTCTCCACCTCCTGCAGAGCAATCACGTCAGCATTCAATGCGCGCAGCTCAGCAATAATTTTTGCTTCCTGGCGCTTCTGTTCTTCGGGGCTACCTGCCCCTCGCGACTTGCCCCCAAACGTGACGAAGTAGTTCAAGACATTCGCATCAGCGACCTTCAAGTTTCCTGTCACCGGAGCAGGAGCAGACGTCCGGGGGCTCTTGGAGGCAAATGTTGTTCCTTCCCAAGTGCCGTCGGCAGGCTCCAGTCGGTAGGCGTCGAACCCATACGACAACACCGACGGCTGCAACACCGACACCTGATCACCCACACGCACCGGATCTTTCACCGTCAAATACGGAGGCTGCTGCTTATCCTTGGCCAAATTCCCACTACGACCATCATCGAGAATGATCCGCCGCTGACGGTTCTCCTTCATCACCACCTGAGCTGCCTTCCCCGGCTGCGCCACCTCCGTCGGGTTCTTCAACACACCCCCCTCAGAGAGCACAACCTCACCAAACCTGTTGAGGTTGTAAACATCCGTGACAGTCAACGCATCCGAAGGACGGACATACATGCCCTCCAACGCCTCCAACTGCGCAGGCGTAGCCGGCAGATCAAGCACGGTGGCGGCAGGAAGCTCCTGCTTGCCACACACCGTGTTCGCTTTCACTGAAGAGATCCGCGTTAGCCCCTTGTACTCGTTCACCACCCCCTCAACGACAACCACATCACCAACAGCAACGTTCACGTGCGTTGCGCTACCGGCCGGGTCATAAACAAACACACCATCACTAGTGCTTGCCTTGCCATCACCCTTGGCATCTTGAATGAAAAACCCGTTATAGCCACCCTCCTGCAGGTCCCCCACTACAACACCGCGCACAGTGACGGTCTTGCCCTCCATGGGAGAAACATCGCCCTCCCCCTGCACCTGCGGAATCGTCGTCGTGGGTTCGCTGCCACAGCCAGCAGCCCCCGGCATCGAGGCCAGTCCCAACGGCATCGCCACCGCACCGCCGCACACAGGACCTAGCACAAGCCCAGCCCCGGCAAGCGCAGACAAAAGAGCTAATGTTCGGCGACTTTTCTGGATGATCATGGTCTTCACTTTCTGTGAGGTGGGTGCAACTCGCCTGCGGCCACGCCACAGGCGAAACGGAATCGGAAGCAAAGGGAACTAGCCGGCTCCGTTAAGCGAAGCTTGCTCTTCCTGCCCCAAAACCAGCCATAGACATACCGATCCACAAAAACAACATTCGCCACACTCCCGCCCCGGCCAAAGCAGCCGCCACCACATATCCATCCCCTCCCACACGACACCTGCGCTGTCATTTGGCGAGAATGGCTTAATGACTGCCCCCACATCGCGCCGATACATCACGACCCTCGTCGTGCTCGCGATGCTCAACATCGCAGTAGGCGGCGGCCTCGCCTGGTCCATCACCAGCCGAGAAGGTGTCCGAATCATCCCCCCCACTGCCACCGAATACGCCGCCGACGCGCTCACCCATATGGACCACGGCCTAGGCGCACGCGGCCCCGCCTGGACAGCCACCCGAGCCCAGGCACTGCGCACCACCAGCGGTAAAAACAGCTACGAACAAACCTGGTCCGCGCTGGAAGACGCCACTCGGACCGCAGGACGCGGAAAAGGTATCTTCACTCCAGCCGCCACCATCACCCCCCGAACAGACCCCACCGGCCCCATGCCCACCGTCAACAGCGAAAACGGCATCACCACCCTCACCCTGCCCCGAGTTCCATCAAACGCCCCACCACACAACCAGAAATACGCTGACCAACTCGCCTCAAACATCGACGTCACCCGACCCCGCACTACCTGCGGATGGATCGTCGACCTACGCGAACTGAATAACAGCGACGCCCACCCCGTCCTAGCTGGCCTAACGCCCCTGTTCCCCAACGGCCCCCTCATGACCCTGACAGACAACCAGGGCACCACAACCACAGCAGCCATCGAAGGCGGAACCCTCACCATGAACGGCTCATGGCGTTTCGGCACCTACCGCGCCTACCCCAAAACACATGCCCCTGTAGCCGTCCTGCTCAGTCCCCGCACTTCAGGCCCCGGAGAAATCGCCACAGTCGCCCTCACTGGTCGCCCCAACACACGCACATTCGGCGCGCCCACCAGTGGAAACGCCACCATGGACAAAACCTGGCAGCTCTACGACGGCTCACGCCTCACCCTGCCCACCCACCAAGCCACCAGCATCCACGGAGCCCCAGCTATCGGCTCAATTACCCCCGACAGCCCCACCCCCACCGACCAGACTGAGGAACGCGCCCGCACCTGGCTCACACACCAATGCCGCTGACGCGCCCCCACCAGCAGCTCTACCGCTCATGCACCTCACGCAGCAGCATCAACAACTCATCCGGATCTGCCAGAACTAGATCAGCATCACAAGCCCCCATAACGGCGACCGTGACACAACCCGCTTCACGCCCAGCCGCCAACCCCGCAGGAGAGTCCTCAACAGCCAAAGCCTCACTAGGCAAAACCGCCAACAACTCTGCCGCATACTCGTACGGGTCCGGCGCTGGCTTAGGCGCCGTAACATCACTAGCCGTCACCAGCACTGGCGGCTGCAACCCCGCCGCCGCTAGCCGTCGACGGGCCAGCTCCGCCGGTGAATTCGTCACCACAGCCCACGGCATGTCTTGCTCATCCAGCCACTGAGTCAGCTCAAGCGCACCCGGCATAGGTGTGACATCCGCGACATCTTCAACCTCACGAGCAATGTGACGTTCCACCTCTTCAACAATCCGTTCCTCACTCCACTGCGGAGCGAAACGCCGCATAGTCACCGGCGCCGGTTGCCCATGACAAAAACTCAACACTTCCTGCGGGTCAGCCCCCACAGCCTGGGCCCATGCCGTCCAAGCACGCTCAACAGAGGCATTCGAATTCACCAAAGTGCCATCCATGTCCATCAGGAGGGCCCGACAAGGAGCAATCAATTCCGCAGCAGAAGTCATACCTCCATAGAACGCCATCAGAGCACCCGAATGCGTTCAATCACCGTGGAACTCATCTCGTGGGCGTGGCACACGAGACACCACCCAGGATTGAATCTGGCTTAAACAGCGCAAAAAGGGCTGTGCCTCCCCACCACGCACCCAACACCAAGGACCTCCCATGCTCTCCGCCCCATCAGCAACCATCGTCAAAGCAACCGCCGCCCTCGTCGCCGAACACAGCACCCTCATCACCACCCAGTTCTACAGCGACATGTTCCACGACCACCCTGAACTCACAAACATCTTCAACATGGCCAATCAAGCCATCGGAGAACAACCCAAAGCACTAGCAGCCAGCGTCGTCGCCTACGCAACCCACCTCATCTCTCCTGAGACCCCCGACTTCACCCCCGTACTGCGCCGCATCGCGCACAAACACGTCTCCCTAGGAGTCACCGCACCCCAATACACCATCGTCGGCCACTACCTCATGCAAGCCATTGGCAAAACCCTCGGCGACACCCTCACCCCCGACATCGCCGCCGCCTGGAACGAGGTCTACTGGCTATTCGCCACCCAACTTATCGCCGAAGAAGCAAAGCTCTACGCCCTCGCCGGCACCAACCCCAACACCCCCTGGCACGACTACACGGTCACTGACCGCATCCACGAAACCGACACCACCTTCTCCCTGCATCTACGCCCCACCACCGGAACACTCCCCGCCTGGCAACCCGGCCAATACATCACCCTCAACATCGAAATCGCCCCCGGCCACACCCAACCCCGCCAATACACCATCTCCGGACAACCCGACGAAAACACCTTCCGCATCACCATCAAAAAAATCGACAGCCACAACGAAAGCCCCGCCGGAGCCGTCTCCACCTGGCTCGCCGCCAACGCCCATCCAGGCACTCATCTCCAGGTCTCCCAACCCTGCGGCGACATCACCCTCGACAACACCAACACTCCCCTGGCTCTCATCTCCGCTGGCGTAGGCATCACCCCCATGGCCGCCATCCTCGAAGACCTCGCCCAACGACAGCCCGAACGCGACATCTACCTTCTCCACGCTGACCACTGCCCCGCTCTACACCCACTGCGCACAACGATCGCCACCAGCACCGCCACCATGCCCAACATCACCCGTCACTGCTGGTACGAAACACCTGACAACACCGACACCCACACCGGACACATGGACCTGAGCACCATCGACCTACCCACCAACACCCACGTCTTTATGTGCGGCCCCCTGCCATTCATGCGCAACATCCACACCCAACTCACCGCCAAAGGCATTCCCACCACCAATATCTCCTACGAAGTATTCGGCCCCGACATGTGGACCCAAAACCCCAACAACGCCGCCTAAACCACACACCGGCCACTGACAACACCCACACAACCAGTGGCCGGCACGACACCAACACCTCACAGACTCAAACAAACCCGCCAAACTCAGCCCTCACAGTGCCAGGCTTAACCCAACAGGAGCCACCACCACTCCAGCGCAACGGCACACACCGCCGCACGCGCAACCACCGTGAACAAGGCAAGGGAGCCTGACATGAAAATCGCCGTGCCCACCGAGGTCAAAAACAACGAAAACCGCGTCGCCATCACCCCCGCCGGAGTAGCCGCACTCACCCACCACGGACACGAAGTATTCGTCCAAGCAGGCGCAGGCATCGGCTCCCTCATCCAAGACCAGGACTACATCTCAGCCGGCGCAACCATCACCAAAGACGCCGAAACCACCTGGTCCGCCGGAGAAATGGTCCTCAAAGTAAAAGAACCCATCGCCTCCGAATACCCCCTACTACGCGATGACCTCCTCCTCTTCACATACCTGCACCTGGCCGCAGACCGCCCCCAAACCGAAGCCCTCCTCACCGCCGGCACCACCGCCATCGCCTACGAAACAGTCCAACTCCCCGACCGCTCCCTACCCCTGCTACACCCCATGTCCGAAGTAGCCGGATGCCTCGCCCCCCAAATGGGCGCCCTAGCCCTCATGAAATCCCAAGGCGGCATGGGCATCCTCCTTGGCGGAGTTGCCGGAGTCTCCATGGGTAACGTCGTCATCCTCGGCGCCGGAACCGCCGGACAAAACGCCGCCCAAATCGCCGTAGGCATGGGCGCCAACGTCACCATCCTCGACACAGACCTCACCAAACTCCGCACCGTCCACTGGCAATACAACGGCCGCGTCCAAGGACTAGCCTCAAACCCCCTCACCGTCCGTGAACAAGTACTCAACGCCGACCTAGTCATCGGCACCGTCCTCATCCCCGGAGCCAAAGCACCCAAACTCGTTACTAACGAGATGGTTTCCCACATGAAACCCGGATCTGCGCTCGTCGACGTCGCCATCGACCAAGGCGGATGCTTCGAAGACTCACACCCCACCACCCACGCAGACCCCACCTTCACCGTGCACAAATCCGTGTTCTACTGCGTAGCAAACATGCCCGGCGCAGTCCCCAACACCTCCACCTACGCACTAACCAACTCAACCCTGCCCTACGTACTCAAACTCGCCGACGCCGGCTGGGAAACCGCCTGCCGCACCGACCACGCCCTAGCCCTAGGCCTAAACACCCATGCCGGGAAAATCACCCACCGCGGCGTAGCAGCAGCCTTCGACGACCTCGCCTTCGAAGACTTCATCGCCACCCTTTAAAACACCCCGGGCCGGTCACGGAACCACCGCGACCGGCCCAACACCCTTACCCCACTTACAAGCTCACCTGCTGGCGCGCCACATAACGAAATCGATCACCTCGGAACACCGAACGCGTCCACTCCACCAGCGCACCATCAGCGCCCCACCCCGTGCGATGCACCAATAACAGTGGCGACCCCGTCTCCACAGCCAACAAATCCGCTTCCCGCGGACTTGCAAACGAGGTTTCAACCACATCCTCCACCGTCGTAATCACCCGCCCAAACCTCTCCTCCAACGTCAAATACAACGAACCACCCCCCTCCAATGCCTCACCCAAACCAGGTAACGGCCCCGGTAAAAACGCCGTCTCATGCGCTAACGGCTGACCAGCTGCAGTCCGTACCCGCTCCACCCTCATCACAGGTACCCCTGATACCACCCCAAGCCGCTCACACACCTCCCCGTGAGCAGCAACCTCTCCCACGGCAACAATGACCGCCCCGGGCATCGACCCTTCCGAACGCAAATCCTCCGAAAACGACGTCAACTGCCGTACCCGCATCACTTTCGGCGGAGAAACAAACGTTCCCCGCCCCTGCCTGCGCTGCAACCGCCCTTCAACCACAAGCTCAGCAATCGCCTGCCGCACCGTCGTACGTGATGTTCCGAACAGCTGCGCTAGCTCTCTTTCACCTGGTATCGCATCTCCTGCGACCAGCTCACGCATGTACTCGATGATCTCTGTTTTAACCCAGTAGTACTTGGGCACCTTCACGAGCTAAACCACCCCTCCATTAATCCGGTCAGAGAATCAACGCACAACCACCTTCTCTCGTTCTCTTCCGGCTGAAGCCAAGCCATGCCACCCTCGACCACAGCCCACCTGCACCACACCCATATTCTGGTCTAGACCAATGAAGGTAAGGGCCTACGGGCCGAGGAAGGATCCCATGAGTACCACCACCGACACGGCCCCGTCACGGGCCCCACGCAAGGGGCGCTTCAGCGGTCTACAACGCTTCGCCAAGTCTTTGATGCTACCGATCGCACTACTGCCCGCCGCGGGCCTACTGTTGCGCTTCGGACAAGAAGACGTCCTCGGCTGGATCGAAACTCCCGTAGTCAGCCCCTTCTTCGACGCGATGACCGCTGCTGGGGATTCAATCTTCAAACAGCTTGCCATTCTCTTCGCCGTCGGTATCGCCATCGGCATGGCCAAGAAAGCTGACGGTTCCACGGCCCTAGCCGCCGTGGCCGGATACATCGTCATCGAAAGCGTCTTTAAGGCCATGTCCCCGGTGGTCCTCGCCGGAAAAGTCGACATCGCCGGCGCACCTTTGACCATTAACTACGGTGTTCTCGGCGGTATCGTCGTCGGTCTCATCACCGCGAAGCTCTTCGACCGCTTCCACGACATCGAACTTCCCACCTACCTAGGGTTCTTCGGCGGCCGCAGGTTTGTGCCGATCATCGTCTCGTTCACGGTGCTCATTGTCGGCTTCGCGATGTCCTACTGCTACCCCCTGTTCAACGCAGGTCTGACCACGTTGGCAACCAGCATTGCCAGTGCAGGTGCCGTCGGTGCATTCATCTACGGTCTTTTCAACCGTCTACTCATCCCCTTCGGGCTGCACCACATCATCAACATCTACATTTGGTTCCAGTACGGCAGCTTCGCCACCCCAGATGGTGCCCTCCACGGCGAGCTAACCCGCTTCGCCGCCGGTGACCCCACCGCAGGTATCCTCACCTCCGGCTTCTACCCGATTCTCATGTTCGGTCTGCCTGGCGCCGCCCTAGCGATGATGCATTGCGCTCGCCCCAACCAGAAGAAATTCGCCGCCGGTATTTTCGGCGCTGCAGGCTTGACTGCATTCCTCACCGGCATCACCGAACCGCTCGAATTCGCGTTTATGTTCGCCGCGTTCCCGCTTTACGTGCTGCACGCGATCCTTACCGGTTTGTCCCTGGCCGCGGCATACACCCTGGACATTCACCTCGGATTCTCCTTCTCTGCCGGCCTGATCGACCTGCTTCTCTACGGAAACTCCAAGGCAGCCCAAAACATCCCGTTGCTTCTTGGCCTCGGCGTCGGGTTCTTTATCCTCTACTACGTGGTGTTCCGGTTCGCAATCACCGCATGGAACCTACGCACCCCGGGCCGTGAAGACACCACCAACAGCGGCGACAGCGAAAAAGAAGAGCAAGACTCCGCTACGACCGACCGCAACGAATTGGCCACCCAACTCGTCGAGGCTTTCGGTGGACGCGAAAACCTGCTCTATGTCGACGCGTGCATCACACGCCTACGCATCGAGGTAGAAGACACCAGCCGCATCAACAAAGAACGTCTACGTGAACTCGGTGCCGCCGGTGTCCTCGAAGTCGGTAACAACATCCAGGCTGTGTTTGGTCCGCGCGCCGAGTCGCTCAAACATGACATGCGTCAAGTTCTCACCGGCGAAGAACCTACCGCCGAGGAGAAAGAAAAGAGCTCACGTCACGACGCGACCACCGACGCAGAAAAATCTGATGCCTCTGCCTCGGATGAAAAAACTGCCACCACAGATGAACTGGTCATTTTCGCGCCAATCACCGGACGGGTCGTGCCACTGAGCGAAGTTTCCGACGAAACGTTCTCTGACGGTCTACTCGGTAACGGTCTAGCTATCGAACCGGAAGAAAAAACAAAGATTCCAGTTACTTCACCGGTCTCAGGCGAGCTAGTACAGATGTGGCCGCATGCCTTCGTTATCAAGACGCCATCAGGTCGCAAGATCCTCACGCACCTAGGCATCGAAACGGTCGGCCTCAAAGGCAAAGGTTTCACCAAACACGCGAACGTTGGTGACAGCGTGGAAGCTGGACAGCTTCTCATCGACTACGACGTCGCTGCTGTCGCTAAGTCCGGCCGCAGCGTCGTTGTGCCAGTCATGGCTCTGGAGGTCGGCCCGGAGGCAATCACTAACCCGGCAAGCGGACAGATCGAAGGCGCAGACCCCCTATACACGGTGCGCTAAATACAGCTGAGGAGAACGGTATGGAAGTTGTCATCCTGGAAAGCGCCGAGCAAATCGGTCAGGTAGCAGCAGATGCTGTACAAGCACTACTAGACCGTTCTCCTACAGCTGTTTTCGGGCTGGCTACCGGGAGTTCCCCGCAGCCCATCTATGACGAGATCGTGACTCGTTTTCAGGCCGGTACGGTCAGTTTCGCTCAAGCGCGCGCGTTCACGCTGGACGAATATGTCGGCCTGCCTGTCGGTCATCAGCAGCGGTATCGCACGGTGATCGAGAACATGTTCACCGGAAGAGTCGATTTCGCCGCCGACGCGGTTGCCGGTCCTGACGGACTCACAAACGACATACCCGCTGCGTGCCTCGCTTACGAGCGGGCGATCGAGCAAGCTGGGGGTATTGATCTGCAGTTCCTCGGGATCGGCACCGACGGTCACATCGGGTTCAACGAGCCCGGATCCTCTCTAGCGTCACGTACACGCATCAAAACGTTGACGGAGCAGACCCGCATCGATAACGCGCGGTTCTTCAACAATGACGTGAACGCCGTGCCGACACACTGTCTCACCCAGGGTTTGGGCACCATCATGCAGGCACGGCACATCATTTTGGTGGCTTCAGGCAGCGGCAAAGCTGAAGCCGTGCATCACATGATTGAAGGCGCAGTGAGCGCTTCATGGCCAGCCACTGTTCTTCAGCATCACCCTCATGTGACAGTGCTTTTGGATGAGGCAGCGGCAAGCCTGCTGGATCGATCGGACTACTACCGGCAAACGTGGACAAATAAGCCTTCATGGCAGGGGATCTGATGTCGTGTGTGATTTCTGCCGGAGCGGTTGTCTCTGGCACGGATGTGTTGCGTCCGGGGTGGGTTGAAGTAGAGACCGATCGTGTGGTTGCGGTAGGTGCCGGGGCGCCTCCACGGCCAGCTGATCAGAATTTCCCCTCTGCCGTTATCGTTCCCGGTTTTGTCGATACGCATTGCCACGGCGGAGGCGGTGGGGCTTTCACAGATGCGACTGCTGCAGAAGATGACCCAGCGGTCTTATCTGCTTTGGCGTGTCACCGTGCCCACGGGACGACACGGATGATGGCGTCGCTGGTATCAGCGTCACCGGAAGCGTTGATGACTCAGGTGATGGCGTTGCGGCCGCATGTGGAGGCTGGTCGGCTCTTGGGTATCCATTTGGAGGGGCCGTGGATGTCACCGTGTCGGTTGGGTGCCCATGACCCGACAGCGGTTCGTCATCCCAGTCTTGAGGAGATTGATGCACTGCTTGAGGCGGCGAATGGCACTATCGCGATGGTGACGCTTGCTCCGGAGTTGCCTGGTGGTTTCGATGCAGTGCGTCGTTTCGCGCAGGCTGGAGTGGCGGTGGCGGTGGGGCATACGGATGCGACCTATGACGTGACATGTGCAGCGATTGAGTCCGGTGCCAGGGTGGGAACGCATCTGTTCAATGCGATGCGGGGTGTGCATCACCGAGAACCAGGTCCGGTGATTGCTTTGACTGGAGATGCTCGGGTAACGGTTGAACTTATTGCGGATGGGGTACACGTACACCCTGCCGTGTACACGGATGTGGTTCGTTCTGTGGGCGCGCACCGGGTCGCGTTGGTCACTGACGCAATGGCCGCAGCAGGCATGCCTGATGGCAGGTACGGGCTGGGAACACTCGATGTTGATGTGGTGGACAAAGTAGCGAAAGTCGCTGGCACCGAAACAATTGCGGGCAGCACCGCCACGATGGATGGTCTGTTCCGATTTGCGATCACTCATGGCGGTTTGCGAGAAGATGACGCGTTAGTTGCTGCGGTGCAGCAGACTGCTGTGACACCGGCGCAGGCGCACGGTGTCGAGGTGGCAGCGCTACGCGTGGGTGACCGTGCTGACCTCGTTGCGCTGGATGAGCAGTGCAACGTTATCGACGTCATGCATGCGGGTGCGTGGCTGTCGAGCTGAGCACCCGCATGCACTAGCAGCATGTGCCCATTGCCGGTCAGGGCAGTGGGTTGCCCGCCTTCGCGGTTGGTGAGAAGTCCAGGAGAGCTTTGGCCACCATCGGGTCAACGTCCTCGGGTTTTTCGGCGTAGTAGAACGCTCCGTTGGTGACTTCGGCGATCTTCTTCAAAGATCCCTGATCGACGTCCTTACCGATTCCGACTGCAGCCACCGAAATACGACGACCGTTGTTGGTCATGCGCTGCAACGTTTTGGACAGACCAGAAAGGTTCATCGAATCTGGTGAGTCGTTTTTTCCGTCAGTGAGTACCAGGACAACATTCATACGTTTGGGGTCGTAGCCCTCTTGTAGCTTCAGGACGGCATCGAGCAATGTGTCGAAGAGCGGGGTGTTGCCGCCTACTGCTCCAGGGATGCTTTGTGCGGCTGCTTTGAGTTTGCCGCGCTGATCACTTTTTTCATCACCGAGCGGTCCAAAGGGAACAACTTCTCGCCAGTTGCCTGGCTTGGCTGGGTTTTGGGAGAACTCCCACAAACCGACGTCGTTGTTGCTGGGCAGACCAGCTAGACCATTCGCCGCTGACCCGGCAGCGTGGGTGATGCGGTTACCTGGGCCTGCGCCAGGGGCGCCACCGGCTGCGGCAGTGCCATCAACGGTTCCCATTGACTGGGAGGTATCTACAAGGGTGATCAAGCGCATGCCGTGGGCGACTGACATCCATTGGGTAAGGATGCTGCGGATGTGTTCGGTGGAGGGCTGGTCCATCCGGTCAGTTTTGAGGCGGGTGGGGCCATCGGGTGCAGGGACCTCTGGGGCGTCCTTGCCTTCTTCGTTACGGAACCCAGCATCGGTGGCGCGCTTCTGCCCTGCCTCGCTGCTCAGCGCTTGGATAAGAGCATCTGTTGCGTGAGCAGTGTTGGGGTCGGTGGTGGGCATGGTGACAGCCCGGTAGCTAAGGAAGACGGAGCCACCTTCGGGCGCCAACGCAACGAGTGGGGAATCGGCGTGTTCTTTGGCGTAGGCAGCGAAAGCTTGCTCTGAGGTGACGAAAAGACCCTGTCCCCATTCAGGTGCTTTGGTGGGCAGTTCGGCTGGATGCACGTTGCCGGGCTGCGATGCCTGGAAGAGAGCGATCGTGCGCGGACCAGTGGTGGGGTGTTCCAGGGGCTGGATGCCGATAGAAGCGGCTGCGGACAGCAACCCTAGGAGGCCAGCGGCGTTGGATTCAGGGTTGGGCAGCGCGAGTTCTTTGGGGTGTTCGAACAGCGCTTTCCAGGTGATTTCGTTTTTGGTTTGGGCGGCGCGTTCTTTGGGGGTAGCGACGATGATGGGCGAGGTGTAGAGCACGTCCGAGGCATTCATGTTGATGCTGGGGTTTTGGCTACGGGCGCGTTCAACTTGGGTGTCTGCTGCAGAAAGCCACAAGGCAGGTCGTTTACCTGGGTCTTTGATAGAGGCTAGGACGACGTCGTCAGTTTCGGCAGTGAGTTCAAATTTGGCGCAGGTGTTAGGGGTGACCTCATCAATCGCAGCCTGTACCAGGGGTTCGAGGGTGGGAGGAACACTCACCTTGACTGCTGGTGGCCGGGCGCACCCAGGTTTAGAGGAAGCGAAAGCAGCAGTGTTCGATTCGCTTCTAAGAGTGATGAAGGTGGACAGACCAGCGAGCAGACAGAGCGCGACAACGAAAGCGGTCATGGGAAGCCACAGGCGGGCTTTGCTGCTGTTCGTCGCAGTGTTCGAGGTGAGTTCGGTAGCTCCGCGCGTGGGTGAGGTGTCGTTACGACGGGTTCGTCGGCGTCCGCTGCGGCTGGGTGTGTCTCCGCTGGCGCGCCTTCTGGAGGCACGTGTTTGTTTAGCCGTGCCCTCTGGAGCGGTCCCGTCGTTTTCCACAATTAGTCCTTTGTGCGATCTGCTGCCGGGCCAGGTAGCTGCCCTTGGCCTGGTCGTCGTGACATTGTGCCTTGCATGTCAGGTGTGGGTATTTCAACCACGAGAGACACAAATCTGCTGGCCAGGTGTTTTTCTTTGGGGCGTGGGCGGTTCAGGCGTTCTTTAGGAGGTTCAGTGGCTACGCTCGCGGGGAAGGATGGGCCTCGTCGAGCGCGGACGAGCGGCGATGCCCGTAACCAGGTTTTCGTCCGCCACCGGTCTCGGAGGCGTTACGCGTATGTCTACTCAGTTGGTTGATCGTTCTCTTCCTGCAGATCTACCTCGTGGAATTTTTGTGGGTGGTTCGTGGCGTGAGGGAGCGCGGGGTGTGGTGGATGTAGAAAACCCAGCGACGGGTGAGGTGCTGGCGCAGGTAGCCAACTGTGATGTGGCACAGGGTGTTGAAGCGTTGGATGCGGCGGTGGATGCGGCGGCTGCGTGGGCGCGGACCTCGCCTCGGGACCGTGGTGAGTTGTTGCGGCGGGCTTTTGAGGCGGTAACTGCTCGGGCTGATGATTTCGCGCGGTTGATGACATTGGAGATGGGCAAGCCGCTGGCGGAGGCCCGGGGTGAGGTTGCGTATGGGGCGGAATTTTTGCGGTGGTTTTCTGAGGAGGCTCCGCGGGTGAGTGGGTCGTATCGTCCTTCTCCGGGTGGGGCGATGCGTCATTTAGTGACGAAACGTCCTGTGGGTCCGTGCTTGTTGATTACTCCGTGGAATTTCCCGTTGGCGATGGCGACGAGAAAGGTGGCTCCTGCGTTGGCGGCGGGGTGCACGGTGGTGTTGCGTCCGGCGACGTTGACGCCGTTGACGACGTTGTTGTTTGCGAAGGTGTTGGCTGATTGTGGGTTGCCTGCGGGGGTGGTGAATGCGGTGACGAGTGTGGATCACGATGTGACGGATGCATTGATTGCTGATCCTCGGTTGCGGAAGTTGTCATTTACAGGTTCGACGGGTGTGGGGCGGACGTTGTTGAAGCAGGCGGCGCAGGGGGTGCTGCGGACGTCGATGGAGTTGGGTGGAAATGCGCCGTTCATTGTGTTTGAGGATGCTGATCTTGATGTAGCGGTGGAGGCGGCTACAGCGGCCAAGCTGCGCAATATGGGTGAGGCGTGCACGGCAGCGAACCGGTTCATCGTGCATGAGTCGATAGCGGATGAGTTCGCGTCTCGGTTGGCGGAGGCGTTTAGTCAGTTGCGGGTGGGTGATGGGTTGGCTGATGGCACCGATGTGGGGCCGCTGGTTTCTGAGGGGGCGCGTGCGGGGGTGGCGTCATTGGTGGATGCTGCTATTGCTGAGGGCGCGTCGGTGTTGACTGGCGGTAAGCAAGTGGAGGGTGCTGGCTGGTTTTATGCGCCGACGGTGCTGTCGGGGGTGGGTAAGGATGCGGCAATTGTGGGTGAGGAGATTTTTGGCCCGGTGGCTCCGGTGGTGTCGTTCTCGGATGAGGCGGAGGCGTTGGAGATCGCGAACCGTTCTGAGGTGGGGTTGGCCGGGTATGTGTTTACCCGGGACATGGATCGGGTGTTGCGGATGGGTGATGTGTTGGAGGTGGGGATGATTGGCGTTAACCGAGGTGTGCTTTCTGATGCGGCGGCACCGTTCGGTGGGGTGAAGCAGGCTGGTTTAGGCCGAGAGGGTGGCGGTGAGGGGATTGAGGAGTATTTGGAGACTATTTATTTGTCGCTGAATGATCCACACGCAGGCTGAAGCGGTTTTTCTGACGGTGCGCTCAGAGACGTAGTTTTTGGCTATTCCATCGTTCTCTGAGCCACCGGTCATGTGAAGTAACGATGAGTGTTCCTTCGAATGTTTCGAAAGGTTTTTCTTTTCTGACCGATACTTAGGTCTGTGATTTTTTCGAAGCAGAAGCCGAGTAGTAACCCGAAGTGTTCTCGTGGTGTTTTTGTAACTGTTTCTTCACCTAGGGCATCGATGCAGGTTCCCTGGCAGTGGAGCTGGTGAGGTGTACTTCTTAATAGAGGAGCGCAACTTAATAGAGGAGTGCGACGCGGGCCTCAGCGGGAATCGAAATTGTTTTTGGCGAGCCGATTGTTCCACAGACACTTCGAGAAGTAATCTTTCCCCTGATCTATTTATACTTTCTTTGAGGAGAGATTCACCTGCGATAAGCAGAATGTTGTGGACTTGATTCTGCTATTCGCAGCTATCGCATTAACACTTACGGGACAGCCTGGAGCTTTCCTGTTTTTCTCACCTGGCATTCCTGCGAATTTGAGCCGCTGGGATGGTATCATCCTTTTTCTTTATCGAGACGTTGCAACGCGGTACGCGCATTATTCACCCTGCGTGAAACAACAGTGGCGTTGCGGTATGCGTAGAACTTTTTGGATTTCCTCACTTCAGAGCGAGGGCCGCGCCCCTCATGCCCCACACTGTGATCTGAGTGAACTCTGGAACGTCGACGTTTGAGTTAGTTTTGTTCTCGCTGGAATTGCTCCTGCCATCGTTGTCTCTCTAGTTCCACCTGAGCGACATATTCTGAATACGTTCCAGAAAATTTACACACTCCAGTAATGCCGTGGTTTTCTGTTCTAGCCGCATGTTTCTCAGGGCGGGTATCGAGGTCGATCAAGTGTGAGATTTCTGTATCAAGGAACCACCTGTCGTGGTTGGCCAGAAGGACCGGACCAGGCCAGTCACGCAACGTGTGCGCGAGTATCTCCACCGCACCGTCATCAAGATGGTTTGTCGGTTCGTCGAGAAGCGGTGTTTCTGGACGCCGAAGCAGCAGCCACAGCAAACTCAACCTGGCTAATTGGTCTCCAGAAATGCTGTCACAGCATGCCTGATCGGGGATGCTCGCTACTCCTAAACCTTTAAGAACCTCCGCTACATGAACGACTACCCCTGGCGGAACAACACAGTGGCCACACCTCCTGCCGGGCTGCCCGATAAGGTGAGCGGCAGCCACGTCATGGAGGACACCGATGTCACAGGCACGCAGCCAGAACCAGGTCATCAAAGCCTGGCAAGACATGGAGCTGTTTTCACCCCAAACAGTGAAAAAAGCAGCACCAGCAGACCAAATGTTTCCCTCCATCAACTGGCGCTCTGGAATGCCCCTGCCCTGGCAATCAGGAAGCTACCTCGCACGGCGAAACATCAAACCCGGCCACGTATGGCGCCACACGGTCTACCTATGGATATACGACCTCACG
Source organism: Dermatophilus congolensis (assembly GCF_900447215.1). Classification (NCBI taxonomy): domain Bacteria; kingdom Bacillati; phylum Actinomycetota; class Actinomycetes; order Micrococcales; family Dermatophilaceae; genus Dermatophilus; species Dermatophilus congolensis. Next base: position 2,216,836 of record NZ_UFYA01000001.1, read on the forward strand.
GCCATGTACGAATGCCTCGACCACATCTACGCCCCCATCCTTGAAGCACACGACGCGCGCCCCCTCGGTCAATCCGCTGCCGCCTGCTTCAGCGTCGACGAACACGGCCGCCTAATTCCAGACTCAATCGTCCTATCCAGTGCCGCCTGGGGATTGGGCCGAGCGCTGCGCTCAGCCCACCGCCACGATCACTGGTTCACGGAATTCACGAAAGCATCCAAGACATACATCGAAACAGTCACCGAACTCGTCGAACTCGACACCCACGACCCCGAAGACAGCCGCTTCATCACCCCCGAGCTACTCCTCCACCTAGGCCGCCTCACCCGCACAGCTACCGGACTTCCTCGCTCTTACACCTTCGCTCCCCCGCCAGGAGAAAACCACGAACCGGCCACCCGCGATCCCCTACCCGTGGCCACCATCGCTCGCATCCAAAGCCGCGCCATCAACCCCGATAACGACGACTACACCAGCGACTTTCTCAACAGCTTCATTCTGGAAGATCTCGCACGCGCCGCAACAGCAATCGACAATGCAACCGCCTCCCCCACCCTGACCACCTACCTCGCTGGTGCTGCCGGTCACGAACCACCACACCGAACCGATACCGTCACCACACCCCACAAGACCTACCCGGCAATCAGCCCTGCAGCAATGCCCTACGGGCGCTGGCCGACCAACCCCGCACACTCCCTAGCAACAAGCCAACAATTAGCAGTCAACCTCTCCCTGCGTGACCTGCGCGAGAACACCCGCACACTGCGCTCAGTCAACGGACCGCCAGGCACCGGAAAAACCACCCTCCTGCGCGATGTCTTCGCTGGTCTCGTTGTCGAACGGGCTCGTCGACTCGCAGCCCTGGACCATCCACGAGATGCATTCACCGGCGAAAAGAAACGCTGGAGAGTCGGCGACTACACCCGAATTGTTCACCTCATCCACCCCGAACTCACCGGCTTCGAGATGGTTGTCACCTCCAGTAACAACAAAGCCGTTGAAAACATCTCCGACGAGCTACCCGCCACCGACTCCATCGCAGAGACGTGGAAAGATGCCGACTACTTACGCGACATCGCCACCCATGTCCGCCGCTGCAACAACAACGACACCGATGCCTGGGGAATGATCGCTGCCCGGCTCGGCAACCGCAGCAACCGCAGAGCCTTCGCAGACGCGTTTTGGACCAACAAACGTCAATGGGAAAACGAACCGAAAACTTTCCGGTACTTCCTCGAAAATGCCTCCAGCAATCCCACCGCCTCCTGGGACGAAACAGTCCACGCGTTCCGCGACGCCCTCGAACGCGTCGACGAACTTATCCATGAAGCCAGCTGCGCAGATAAGCGCATCAAGCGCACCCTCGATCTACAACAGCAGCTGCACACGCTCGAAAAACATGAAGCAGAGCTCACCCAACACCATCACTACGCTACTGAGCATCACAGCGAAACCACGCGGGCACACGACATCGCAACAGCCCAGCTCGACCACGCCAACGCCCACCTAGCCGAACACCAACGTTCGCGTCCCGGATGGTGGAAAACACTGGTTACCTTCGGCGCAGCACGCCGAGCCTGGCACCAAAGCGCAGCGCCGCTACGTATCGCTGCTGAAGCCGCAGCCACAGCACACGCCCGCACCCTGGAGGCCTCAACCAATTCCCGCGAGCGCCTGGTGCGTCTACACAGTGATGTGGTGGGGGCGCAAAAACGCCAGGCGCGTTGCCGTGAAGAAATAGCAGAGCTGGCAGTGGTGACTGATAGGGACCGGCGCCGGTGGGGGGCTGCGTATCCCGATGCTGCCTGGTTTGAGGATGAGCGTTCCCGCGAGCTCACTGCGCCGTGGAGCGAGGCTGCGCTCAATCGTGCTCGTAGTGAGGTTTTTCTTGCTGCTTTGCGGCTGCATCGTGTGTGGTTTGAGCAGTGCGCCACTGGTGAGGCAGGTGAAGCGTCGCTGGTGCAGTCGATGCGGGCGGTGATGGATGTTGTCCGCGGAGATGTTCCTGAAGATGTTGATCCGTGTGCTGTGTTGGCTGCTTGGCAAACGTTCTTTCTGGTGGTGCCGGTGGTGTCGACCACTTTTGCGTCTTTTGGGCGGATGTTTAGCCATGTGGGTAGTGAGTCGTTGGGGTGGGTGTTTATTGACGAGGCTGGCCAGGCGACACCGCAAGCTGCTGTTGGGGCTTTGTGGCGTGCCCAGCGTGCTTTGGTTGTTGGTGATCCGCTTCAGCTCACCCCTATCGTGACGCTTCCTACTAAGGCTGAGGCCAATATTGCTGGTGTTCATCAGGTCCCGGATTGTGCTTTGCCGTCGTTGACGTCGGCTCAGGGTGTCGCGGATCGGTGTAATTCGTGGGGGACGTGGCTTGGTTCGGGGGATGAGCGTCTGTGGGTAGGGACTCCGTTGCGTGTGCACCGGCGCTGCGATGAACCGATGTTCACGATCTCTAACACTGTGGCTTACGGGGGGCTGATGATTCAGGGAAAGCAGTCCCGCTCCTACCAGCTGGCACATGGTGAGGAAGTGGTCGCTGAACTTCCTGAATCGTGTTGGCTGCATGTGCCTGCCGCTGCTGGAAGTGGGCACGCGCTACGTGATGATCTGGCCATTGCTGAGCAACTCACGCGGAATTTGTTGGATGGAGCTGCTCCTACAGGGGCTGCTGCTATTCCTGCCGACGAAATCATTGTTATCTCGCCGTTCCGTGACATGGCCGAGGCGCTTAGACGGTTTCCTGACCGGTTAGGCAAGCCCGTGCGTGCAGGGACTGTTCACACGGCGCAAGGGCAAGAAGCCCAGGCGGTGCTGTTTGTGCTGGGCGGTGATCCTTCTAAACCGGGAGCGCGTCATTGGGCTGCTGCGACCCCGAATCTGGTGAATGTTGCTGCTAGCCGCGCGGCCACCCGGCTGTATGTGGTCGGTGATCATCGCGCGTGGTCTGGGTTGCCGCACGTGGCCACCATGGCTAGTTACCTGCCCTGCCGGTCTTCCACGCCTCAAGACCCGTGGGGGCTGGGGTAGCCCCACCGGGGGGCACTGGCTGGAGGGGTGACGAGGTAAGAAGGAAACCTGTGAAACGGGCCCATGCTGCTGTTGTCTTCCATCGATGATCGATAGGTGAGTTCTTTTGTGCCAGAGAAGGGCGCTTCGGGCGTGGATGCATCGTTGAGGTGTGAGCAGCTCGGGGTGCGTTACCAAAGCCGGTGGGCATTGTCGGGCTTTTCTTGGTCTGTGGGTGAGGGTGTGCACGCGCTTCTGGGTCCAAACGGTGCGGGAAAGTCTTCTCTCATGTCGGTTCTGTCTACGTCCAGGCGCCCTGATGCGGGCAGTTGGTCTTTCGCTGGGCTATCTGGTGAAGACGTCACTGGAATGCGGCGCATCATGGGGTATTTGCCCCAAGACATCCGGTTTTACCCGCGGTTGAGTGTTCTAGAGAATCTGCAGTATTTCGCGTGGATGCGGCAGATACCTTCGAGTGCCACGGCGTCGAGTATTTCCCGGGCGTTGGAGTTATGTGGCTTGCACGAGCGTGCAGATGATTCTGTGCGTTCCTTGTCTGGTGGGATGCGGCGACGTTTAGGGATCGCGCAGGCAATTCTGGCCCGGCCACAGTTGGTCGTCCTGGATGAGCCGACTGCTGGTCTCGATATAGCTCAACGCATCGCCCTAGCCCGGACAGTGCGTGAACTGGCTACCGAAGGGGCTTGCGTGATCATGTCGACTCACTTGCCTGATGATGTGGAACGAAGCGCCGATTCGGTTCTGCTGCTACGTCAAGGGCACGTCGTTCATGCTGGTGATGTCGCTTCCATGACTGGCTCGGGGGAATCATTCGAGGATGCGTATGTGCGCTTGATCGGCGCATGAGACAGGCAGTGCGCATCGTTGCCCTCAGCGCGAAGGAATCTTTCGCTGTTGCTGCATTGGCTGTGCTGACATTTGTGGAAGTCGGGCTTGCCTGGATGGATATCAGCATGTGGGGTGGTTCGCCTTCGTTGGCGGTGGCAAGCATGGCTACCGGGTGGGCCGTGTCAGCCCCGGCTGTGGCTGCGTGGGCGTGCTGGTCTCAGGGGCATCGTCGTCGTTTGGGTGTGCAGAACGTGTTGCCGTCGCTGCCGCGATCACGGTGGGCTCAGTGGGTTTTAGATGGTGTGCCGTTGTTGCTTGGCGCGTGGTTGGCCAGGTTATTGGCTACAGCGGTGCTGCTGGGTGTGGCTGTTGTAGGTGGTGGTCAGGTAGGTGCCGGGTGGGTGTGGGTGTTGATGGGGTTGATGGCTGGGGATGGTTTGGCGTGCGTGGTCGGCGCTGTTGTTGGTTCGTTGACTCGTTTTCTTGTGATGCCTGCAGTTGTCGCTGTGTTTGGGTATGCCTTCGTGGTGGCGGTGCATGTTTTTCTGCCAGCTTCTGCGGTTGCTGCTGATCCGATCGATAAGGCGCCGCGGACAGCGTTGGTGTGTGCCGGTTCTGGGCCGGTGGTGTGCACCCTTGCGGAGAATCGGGGTTACGTCACAGCCGCGGCGCACACGATGCGTGAGATTTACCAGCACAGTGCTCTTGCTGATGAGCTGCCGAGGACGGTGTATCTGGTTGATACGGCCCCTGCAATCGGTGCTGCTGAAACTTTGTGGCCGAGGGTCGGGTTGCCTACTCAACGTTCGCTCACTCCCAGGCAGGCTTTACCGAACTCCAAGCGGGCGGTTGAAGATTTCGTGACGAGTCTTGCTGCTGGGCGGTGCGCCACGGCGCCTTCGGTTCCTTCGCTGGAACCGTTATTTGTGGGAAAGGGGCCTGCTTCGCGGGAGTACCGGGATTGGTTTCGGCGTTGGTTGCAGGCCTCGATCACGTGTGATGTGCCCTCAGTGCAGCGGTTGGTCGCAACAGAACCGGAGAGTGTTGGCTCATGAGGTTTATTGAGGGTGGCTGGTGGGTGTGGGCTCGGGCTCGGCACATACCGGAGTCTTTGGTGGCGACGGTGCTGATTTCGGGTGTGGGGTGGGCTGCTGCACGCGGGCTGAGGTCGGTTGATGGTTTGGCTCAGGCGGAGGGGCGGGCCCCATTGGCGCTCTGGTTACCGATTTTGATGACGGTGGCGTGGAGCAGTGGCTTGGTTTCACGAACAGCGCTGGTGGATGAGACGTGCGCACGTTCTAGCAGTTGGTTGCGTTTGTGTTATCTGGGGGTGGCGCTAATGGCCGGTGTTGCTGGTCTTGTGGCTGCGCTTCCTGCAGATCCGGGAGTTTTTGGGTGGGGTGCTGCGGCGCGTACGTATGTGGGCTGCCTGGGGTTTGCTGCTGTGGTGGGCTGCTGGGTGCCTGCGGGATTGTTATGGCTTGCCCCGACAACTATCGGTGTGGTTTGGGGTTTAGCGTCTTCGCCTTTTCTGCCGACTGCGGCACAGACTGTGCTTTTTGGCCTAAACAGCCCGGCGGGGTCGTCACGGCCACGGGCCAGCCAGATTTATCTTGGGCCGTCGCGTTAATTCTCTTCGCATGTGGTGTAGCCGCTAGCCCCAGACGAGTAAACCCTGCTGCTCTTTTCACCGAAACCGAATCAGCTTGACATCAATTTGCAAATAAAATTACTTAACTTTAACAAATATCCATTTAACCCCAGAAGGAGAAACAGGTGAAAATGAGATTATTTCCATTTCAGAAAAAAGAGACTCAAGAGGAGAGACTCAGGAAGCCTTCCCTAATGGAGCGAGTTCTAGTAGGAAAAAGGACTCCCCCATGTGGAGCTCATCAACCCAAAGGATGATCTACATGAAGTGAACTCTGAAATAAAAAAGATACACACATCCGATGCATTCTTTTTATTCTCAATTGTCATTACAACACATGGCCCCACTGCTCTAAATACCTTAATAGAACACTCAAACAATATAACCCTACTAAGGGGATGGGATGCCTTATTTGCTTACCCAACTCTAAAATTCCTTAATTTACCCGCAGAGCAGAGCTCACTTACAGTATCCATATCATTACTAATCGCGGGAACCGGCTTACTATACAAGCAAAAAGAAACAGTCAAGAATAAATCCCCAAGGGAAGAACATGCTGAAGGTACAGCAAGAGAAGTTACGCTCGATCGAGTTTGCCCTCTTTGGCTCTATGTTGCAGCAACACTCAGCTGCCTTAGCATCAGAATACCCGACAAAGAAAGCCTTATGGTCTTTATATTGCCCCTCATAAGCACTATACTTCACTGCTTCTTATTAGCCATACAAGAACAGTCAGAAGAAACAAAAAACATACGAAGACTGACCGAGGAAGCTCGATTAAAAAACCTCAAAGAGGCGTATAAAACCTACTCCACATACACCCCAGACCGAGCAAACCTAACCCTACTGATACCCTTCAGAAAGAGAGTACTCATATACATAAAGAACTCCCCTTGGTTAGCACTACTAGCGGTGTTCATAATCAGCACCATGATACCGTTCGCCCCAGTTTTCCAAATCCCTAAAGAAAAATCCTTAGCCTTACTGATAATATTAATATTTTTAATGATTTTCCTAGTGTTTGCTGTCGATTCAGCCGTCGATTCAATTATTAATCGAGCAAAAAACGGGAAAACTGGACTAGTGCATTTCTTTTTCCTGCTCCATATACTGATGATATTAAGCTTTCTTCTTCAAGTAGTGGTGATTCTCCCCTACTTTCCCGATACCATTATTCCAGGAATGGTTTCTGTTGTTATTCCATTTTTAGCACTGTGCTTCTTCTTAAGGAGCGATAAATTCCTTACATTGATAGGGCTGTATTTACACAGGAATATCCAGCTCGCAGAACTACCTTCTGGCACGGAATCGAAAAATCAAATAGAGAATCCCACATAGAGAAAAACAATTATTAGCTATCAATGGCAGCTTTTTGCATCTACTGATGCTCGTTGTTAGGGGCGGGTGAGTTCTGCTGCGAGGTCAGCGAGCTCGGTCCCGCCAGCCATGTGTGTGGTGAGCTCATCAACGGTGATATCGGCGCGGTCAGCTGCCAACGCAACCCTGCCCAGCGTGAGCACCACGAAATGATCACCCACCAAATAAGCATGCTGCGGGTTATGCGTAATAAACACCACCCCAATACCGTCCCTGCGCATCCGGTCGATATACCGCAACACCACACCAGACTGCTTCACCCCCAACGCAGCCGTCGGCTCATCCAACACTACCACCTTCGCGCCGAAAAACACCGCCCGCGCGATAGCGATACATTGCCGCTGCCCACCAGAAAGCGCCCCCACCGGACGATCCACATCAGGCACATCGATCCCGATCCTGCGCAACTCACGCCCCGCCACCTCCTTCATCGCCGCGACATCAAGACGACCAAACCCCCGTGTCAACTCATGGCCAAGGAAAAAATTCCGCCACACACTCAACAACGGCGCCAACGCCAAATCCTGATACACAGTCGCGATACCAGCAGCATGCGCCTGACGCGGCGAAGAAAACACTGTCGAAACGCCCTCCACCTCAAACGTGCCCGACGTATGCGAATGAAGACCCGCAATGATCTTGATCAACGTGGACTTACCGGCACCGTTATCGCCCAGAACACACGTCACCTCCCCCGCCCGGACAGTCAGATCCACGCCGCGAAGAGCATCAACATTGCCGTACGACTTACCAACCCCACTCAACCGCAACAGCGGCGCACCAGCAGCGACCTCACTCATCGCCCAGCCACCCTCCGCCGAATGTACAAATTCACCACACACGCCAAAAGCAACATCACCCCAAGAAAACTGGAGAACCAATCAGGGTTCCATCCCGCATAGTTGATGCCCAGCTGGGTCATACCGAAAATCAGCGCACCCGTGAACGCCCCCACCACAGACCCATACCCACCAGTCATCAAACAGCCTCCCACCACCGCGGCAATGATGAACACGAACTCCTTACCAACCCCCTCACCGGACTGCACTACCTGGTACTCAAACAACAAATGCATACCGAGAAGCCAGGCACAAAAACCAACAAACATGAACAACCCCACCTGCACAGCCCGCACCGGCACCCCCATCGCCCGCGCCGCATCCGGATCACCCCCCACCGCGAAAACCCAGTTCCCCACCCGTGTGCGCAGCAGCACCCACGACGCCACCGCCGTCAACACCACCCAATACACCACGATCGCGCGGACTGTCACCGGACCCACCTGCACACTGCTAGCAAACACGGCATGCGCGCTATCCCAGCCCTGCATGTCAGAGATCGTCGGAGAAGCAACAGAACCCGTCACCCAGCGAGTAACACCAAGGTTCACGCCCTGCAAAGCGAAAAAAGTCCCCAACGTCACCAAGAAACTCGGCAACCCGGTGCGTGTGAGCAGCCACCCGTTCAGGTAACCGACCCCCACAGAAACAAGCAGCGCGAACACCACCCCTACCCACACGTTCAACCCGAAATACCACGCCCCCAACGACGCCGACAGACCCGAGGTGGTAGCAGCCACCCCCGTCGACAAATCAAACTCGCCACCAATCATGAGGAACGCCACCCCCACCGCAACCACCCCGATCGTGGAAGCCGCATACAGCACCGTGCCCACATTCGCGATGTTCCGGAACGCCGGCGACACCGCGAAAAACAACACAAACACCGCAGCCAGCCCGAAAAACGACCCCACCTCCGGCCGCGTCAACACACCCCGGAACCAGCCACGATCACGGACACGGTCCTCATGTGCCCCCTCAACCACAGAAACCACGCCAGCACTCATCGTTTACCTGCCTCGACATAGCGAGAAACTGCGTCAATGTTTTTCGCGTCCACGAACGCTGGGCCCGTAAACACTGGCTGGCCACCACCAGTGACATTCCCGTTCGTTTTGTTCAACCACAACGCATCCACGGCCAAATAGCCCTGCAAATACGGCTGCTGATCAACAGCCCAGCGGATAGAGCCATTCTTGATATGCCGGACTGCTTCTTTAGAAAGATCGAAAGTCACCGTGGCCGCCGAACTACCCGCATCCTGGACCGCTTTCGACGCAGTGATCGCGAACGGAGCCCCCAACGCCACCACATGAGTAACAGATGGGTCTTCCTGGAGCTTGGCAGTGATCTTGGTTTGCACATCAGCCATGTCCGTGCCGTCGACATACAACTTCTCCGTGGCGGGGAAAGCATCTGCCACACCTGCGCAGCGCGCCTCATGGCCAACATTGCCTTGCTCATGGACGACGCATAGAGCTTTCTGCGCGCCCTCCGCTACAAGCCGCTCACCTGCCGCTTTACCCGCGACCCGGTCATCCTGCCCAAAAAACGACAACGCCCCCACCGACTTCCACGCTTCCTGACCGCCGTTGAGCCCCACCACGCTGATCCCTGCCTCGCGGGCTGCTTTCACCTGGGCACTCAACGCATCCGGTTTCGCCAAAGTGACAGCGATGCCATCGACTTTCTTATCGATGGCTTGTCGTATCAGGTTGGCTTGGTTAGCGCCGTTGGGATCTGAGGTGTATTCCAGGACGACGCCGTCTTTAACCGCTGCATCTTCAGCGCCTTTACGCACCACATCCCAGAACGTGTCCCCAGGAGCAGCGTGACTAATGAACGCGACCGTCATGAACTTGGGCGCTGCACCCACTACTTGAGCGTTGCGTTCAGCATTGAGGCGCCCCCCTGTGGCGGAACAGCCCGCCACCGCGAAGGTCACCGCGAATAACGCGCTCAGCGAGAGCATGACACGTCGTGAACGCTGCACGCCCATCCCCCTCTTTCGTGACCTGTGTGCGGTCGTTTGTGCAGGCACCGAACGGCACCACCGCGACTGTACCAATCTTCAAGTATTGACATGAAAGTCAACACATCACTGATTCTGCTGCGAATTCACCCGAAAACACGGGATCTACCGCTGCACAAGCAATCCGTTCCGAAGATTATGTCCAGACATAGATACCTAGCTTGGCGAACGGTCCTCATTCATCGCACTCCCCCCGCTCAACGCCACCTATCCTGGAAGACGTGACCCGCGAACTGCCCGTTGACATCGACCGGAGCAGCACCGTTCCCCTCTACCAACAGCTCGCCACCCAACTCACCGCCGCCATCCACAACGGCACCCTCAGACCTGGGGACCCCATCGAGAAAGAGGTCGACCTCGCCCACCGCCTCGACCTGTCCCGACCCACCGTCCGTCAAGCTATCTGCGAAATGGTCACTCGCGGCCTACTCGTACGCCGCCGCGGCATCGGCACCACCGTCGCTCACCAAGTCACGCACCGACGCGGCGAGCTCACCAGCCTCTACGACGATCTCCTCCAAGCCGGACACGAACCCCGCACCGAACTGCTCACCCTCGACACCGACTCCACCTACCCACCAGCTGCCGAAGCGCTCCACCTGCCCTCGCACACCGGGCTAGTGAAAATCGAACGCTTGCGCTACATGAACAACCAGCCCCTAGCGATCCTGTGCAACTGGCTCCCACCGGCTTTCGCTGAGGTGACCGCCACCGAAATCGACCACGGCAGCCTCTATGCGTGGCTGCGCAGCCACGGACAACGCCCTTGCGTAGCCCAACAAACCATCGGTGCACGCTCCGCCACCGCACACGAACGCCGCCACCTACGCCTAGAAGACCCACACATCCCGGTCTTAACCATGGCTCGCACTGGTTTCGACGCCACCGGCACCCCCCTGGAATACGGGGAGCATCGGTACCGAGCTGACCGATACACATTCGGCCAAACCGTCCACGAAAGCTGACCCAGCCCACCCGGTCACACTCAGGGCGTTTACCCGGCGCGAGCAGCATGGATTGCGCCACACCCAAACAGAACCCCTTGAAGAGCAAACACCTCAAGCTATTCGGTAGTGGTGGATTACCGGGTCTGGTTTACCCCGTGTGACAACACGCACTCGTGAACACTCCACACCAGACATTGGACGTCCTACATCTAGGGTGTGGAGTACCCACCAACCACATCAGAAAGAAACCACCACACACGGACACATCCACCACACACCCTGCGAGCCCCCCGTTCCTCCACTACACCGAGATAGGAGCCACGTGACTACGGCAACGGCGCCCAGCACTTCGTGGCGCACTGAACTCACCCCCACCCAATGGAAATCATTCTGGGCTGCCTGGGTCGGATACCTGCTAGACGGATTCGACTTCGTCATGATCACTCTGGTCTTGACAGAAATCGGCACAACATTCCAGGTCAACGCCGCAATGACCGCGACCTTGGTATCAGCAGCCTTCATAGCCCGATGGTTCGGTGGCCTCCTACTCGGAGCAGTCGGAGACCGCTTCGGCCGCAAAGAAGCCATGGTCATCTCGATCCTCCTTTACGCAGGAGGATCAGTCCTATGCGCAATCGCCCCCTGGTTCTGGGTGATATTCGCTGCCCGCGTCTGCATCGGCATGGGCATGGCCGGCGAATACGGCTCCAGCGCCACCTACGTCATCGAATCCTGGCCCACCCACCTACGCAACAAAGCCTCCGGATTCCTCATCTCCGGGTTCTCCATCGGCGCCGGAATCACCGCACAGGTCTACGCCCTCATCGAACACCTATGCAGCGCAACCCCCGCCGAACCATACGCCTGGCGCATCCTGTTCGCGCTGGGGATCATCCCGATCGGTTTAGCACTGTGGCTACGCCGCGCACTCCCCGAAGCCGGCGACTACGCCCAGATGCGCGCCGAACAAGAACGCCTAGAAGCAGCCGGCCACACAATTCAACGCACCGACATGGTCTCGATCCTGTTCGCAACCACCACCAGTCGCAGCATCGCCAACGTCGCAGCAGCACTCGTAGCGTTCTCCTCACTCGTAGTGCTCTACCTGTTCAAAGACAGCGTTTCCGGCGGAATCCAAATATTGCTATGGGCACTCGTAGCAGCAGTAATGGTCAGCTACATGGTGCAGTTCGAAGGGCGCCGCTGGCCGGTCGGAGTGGGCGTGATGCTCACCGTTTTCGCCGCATTCATGTACTCCTGGCCCCTGCAAGCCCTGCTCCCCACCTACTACAAACAAGCCCTGGGAATGAGCACAGAAGTGGCATCAAACCTGGTCACGGCCACATCCTTCGGCGCCGCAGCAGGCTGCATCATGGCCGGATTCCTCGGAGACCGGTTCGGCACCCGCAAGGCCTACTGGTGCTCGCTGCTGTTCTCCGAAGTGTTGATCCTGCCAGTGTTTCTAATCAGCCGAGACATGGTGCATTCCTCGCTCTGGTGGATCGTGCTGCTCGGCGTGTTCATCTTCGTGCAGCAAATGTTCGGGCAAGGAATCGCTGGGCTACTACCCAAGTTCATCGCCAACTATTTCTCTGTTGACAAACGCGCCGCAGGGCTCGGGTTCTCCTACAACGTCGGTGCCCTCGGCGGAGCAATCGCACCCGTTCTCGGCATCGCCCTGGCCGGCGATCCAAAAACCGGCTCCGGAGGGTTACTACCCGCCGCATGGGGGCTGGGCTGGACGTTATGCATCTTGTCCCTCACGTTCACCGCAATCGTCATCGCCATGATCGCCTTCAACTTCCCCTACCAGTTGCAGAAACTTTTCGCCCCCGAAGCCATACGCCCCACCGACCGAGCAGATTTCGAAACAGCGCAAAAAAACATGCTGCTCTCCCGAGAAATCGTCAACGAAAAACCGCCCGCACACGCCTGAACACGTTCATCAACCAACCAAGCTAGAAACGGAAAAACACCCCTATGAGCACTGCTTTCACTGGCGTTATCCCCCCAGTAGTCACCCCCTTAACCGAACAGGGAGAACTCGACATTCCCTCCTTCGAGAAAGTGATCAACCGTCTCCTTACCCACGGCGTCGACGGCCTCTTCATTCTCGGATCAACCTCCGAAGTGGCGTTCTTCGAAGATGACATGCGCGACCACGTCCTACAAGAAGCAGTACGCATCACCGCCGGACGCGCACCCATCCTGGCTGGCGTGATCGACACCGAAACTCGGCGAGTAATCAGCCACATCCGCCGCGCCGAACACATCGGAGTCGACGCTGTCGTCGCCACCGCGCCGTTCTACGCCATCACCGGCCCCACCGAAATCAGTAACCACTTCCGTGCACTCCATCACGCCACCAACCTGCCTATCTTCGCCTACGACCTGCCCGTATGCGTTCACGTAAAACTGCCCGTAGACCTCCTTGTCGAGCTGGGGAGAGAAGGCGCCATAGCCGGAGTGAAAGATTCTTCCGGTGACGACGTCTCCTTCCGCCGTCTGGTCACAGCCAACAAAGCCGCCGGGTCACCTCTATCCGTGCTGACCGGGCACGAGGTAGTCGTTGACGGAGCGTTCATGTCCGGGGCCGACGGTGTTGTTCCCGGCTTAGCCAATGTTGACGCCCGCCCCTACGTCGCCATGTACAAGGCCTATCGTGAAGGCGACTGGGCTGCGGTACGCGCCGAACAAGACACAGCCGCAGCCCTGTTCGAGATCGTGTTCGCCCCGGTCGGTGTCACTGGCCCAGCAGCCGGAGTCGGCGCCTTCAAAACAGCGATGCACCTGCTCGGCATCATCACCAGCAACACAATGAGCGTTCCCACCCCCACCCTCACCGGGGAAAACGTCGAACGCGTAGCTGCCGTGCTGCGCCGCGTCGGCATGCTCCAATAAACCCCTGCCCATGCGGAAAGAAAACACGATGATCGAGAAAATGCGCGGCGGACTCGTAGTGTCCTGCCAGGCCTACCCAGGTGAACCCCTACGCCACCCCGAAACCATGGCCCAAATGGCTGCCGCTGTTGAACACGGCGGCGCTGTCGCTGTGCGGGCCCAAGGGATCGCTGATGTGGCAGCAGTCAAAGGACGCACCACAGTCCCTGTTATCGGCATCTGGAAAGCCGGCGAACAGGGAGTTTTCATCACCCCAACCCTGCGTCACGCCCGCGCTGTCGCACTTGCTGGCGCCGACGTGATCGCCCTGGATGGAACCCGACGCCCCCGCCCCGACGGACTCACCCTGGCCGAAACAATCACCCGGTTCAAAGAAGAGTTTGACCTTCCCGTCATGGCCGACTGCGGATCCCTCGCCGATGGCCTAGCCGCAGCCGAAGCCGGGGCAGACCTGATCGGCACCACCTTGTGCGGATACACCGATGAACGCCCCCGCAGCGACGGACCTGACCTAGAAGTCATCGAACAGCTGGTGCACCACCTCGATGGTGCACGCCCAGTAGTGGCTGAAGGACGTATACACACCCCCGCTCAAGCACGACAAGCACTCGACCTAGGTGCACACAGCGTGGTGGTAGGAACAGCGATCACCCACCCCACCAGCATCACCGGATGGTTCGTGAACGCCCTGCAGCAGTGAAGAACACACAGCTCACCGCGCAGCGCGGTGAGCCAACGCCAACCGGGAACGAATGTCATCGAAGTGATGCCACATCGCCTGCCGCGAAGCGTTCGGGTCATCCCCCATGACGCACTGAGCAATCAGCAGGTGCTGCTGGCTCGTGGCACTGACCGCAGGAGTTGACGGGATGCGGTCCTGCGCGCAATGGAACGCATCCCAAAACACATCAATCAGCTCCGTAGCTAAGGCATTCGAGACACCGGAGTACAGCAACTGGTGAAAAGACCGATCGTCTTCAGCGTGAGAGGACGTCCCATCCATCCGGGAGGCCAACTCCATGAGCCGCTGCCCCGTCTGCGGCGACAACGTCCCCGTCACTTCTGCCACCAGTGAGCATTCAAGCAATGCCCGCACTTCAACCAGCTCCCGCATGCCTGCCAAGTCGCGACAGCTATCCCCACCAGTAGGTGACTTCAGTGACCGGAACACCAGACTCGGCCGGATCGCGTCAATCGATGCCGCGCCCACATACGTGCCCAGGTCACGACGAACTTCAACAATCCCCAAAGCTCGCAGCTCCCGAATCGCTTCACGTACCGTGCCGCGCGCCATCGTGAACTGCTCAGCTAGTTCCTGCTCCACCGGCAGCGGATCTCCCTGAACCAGATCGGAGGCAAGGATCCAGTCGAAGATCGCGCGGGCGGCAGGGTTCAAATTCGCACCTACCACCTGGGGAAGAGCAGCACACATGGAGGCATCCTCCCAGAGGAACGAACACATATTGCTCTTACCTCAACCACAATCTACAAGGAGAAACACTTATGACCGCCACCACCGTGGCCCTTGACGTAGGACAGTCTGGGACGCGCTGCCGCCTAACCAGCCATGAAGGCTTAATCACCCAGCATGAACGGCCCGGCATCACCTCTTCAGCGCCAGCACTATCCCAGATCGCCGCGATCATCTCCTCGCTGCCACTAACCAGCCCAACCCGGGTGCTGGTAGGCGCCTCTGGAATCAGCACCAATGACACCGCCAATCAACTACTGACACTGCTACCCGCTGCTGTCACCGAGGTTCGGCTCGCTCATGACTCAATCACCAGCTACCTGGGCTCAGTAGGAAACACCACAGGAGTAGTCACTGCTGCAGGCACAGGAGTAGTCACAATCGCAGCAGGACGCCACGGCCTCGCCCGCGTCGATGGGTGGGGGCATCTGCTCGGCGATGCCGGATCCGGCTATTGGATAGGCCGCGCCGCTCTTGAAGCCGTACTGCGTGACTTTGATGGGCGTGGCCCACACACTGCCCTAACCTCCCTCGTGCAGGACACGTTTCCTGATCTGGGCAGCGCATACGTGCAGCTCCAGTCCGATCCCGATCGAGTGCGACGTATCGCCGCATGGGCGAAAACCACAGCTGAGCTAGCCGCAACAGATGCGGTGTGCCGCACCATCTGTGAAGAAGCAGCCACACAGCTAGCGCACTCAACTATCACTGCACTGCACCGCGTAGGAGAAGACAACCGCACCGACCCTGCCGTGTGCACCGCAGGCAACGTATTCACCAGCAACCTCATCCGCGCCAGCGTGCAAGCCCAGGTCCGGGACCGTTTCCCTCAGGCACGCATCACCACCTGCGCCGGGAGCTCCCTGGAAGGAGCCGCCCTGCTCGACACCCTAGATGCTTCATCGGTGCTGTTCACACACATCTCCACCGCCAACCGGTGACCCCTGCCCTCCAGACCCCACACAGAACACGACCACACCCCAATACCCCCTCACCGCTCCCACCTCCCTACCCTGGAACAGAACCAACATCAGCTCGCCCCGGCCCTGCCCGGGCCACCCCCTCACGTCCCTGCCAGGAGAGGACCCCATGCAGCCGCCCGCCCCCCTTGCCGACACCGAGCTGCGCCGACTCCTCACCTACCTGGCCGCTGCCGCCGTTGCCGGCGGCCAACCCGTCCACGAGGTGGAAGCCGACATCCGCCGCCTCGCGACACGTTTAGGACACACCGGCGTCCAAGTGACGGCATCCCCCACCGGCATCATCCTCTCCCTCGGCGGAGGAACACCTGCCACATTCGAGACCGTCGAAGGCACCCTGCGCCTAGACCAAAGCGCCGACGTCCACGACATCCGAGCCGGACTCATGCGCGGCGACCTCACCCCCACCGACGCCCTCGAACGCCTCTCCCGCCTGCGCGCCATGCCACACAGGTACGGCTTCGGCGAATTCAACGGCGGCATGCTCTGCGTCGGCGCCGGCATCGCCCTCATTCTCCAACCCGCCTGGCCAAGCATCCTCTTCGCCGTCCTCGCAGGCCAGGTCACCGCCACCCTCATGCGCGCGTCCCGTGGGCGCGCCGCCCTGGGAGCCATGCTCCCGTTCCTCGTCGCGTTCCTCGTCGCCGTCGGTGCCTTCGGAGCCGCGATGGCTGGCCTCATCGACAATCCCATCCGCAGTCTGCTGCCACCGATCGCCGTCCTCCTGCCCGGGGCGCTCATCACCACCGGCATCTCCGAACTCGCCAGCGGCGCCATGACGGCAGGAACCTCCCGACTCGTGTTCGGCGCGGGCCAGCTACTCCTCTTCTCACTGGGTATCGCGGGGGCAGCATGGATCCTGCGCATCCCACCATCGCTACTCGACACAAGCACCCGCGGTGACCTCGGCTTGTGGGCGCCATTCGTCGGTGTTCTGCTCCTGACGGTCGGCATCAGCGCGATGGAGTCCGTCCCACCGCGCCTCATCGGCTGGATCGCCTTCATGCTGACAATCACCTTGACCGCCCAGATGATCGGCCAGAACCTCTCGGGAGCGCCGTGGTTCGGTGCCTTGCTCGGCGCGATGGTTGCCAGCTTCGGCGCCGCCATCATCGAGCTCTACCGGCCACAGCTTCCCCGCCTCGTCATCTTCCTACCCGCGTTCTGGCTGCTCGTGCCCGGCTCCCTGGGCCTGGTGTCGGTAGCACAACTCGGACTCGCCCCCGCCACTGCCGGCGCGACGCTTCTCATGTCCGCGGAGATCTTCTCCTCCATCGCACTGGGCATCATGCTCGGATCCACTGCTGCCCGCGGAATCACCATCGCCCAACGTCGCCGCCACGCCGCGAAACGGCGCCGATCAGCCCAAACCTCCTGATCACCCAGCGCTGCGCCACATACGAACCTGCGCCTCAGCGCCACCAGCTGCCGCTGAGGTACCGATGTCAACGAACCCCTTGCGGGCGTACAAGCGGACGCTGCCAGGAGTAGTGGCCTCGAGATAGCAGGGGTATTGACCAGCGCGGTCGATGCCGTGATCCAGGAGCATGCCTCCGATACCTTTCCCCGGCGTGGTCACTCCCATGAAATGCAGATACCAGTGCGGGGTGCTCGGGTGTGTCCGAGCATCGCGGACCTCCTGAACGAAGATAGTGGCGATGCGCCACCCCAACGCCGGCACGAGAGGCCCGTAGATCCGGGCCCGTTCCCGCACGGACAAGTCGAGTTCCCCCGGCGCCAGCCACGCCGCCGCACCCACGACCGTCCCGTCCTCGACGGCGACGTCGATAGCCCCTCGCCTCAGGTGATGCTGCGGCAACAGACGCTCCATCCACGCGCTGAACAGCGGCTCCTGATTTTTCGCGCCGCCAAGCATCCCCCTGGTCACAGGATCATCGGCGAACGCCCTCGCCAGCACGGCCGCCACGATAGGCATCTCATCGGCACGGGCGGATCGGATCTCGATGACAGAATCAGCCATACTCCGATCTTCCGCGACACCACCCACTCCCGGCGCCCCAACCCGACACGTTTCACTCAAAACCACACCCAAGAAACGCCACACGAACCGTTACCTTCTTCGCGCCCCGATGATGAGGGGGCGTCCTCCAGGCCCGGCATGACTAATCGCCCCTGTCGAACGCATGATCCCCCGCGAGACGCCAACCGGGCCTGGTGACGTCGTTGGACTGCTGGTATGGACACGGCCCGCGACAGTGCTCGTGAGGTCTCAACGCAGACGTAGGTGCCGGCATCCGACGCCCGACTGGTGACCAGCGGAACATAAGTCCGTCGCTCATCAGGAGGTTGCGATGCACGGTCTACTCGACCGCTCTTACGCGGTGTACCTCGGCCTGGACGTCAGCAAAGGCGAACACCACGCCTGCGCCCTGGCCCAGGACGGGAAACGCTTGCACGACAAACCATTGTCACAAGACGAAACCCGCATCAAAGATGCTGTACAACAAGCTCACGGCCCACGGGGCCGAACTCTGTGCCGTGGACGCAACGGGGCGGGGCCGGGTCAGTCCTGGTCGAGGAGACTCAGGAGGGGAACGCACGCGCCCCACAGAAGACCGGTCGTCGTGTAGGGGTGTTTGACGCCGCGACGCGCGAACCATCCTGCGACCACGTCGTCGGTTTTCTGTCCGAGCACCATGCCACCGGCGAGTCCACCGATGCCGGTCGCGGCTGCAGCGACGGCGACTGCCGGGCGGTAGGCCTCGGGGATGAGTTCCCACAAAGCGGCGATCTGCATTTCGTCGGAGGAGTCGTCCTGAGCGTTGGACCCCGATTCGGGGCGGGCGCCCTCTGCCGCCTTCTCACGGTCCAGCGTGGCAGAGCGGATTCCTACGACTCCGGCAGCCGCGGCGATGAGACTGGCTCGGACGAGGCGTCGCGTGACACGGCTGTCCGTGTAGTCCGGGAGGGCGCTCCACGCCACCCCGACGAGCACTGATACGGCCATGACGACCGGATCACTCGACATTGACGAGGAACGGTGCAGATCAGTCATGCCACCACCCTGGCAGAAGCGACGTGACGAAACCATGACGACCACACGCATGACACGGCGACGCCACCAAACAACTAGTCCGACTATCTGAATAGACAGACTTACTACATAGGCGTACTGTCTAGTTATGGCCGAACAACCCTGGCCGAGCGACTGGCTCCGCGGCCTGCTATCCCTGGCAGTGCGACGGGTCCTCCTCGACGGCCCCACCTACGGATATGCCATCTCCACCGCCCTGACCGACGCCGGATTCGGCGACATCAAAGGCGGCACGCTCTACCCCCTGCTCACCCGCCTCGAAACCTCCGGTGACGTAGTCAGCGAATGGCACGAAGGCGACGGCGGACCCGGCCGCAAATATTTCCGCCTCACCCCCGACGGCGAGGCCCGATTCCATGACGAGGCAACACGCTGGGCCGAGTTCGCCCGACACACCACAGACTTCATCAGCAAGGAGAGGACATGACCACCCTGAGCGCCAACCAGAAGTGGATCGACGATTTCGTCATCGAGCTTCGACTCCGCGGAGTCGGCGGCGCCGCCATCGGCGATGCGGCCGCAGCTGCCGAATCTCACGCCACCGAGGCCGGTGAGTCCCTTCCCGACGCTTTCGGCGATCCCCGCACCTATGCGCGCAACCTGGAGTTCAGCCCCGACGCGATGGCGACGACCCTCGTACGGGACTGGGCGGCGGTACTCGCCCCGGTCGCCTGTGGCCTCATAGCACTGTGGCTCGGCCCCACGACGGCTAAGGCGGCGCGCGTTGGCAGCGAGGTTCCAGTGACGTGGGGAAACCTGACCGAAGCAGTTGTTCTCACCCTGGGCGTCGTCCTCCTAGCCAAGGCGTTGCGGGCCGTCGTGGATCACCTCGTCATCGCAGCGCTGATGATGGGCGGCATCGTGGCCGTGGCAGTGGCGTCAGGGGCCCTCATCACAGCTCGGGCATTCGAGCTCCCCATCTGGGTCGCGGCGGCCCTGACCGCGGCACTCCTCATCGCCTCAGTCGCCCTCGAACGCCGCTCCGAGTCAGCGGCCGAGGATCGGGTCATCGACCCCCTCACCGGCACCGGCCGCTTCGACGACGACACCCACACCAGCCGCTGGACCGAACGCGCATACCGATACCAGGTATGGTTTTTCCCCATCGCCACCATCGGCCTGTCCGCCCTGGTCTGGTTCCTCGCCTAACTTCGAACGTCGCCTCGACCTTCCGGCCACCGGCTCTGCGTGACAGCACACCACTCGGACACCGGCCCCTTGCCCCGCCCTGCGAGCACCCGGTAGATGCTTGAGCATGCAAATCACGACTCTGCACGGCATGCGATGAGGGAGCCCATTGATGTGGATGCCATGACCCCGCATGTGCCCATGCCGAAGACTGTCAATCCCCAGGCGTACATTCGCCAAGCTCCCACGCGATCGGTGAAGATCCCGGCGACCGGCAGGACAAGGGTGGACGTCAGTAGATAGGCGCTGGTTACCCAGGCGTAACAGGCGGGGTGTCCGAGCTCGGTGACGATCGTTGGTGTCGCGGTTGCCAGCAGGGTTTGTTGCAGCGTGGAGGCCACCATCCCCAGCAGGGCCGTCGTCAAGGCGCCCTTCGGATGCAGGGATGGGGTGGTCATTAGACCGCCAGCGCTGACAGCGCTAATTCCAGTTGCGCCGATAACTGGTCTGCCAGGGGGCGGTCGCTCTGGCTCCAGGCCCAGGCAGCAACCGGAGCGAAGTAGGCAGAGGCGAGCAGCATCACTGCGGAGTCGAGGTTGACAGGGCGGAGCTCATTGGCGGCCATCCCGTCCCTAATGATCGTGGCGAGCAGTTGCAGGAGCGGTTCGCGAGAGGATGTCACGTCTCGGCTGGTCAGCGTGGACAGGCACGCGATGCACATCTGCCGAGCTGGCTCCTCGTTCGCTGCGAACCAGTCGGCGGCGGCAGCGAAGATGGACCTCAGTCGCTCGGGTGCCGCTGCCTCGGGGCGATCTGCGGCTTTCATTGTGTCGAGGACCTGTTCGCCGAGGAAGGACAGCACGTCCTGCTTCGTTGCGAAGTATGTGAAGAAGGTGCCCTTGCCGATGTCGGCCGCCTCGGAGATCTGCGCCACGGACGTCCGTTCGAATCCTTGGGCTAGGAACAGGGCCATCGCCGCTTCGACGATCCTTTGTCGTGTGGACTCCTTGCGCCGCGCCACTCGCGCGCTCGTAACCATAATATTATGGTTACTCTATTCATGACCGCGGTCAACATTGCATAGCTGACTCATTCAACCGACGATGTTGTGCGGGGTTCGGGTTTGCAAGGAAGACATCAACGCCCCCACAACGCCCACCAGCCACCACACCCTCACCCAGCAGCACCCAACCACGGGGTTACTGTTCCAACAGACAGAAACTGCCTAAAAAGGCAGCGAATACATTTGGGCGAGAGGCAGATAACAACGTGGACGCGGACATCATCGTCGTAGGAGCCGGACTAGCCGGCCTCGTAGCCGCAACAGAAGCAGCAGATGCCGGCCGACGCGTCCTGATCATCGACCAAGAAGGCGAACAAAACCTCGGCGGACAAGCCTTCTGGTCCCTCGGCGGACTGTTCTTCATCGACTCACCCGAACAACGCCGCATGGGCATCAACGACTCACACGAACTAGCAACCCAAGACTGGTTCGGCAGCGCACAATTCGACCGCGAAGAAGACTACTGGCCACGCCAATGGGCCAACGCCTACCTCGACTTCGCCGCCGGTGAAAAACGCGCCTGGCTCCGATCCCTCGGACACCGCATCTTCCCCATCGTCGGATGGGCCGAACGCGGCGACGGCCGCGCCGAAGGACACGGAAACTCTGTCCCCCGCTTCCACATCACCCGCGGCACCGGCCCCGCCCTGGTCAAAATCTTCGAACGCCGCATCCGCAAACACGCCAAAAACGACCGCATCCGCTTCGCCTTCCGCCACCGCGTCGACGAACTCATCACCACCAACGGAGCCGTCACCGGCGTCCGCTGCGCCATCCTCGCCCCCGACGACGCCCCCCGCGGCGCCGCCACCAACCGCGACATCACCGGCGAAACCGAATTCCACGCACCCGCCGTACTCGTCTCCTCCGGCGGCATCGGCGGCAACCACGACCTCGTCCGCCGCGCCTGGCCACAACGCCTCGGCACCCCACCAAAACACATGGTCACCGGCGTCCCCGCACACGTCGACGGACGCATGCTCGCCATCACCGAACGCAGCGGCGGACGCATCATCAACCCCGACCGCATGTGGCACTACACCGAAGGCCTCCAAAACTGGGACTCCATCTGGCCCAACCACGGAATCCGTATTCTCCCCGGCCCTTCCAGTCTCTGGCTCGACGCCACCGGAAACCGACTCCCCGCCCCCTACTTCCCTGGCTTCGACACACTCGGAACCCTGCGCCACCTGCGCACCACCGGATACGACCACAGCTGGTTCGTTCTTACCCAAAAAGTCATCGAAAAAGAATTCGCCCTCTCCGGATCCGAACAAAACCCCGACCTCACCAACCAAAAAATCGGGCTCATGCTCTCCCGCATCGCCAGCCGCGGCGCCCCCGGCCCCGTCGAAGCCTTCAAAAAACACGGAGCCGACTTCATCGTCGCCGACACCATCCACGACCTCGTCACCGGCATGAACACCCTCGAACCAGGCCCCAACGGCACCGGCCTCATCGACGAAGAAACCCTCGCCCACCTCATCACCTGCCGCGACCGAGAACTCAACAACGAAGTCACCAAAGACACCCAACTCACCTTCATCCGCGAACACCGCCGCGGCTGGGGAGACCGCGTCCTACGCACCGCCGCACCCCACGCCTTCAGCAACCCAGCCAACGGCCCCCTCATCGCCGTGCGCCTACACGTCCTCACCCGCAAAACCCTCGGCGGCCTCGAAACCGACCTCCAAGGACGCTGCCTACGCCACGACGGAACAGCAGTCCCCGGCCTCTACGCAGCCGGAGAAGTCAGCGGATTCGGCGGCGGCGGCATGATGGGATACAACGCCCTCGAAGGCACCTTCCTAGGCGGGTGCCTATTCTCCGGCCGACAAGCAGGAAAAGCGATGGCCCAAGCCCTGGCCTAACACCACCAGCCCTGCCCCACCGGCACGATTGTTAGCATCCTGCACAGGCGGCGCCCCCAAACAACAACCTCACAGGCGCCGCCATCACCCACCAAACACCCAACCCGTAAGGACACGTATGGACTGGGGCCAAGCGCTCTCTCTCGGCGTCGTACAAGGACTCACCGAATTCCTCCCCATCTCCTCCAGCGCACACGTGTCCCTCGCCGGCCGTTTCTTCGGCAAAGACCCCGGCGCAGCATTCACCGCCATCACCCAGCTCGGCACCGAAGCCGCCGTCCTCCTCTACTTCCGTAAAGACATCGGCCGTATCGCCAAACGCTGGTGCAAAGCCGTCACCGGAAAAATCCCCCACTCCGACCCCGACGCCCGCATGGGCTGGCTCGTCATCGTCGGCTCCATCCCGATCGGTGCCCTGGGCATCGTCCTATCTGACCTCATCAAAGGCCCCTTCCGCAGCCTCTGGGTCACCGCAACAATGCTAATCGTCTTCTCCGCTGTCATTTGGTTCGCTGACCGCAACGCACGCCAAACCAAAGACCTCACCAACCTCACCATCAGCGACGGGCTCCGCTACGGACTCTGGCAAGCCTGCGCACTCATCCCCGGCGTTTCCCGCTCCGGCGGCACCATCTCCGGCGGACTCCTCATGGGATACAGCCGCGAAGCAGCCACCCGCTACTCATTCCTCCTAGCCGTGCCCGCCGTCCTAGCCTCAGGCTTCCAACAACTGTTCGATATCAGCTCTGACCCAACCCCACCAGCCTGGGGCCCCATCATGGGCGCCACAACCGTGTCTTTCTTCATCGGATACGCCGTCATCGCATGGCTGCTGCGCTACGTCTCCACCCACAACTTCACCCCCTTCGTTATCTACCGCATCGCCCTAGCCATCGGCCTCATCATCGCCCTCAGCACCGGCACAATCCCCGCCATCGACCCCGGAACCAGCCAATCCTGACCTCTCCCCCGGCGATCTGGCTCCTCCTGACCCACCGCACGGGTTAAACACCCATGCCCCAACAAAGGGCACCCAAACTCCAGCGATCCACCGCCACCTGCCCGATGAGGAATGCAGAAACACACCCCGCGGCAGCGAGAAGGAAGGACCACCATGCTCGGCTTCCACGTGACCATCGTCCCTGCTCCTGACCTAGCTGCCTCCCGTTCCTTCTACGCCGCTCTCACTGGAACCGACCCCGTAGTCACCAACGACGAATACGTCGGTTTCCAAATCGAAAACATGCACCTTGGCCTTGATCCTCACGGCACCCCCTCCCCCAAAGGAATCACCCCCTACTGGTCCACCGAGAACATCACCAATCTGCTGCGAATCCTCGCCGACAACGGCGGAACCGTTTTGACTACCCCGTTCGATGTGGGTGGTGGACGTCTCATTGCCAGGGTCTCTGACCCTGCCGGTAACGTCATCGGCATCACTGAAGACCCCGAACCAGCTCCAGCCTGACCTGCAAGCAAAGGAGAAGCGCCCCGATGCCACCTCGCCTGCGCATCAAACGCATCATCGCGGCCGTTGTCGCTGCTGCGCTGGCCCTCATCGTGGCTGTCCCCGCTGGCCTTGTTTTCTTTCCTGTTGCTGATGAGCCCACAACATCGGATGCGATCCTCGTCGTAGGACCCCCGTTTCCGGGACGAGTTGCTTTAGCTGACAAGCTCATGCGCGAAGGGAAAGCCCGCACCCTAGTTGTGGCGACTTTTGCTGGTCAAGAACGCCGTCAAGGCGTAACCATCTGCAACCAGAAGCAGCCTTACCCGGTTGAATGCTTTGTTCCTTCGCCTTACACCACGCGCGGTGAGGCGCAGAACTTCTCGCAGATGGCGCAGCGAAATAACTGGAATTCGATGCAGGTGATCACGTTCTGGCCGCACGCGAATCGGGTACGAACTCTTGTGAATCGGTGTTTTGACGGCAAGGTTGATGTTCTTGTCGCCCAAGACCATGTGGGCGCCCATGAGGTACTGCACCATATGGGCGGCTGGGCCAAGATGCTGACCTATTGGAGCTGCTGAGCAGCTCCAATCTCGTTCTGTTCTTGCATCATCAGATGTTGGATGAGCACAAAGAGTTGCTGGGGCGGCATAGCCTGGTTGCATGACATACCTGGTTCTCACAGCCAATGCTGGTGATGGCACCATCTCGACTTTGCGACTGACTCCACGTGAGGATGGTTCTGCCGCGGCGATGGATGTGCTTGCGACAAGCCCAGGCGGTAAAGGAAACTCGACTATCGCGGTCGATGCGCGTCGTGACTTGGTGTACACGACATATAAGCCCGCTACAGACAAAGACCAGGCTGGTATTGCGGTGCTTGAGCTGGACCGCTCCTGCGGCGCGCTGACTGAACTGCACCGGTTCGATGTCGATGCAAGTCTGGCGTATCTAGACCTGTCTGATGATGGTGAATTTCTTGTGGGGGCCAGCTACCACGGTGGTTTTGGTGCTGTATGGCGGGTGCGCGATGGGGTGATTGGTGAGCAAACCTCCCGGGTGGAGTTCGCGAACGTGCACTGCAGCCGGGTAGTGGGTGACCGGGTGTATTTCGTTGCGCTGGGTGATGATTTGGTGGCGCAGTATCAGTTGTTGCCCAATGGGTCACTGGTGGCTTTGGGTGGGGAAACCGTGGTGTTGCCTTTCGGTAGCGGGCCTCGCCATCTGGTAGTTGATGGCGATAACGCGTATGTGGTGACAGAGTTTTCTGGTGAAGTGATGCGCCTTTCGGTGGGAGTAGATGGTGCGCTGTCGCCAGGTGAGGCGATGTTGCAGGTGCGCCCTGATTCAGGGTTGCGGCACAGCCGGTTTGGGGCCGACCCGTTGGCAGAGGGGCTGGTGTGGGGTGCGGATGTGCATATTGCGGGTAGCTGGCTATTGGCATCGGAGCGGAATGCCTCGACGTTGGCGGTGATTAGCAGGGATGAGCAGGGTGTTTTGGGTCAGGTGGTGGACATAGTTACCACGGAAAAGCAGCCTCGTGGCTTCGGTGTGACGCCAGATGGCCAGTTTGTGGTGGCAGTGGGAGAAAAATCGACGACAGCGCGGCTATACCGCGTGAGTGAAGAAGGATCGCTGCTCGATATTGGGTCTGCGCAGGTTGGGGCCGGCGCGAACTGGGTCAGTTTCATCGAGGCCTGATCTGTTGTTGGTCGTTTCAGTCGAGAAGGTTGCGTAGGTCTTCGACGGTGAGTGCGCCGCGCAGTGAAGCTGGATCGTTGAGGATTGTGTCTGCGATGTGGCGTTTGTGCTCTCCCAGGGCGATCACTTTGTCCTCAATGGTGTCTGTGGCGACCAGTCGGTACACCATCACTTGACGGTGTTGGCCGATACGGTGCGTACGGTCGATCGCTTGTTGTTCAGCAGCGGGGTTCCACCAGGGGTCCATTAAGAACACGTAATCGGCTTCGGTGAGGGTGAGTCCGACTCCGCCTGCTTTGAGGCTGATAAGGAACACGGGCGCATCACCCTCACGGAATTCTTCGATGACGGCGGCGCGGTTCCGGGTTGCCCCATCTAGGTATGTTGTTGTGATTTTTTCGTCGCGCAGCCGTGTCTGCACCATGTGTAGGTATCGAGTGAATTGGCTGAACACCAGGGCTCGGTGACCTCCGTCGATGACTTCGCGGAGCAGGTCCACGAGTACGTCGATCTTTGTTGAAGATATTGACGTCATAGCTGGGTCATCGGGGACGACTAATGCTGGTGCTAGGGCGAGCTGACGCAGCATCGTCAATGACGAGAAGATCGCTACTTTGTTGCGGGCCATGTCTTCGCTGAGTTTGAGGACACGGCGGCGTTCTCGGGCTAGGCGGGTGTCGTAAGCGCGTCGGTGTGCTGGTGCGAGCGCTACACGCACGGTTTGTTCTTGTTTGGGTGGCAGGTCGGCGGCGACGTCTTCTTTGGTGCGGCGTAGCAGCATGGGGCTGATGCGTTTGAGGAGGTGTTCTGCGCGGGTGGGGTCGGTGCCTTCTTCGATGGGGCGGCGGTATGTGTCGGTGAAGGTTGCGGGGTCGGGTAGGAGGCCTGGTGAGGTGATGGACAGTAATGCCCATAGGTCCATGAGGGAGTTTTCGACTGGGGTGCCGGTGATGGCGAATCGGATGGGGGCTTTGATGTGGCGTAGTGCGCTGTAGGTTTTGGATTGGTGGTTTTTCGCGATGTGGGCTTCGTCGAGGATCATGCCGCTCCAGGGGATTTGGGCGAATTCTTTCTCGTCGATGCGGGCGATTGTGTAGGTGGTGATGACCAGGTGGGCGTCGGCGATGCGGTCGGTGATGGTGTGTTTGGATTTGCCGGTGGTGGTCAGGGTGGTGATGCGTAGGTCGGGGGTGAAGGTGGTTGCTTCGTTTACCCAGGTGTTGACGACGCTGGTGGGGGCGATGACCAGGAGGGGGTTGTTGTCGAGTTCGCCGTTGTCGTGTGCGGCTGCGGCGGCGGCGAGGACTTGGAGGGTTTTTCCTAGTCCCATGTCGTCGGCGAGGATGCCGCCGAGTTTGGCGTTCCAGAGGCGGCGCATCCAGGTGTATCCGTGGATTTGGTAGGGGCGTAGGTTGGCGTGGAGGGTGGCTGGTAGTTGGGGTGTGGCGTGGGGGGTGGTGAGGGTGTTGATGCGTTCGCGCCAGGTGGTTGCTTCGTGGGTGATGATGCCTAGTGCGGTGAGGTGTTCGTAGAGGCCTAGGTGGGCTGGGGTGATGTGCAGGGTGGTGCGGTCAGGGTCGATGAGGTGGCGGGATTCGTCGATGAGTGTGCGTAGTTGTGTGAGTTCGGGTAGGTCCAGGGGGAACCAGGCGCCGTTGGGGAGCATGATGTGGGTTTCGCCGGTGGCGAGGGCGCGGAAGAGTTCGGTGAAGGTGATGGTGTGGTTTTCGACGCGGACGGTGATGCCGAGGTTGAACCAGTCGGTGTGTTTGAGGCGTTGGGCGCCGCGAGCGGGGCTGGTGGTGCCGAGGTGGTCGTCGATGCGGAATTCGATGGTGGGGGTGCTGGGGGTGGGGTGGTATTCGGGTGGGTTTCCTTCGGTGGTGATGTGGATGTTGGGCAGGGTGGTGAGGGTGGGTAGGAGTTGGGTGGCGACGGTGATGAGGTCGGTGCCGCTGTAAGACTGGGTGGGGGTGAGGGTGGGGTGTCCGGCGGTGTTGGTGATGAATCCTGGGGGTGTTTTGGTGGTGGGGATGGTGTTGATGAGGTGTTGTTCGGCGGTGGTGTCGCGGTGGGGGTAGGTGGTGGCGGGGGTGTTGCCGTAGGTGATGGTGCTGGTCAGGGTGACGCGGTGGTTGGTGGTGAAGCGGGCGTGGATGTGCAGGGTGGGGTGTTCGGTTTGGGGCAGGTTGATGGTGGTGTCGGTGGTGAGGGTGATGTGTTGGCGTAGGGCGGGTAGGAAGTGGGTGGTGAATCGGGGGATGTCGGTGGCGGGGATGCGGATGGGTAGGGGGCCGGTGGCGAGTTGGCCGATGGTGGGGGTGAGTTGTGTGGTGAGGGGGGCTAGGAGGAGTTGGGTGTCGGTCCATAGGGCCATTCCGTGGGGGGATGTGCCGATGAGCCAGGGGTATGTGGTGGGTGGGGTGGGGGTGGTGAGGGCGCCGGGGAGGTTTTCGTTGAGGTTGAGTTCATGGTGGTGCAGGCGCAGGTTGAGGAGGATGTCGGTGGGGGTGGTGGGTTGGGCGGGGGTGGCGTGCATGTGCACGGTGGCGGGGGTGGTGAGGATGTGGGGGGTGGGTAGTTCGTGGCCGATGAGGTCGATGCCTGCGTTGGTGGCGGCGGTGAGTGCGGGCCAGATGTTTTCGCCGAGGGTGGCTAGGGGGAGTTCGTCGGGGATGTTTTGGTAGGAGTAGCGGTTGGTTAGGCGCAGGCGGCGGATGGCTATGAGGGCGTTGTAGTGGCTGGGGATGAGGGTGTTGCGGTGGTTGTCGAGGTTTTCCCAGGTGATGCCGGTTTTGACCCAGCGGCCTGAGGGGCCTTTTTTCATGGGTCGGATGGTGATGTCTGGGGTGGTGGTGGGTGTGGTGGCGCCGAAGCGTTTATAGGTGGGGCGGGCTTGGGTGAAGCGTAGGGCTGCGGGGGTGTGGTGGGTGGTGGGGGTGGGGGTGCGTTGGGTGGTGGTGAGGGGGTGGAGGAGTTGTTCCCATTCGGGGGTGGCGGTTGGGGGTGTTTCGGGTGGGGTGGGGGTGGTTGTTCTGCCGAGGTTGATGTTTTCGTTGCCGGGGCGGGTGCGGGTGTTGCGGGCGGTGATGATGGTGGCGAGGGTGTGTTTGCAGTCTTTGCGTAGGGGGCAGGTGCAGGTGCAGGTGAGCCAGGTGGTGGTGTCGTGTGTGTGGTGGCGGATGTGTGTTTCGTAGGGTTCGGGGCAGTTTCCGGTGACGAGGGCGCCGATGGTGGTGTGGCCGTCGGTCCATAGGTCGGTGACTTTGTTGAGGTGGGCGTAGGAGTGTGCGCGTTGGAGGGTGGTGGTTCCGTAGCGGTTGCGTAGGTGGGTGTCGTCCCAGTGGTCTAGCCATTGCAGGTCGGTGCGGTCGAAGGCGTGGGGGTGGTGGTTTCGACGCGTCGCCATGGGGACAAACTAGCGGCGGATGGTGACGGGGTTTGGTTCTGGGGTTCGTAGGGTACGTAGGGATTCGGTGATGCGTTCGGCGCCGTGGCGCATGTGGGTGAGGGTGGGGGCTAGGCGGCCGGTGGAGTAGTGGGACATGGGCATGGCGACGATGAGTGATCCCAAGGCGGTGCGGTCTGCGCCGAGTATGGGCATGGCGATGGAGATGGTGGGTGGGTTTTCGTTGAATCGGTGGAGGGCGTAGCCGCGGCGTCGGGTGGATTCGAGTTCTTCTTTGAGTCTGTGGATGTCGGTGGGGGTGATGTTGAGGTCTGGTAGCCCGGTGTGGGGGTAGAGGTTTTCGAGGTCGGTGTTGTTCATGCCGGCCAGGAGTGCTTTTCCGCCGGCGCTTTCGTGGGCGGTCAGGAGTGGTTTTTCGACGCGGGTGGGTGTTGCTGATTCGGAGATGAGGACGTGGAGGTTTCGTTCGACGAGGATGCCTAGGAAGGCTGATTCTTCGAGAGCGTGTGCGACTTCGCGCACGATGGGTCGGGCTAGGCGTAGCAGGCTTGCTCTGTTTCCGACCATTCCGCCCATACGGAACATGGCTGGGCCTGCCATGTAGGTGCGGTCGGGGGCTTGGACTGCGAATTGTCGGTACATGAGTGTTGATAAGAGTCGGTGTGCGGTCGACGGTGCCACGCCGAGTTCGTGGGCTACCGCGGTGACCGTCACACTCCGGCCATCGCTGAGCAGTGCCAGTAAGCGAAGCGAATTGTCTACGGACTCCAGATACGCCATAAACGACAACCGAACTCTTTCTGTGTTTTCCCGACAAGGCCGGTGGGTGGTTTTCGAGGCTTGCCCCGGCTACCCGGATGCGTTCACGCCCCGAAGTCGCTATGAATTCACCTGTGAAACAACGGGATCAATGTCGACTGTGACGTGGCTCACGTTTATCAGGTTTCCAGTGAATACCCAACCCGCCCGCACATGCAGACACATCCACGTCCAACCTGATCATGGCGATACAACTATGCGGCTCCCGTTCATCCACACGCACAAACCTTCCGCTCAGCGGAAACCTCGCTCACCCCGCCACCCCACGTACCGTGAGCCCATGTCACATAGCGACACGCCCACCAACCCCGACAGCTTCGACCCCCTCAACCTGGACACCCTCAACGATCGCTCAGGAGCCCTGTGCCACCGCATGGGCATCACCTTCACCGAAGCAATCCCCACCCGCTTCACCGCCATCATGCCCGTCGAAGGCAACACCCAGCCTTACGGTCTCCTCCACGGCGGAGCATCAGCCACCCTGGCCGAAACCGTCGGCTCCGCCCTGGCCATGCATCTAGCTGGCCCCAACCGCATCGCTGTGGGAGTCAATATCAACGCAACACACCACCGCGCCGCCGCCCACGGCAACATCACCGCAACAGCAACACCAATCGCTTACAGCCGCAACACTGCTACCTGCCACATCAGCATCACAGACGAAGACCAAAACCTCATCTGCACTGCGACTTTGCTCACAAATCTGCGTAACTCAACACCCAAACCACACCAAAACCGATAATCACCTGAGCTACTTTGACGCAATGACCGACACCGCGTTCCAAATCGTCGCCATGGTGATCTACCTGGCAGCAATGCTAGGCATCGGCTGGTACTCCTACCACCGCACCAACGACCTCGGCGACTACATGCTCGGCGGGCGCGACCTCCACCCCGCCGTCGCAGCCCTATCCGCCGGCGCCGCCGACATGTCCGGATGGCTCCTCATGGGCCTACCAGGAGCCATCTACCTCAAAGGCCTCGTCGAAGCCTGGATCGCCGTCGGCCTGACCCTCGGCGCCTGGATCAACTGGAAACTCATCGCCCCACGACTACGCGCCTACACCGAAGTCTCCGGAGACTCCATCACCGTCCCCAGCTTCCTAGAAAACCGCCTCCGCGACCACAGCCACGCTCTACGCATCGCCTCAGGCCTGATCATCCTCATCTTCTTTACCTTCTACGTCTCCTCCGGAATGGTCGCCGGCGGCACCTTCATGGAAAGCTCCTTCGGCACCGACTACCTCACCGGCATGCTCATCATCGCCGCCGTCACCGTCACCTACACCCTCTTCGGCGGCTTCCTCGCAGTCTCCTACACCGACTTCGTCCAAGGTCTCATGATGGTCCTGGCCCTCATCGCCGTCCCCATCGCCGCACTCATCGCCATCGGCACCGGCAACTTCACCACCGAAATCAACGCAGCCAACCCCACCGCCCTGTCCTTCACCCACGGCGCCACCACCATCGGCGTCATCTCCTCACTCGCCTGGGGCCTGGGCTACTTCGGACAACCCCACATCGTCACCCGCTTCATGGCCCTACGCAGCCCCGCCGAAGCCATCGCCGGACGCCGCATCGGCATCGGCTGGATGCTCTTCTCCGTCGGCGGCGCAATCATCACCGGCCTCGTCGGCATCGCCTACTTCAGCCGCAACCCCGACCTAGCCATCACCAACCCCGAAACCGTCTTCATCCGCCTAGGCCAACTCCTCTTCCACCCCCTCATCGCCGGATTCATGCTCGCCGCAGTCCTGGCCGCCATCATGAGCACCATCGCCAGCCAACTCATCGTCACCTCCTCAGCACTCATCGAAGACATCTACAAAGCCCTCGGAAAAACACCCCACCACGACAGCCACTACGTACGCCTCGGACGCCTCGCCGTCCTAGCCGTATCCGTCATCGCCGCGCTCCTAGCCCTAGACCCCAAATCCACCATCCTCGAACTCGTCGCCTTCGCCTGGGCCGGATTCGGCGCCGCCTTCGGCCCCACCATCCTGCTATCCCTCTACTGGCGAAAACTCACCACCGCAGGAGCCCTCGCCGGCATGATCACCGGCGCCACCCTCGTAGCCATCTGGCGACCCCTCAGCGGCGGAATCTTCGACATCTACGAGATCATCCCCGGCTTCCTCGGACACCTCCTCATCGCCTGCGCCATCAGCCTGGCCACCCACAAACCCAACCCCACCATCGACACCGAATTCGACGAACACAAACGCCGGGCAAACAACTTCACCCAACCGGCCACCTAACCCCCAACCCGAGGCAACAACACCTCCAACTCACCGGTACCGTCCCGGAGGCGAGCACGCGCCAACGGAGTCTTCTCCACCTGCACCAACGCATCCACCACCGGGCGGTACCGGGCACTAGACAACGACGAAAACTCACCCACCCGCTCCCCAGCAACCCGCACCTCAACACCCGGCTCCCCCACATGCCGACCACAACTCAACGTCGTCGGATGCAACGTCACCCACTCCACCACCTCACGCGCCACCCGAGCCACCGCCTCAGCACTCATCGACCGCGCCGGAACCGTCACCACACACTCCGGCACCAACGGCTCCACACCCTCAGGAGCACCCAACATCAACCGCAAATGCTCCGGCTCCACCACCCGCAACGACAATACCGGCACAAAACCAGGCCCCTCACCAAAGGTCACCACCCCCTCACAGGAGACCCGCACCCCCTCCTGCTGAGCCCGCAACAACGTCCCCCGCCACAACGGCGCCTGCCCCGCCGGCAACACCCCCACCACCACACCATCAACCTCAACCACCACACCACCACGGCCCTCCAACGCCACCAACCACGCCGTCACACTCACCCGCCCCGCACGCCCCGACACCCGCAGACCAGAAACCAACGACGAGATCACCGACTCCAACGCCACCCCATACACACCCTCACTGACCACACGCATCCCCCGCACCGACGGCAACCGCACCACCGAACCCCGCCGCGCCACAACCTCACTACTGACCAAAACAACCCGCTCCCAACTCACGCCCCCAACGGAGACACCCAACACAACACAGCCCACCAACGGCAGACCGACATCACGTCGGCACCCCCACCCCAACCCTGAGCCAAACCCCCTCACTACCCTTTCCTCATGACGCCACGCCGCCTGCCCACACCCGACATCGCCCGCGGCGCCATGCTCCTACTCATCGCCCTAGCCAACGCCACCAGCTGGGCCCCGCACCCCCCACCAACACCACCCCCACCATCGGACCCAACGAACTATGGGTCCTCATCCGCGGACTCTTCATCGACGCACGCGCCTATCCCCTCTTTTCCATCCTCGTCGGATTCGACATCGCCACCATCGCCAGCCGAGCAACCACAACCCCCACCATCCTCTACCGCCGCGCCGCCGCTCTTACCCTCATAGGCCTGCTCCACAACTTCCTCTTCTCCGGAGACGTCCTAGCCACCTACGGCCTCACCATCGCCCTACTCACCCCGCTCATCACCACCAAACACCCCAACACCACCGCACTGACCATCACAGCCCTTGGCTTCACCGCCCTCGCACTGGCCACCACCACCTTCATCGGCTTCAACCCCACCGATCAAACCCCCGAATCCAACGGCCCCTACCTACTCGAATGGCTCGGAAAAACCATCTCCTCAATACCCACCACCGCCGTCATCCCCTGCATCATCATCGGCATATTCATCCAGCGCACCACCCTCCTAAGCCACCCCCACCGCCACCGACGCCTCCTAGCCACGACCGCAGCCACCGGCCTGCTCATCGGCGCACTCACCGCCATCCCCCCGACCCTGACCTACATCGGCATCACCATCAGCCCACTAATCCCCTGGACTATCGCCCTCGACACCCTGGGCAGCTATTTCGGCGGCCTAGGCTGGCTCGCCCTCATCACCCTGACCCTCAGCTACACCAACCCCACGCACCACCCCACCACCAGCGGATACAGCCCCCGCGCCATCCTCACCGCCATCGGCAAACGCTCTATGACCTGCTACCTGCTCCAAAGCGCGCTCTTCGCTCTGCTACTACCCGCCAACAGCGGCCCTGTCACCGAAATCCACGCCGCCGCCATCGCCGTCATCATCTGGCTCATCACAGCATTGACCGCCACCATCTTCGACCGAGCCGGAATTCCCGGCCCGGCCGAATGGGTGACACGACGCCTCATCTACGCAGGCGTTCCCCGCGACTGACCCTGCTGACCAACAGAACTCGCCTCACGCAACACCTCACGCTCCAACGGGCCACATGCCTGCGCAGCCTGCTCAACCTCCGCAGCGATCAACCGCGCCAACCCCTGCGCATTCGGATCACGCAACATCGTCATGTGATCACCCCCGGTCTCCACCAACTTCCACGAACCGGACAAAAAGTCCGACCAATGACGACGCATTGCCTGCTCAGGACTATCAGCCACCACCACTAACACCCGCCCCGCATACGGGTCCGTCCGATACCGTGCAGTCAACACTTGACTCTGGGCGTGGAAACGCCAGTACTGCCCCAGCCCTGGCGTAGGTACCAAACCAGTCACAGCCAACCCCACCAAGTCACGGGCCCGCCGCTTCAACGACTTCTGCGGAGTTTCCGGCTGCCACTGCGGGTCCGGGGGGAAAGAATCCAGCACCATCAACGTGGCCACTTTCTCCCCCGCGGCTTCCAACTGCTTAGCCACCTCCAACGCCACCAAGCCACCAAAGCTATGTCCGGCAATGAAATACGGTCCGTGCGGCTGGATACTACGAATCGCACGCACATCACGACGCGCTACCGCCTCCACTGACCAGTCCGGCAGCCCACGCACTTCCAACGCATGGGATTGCAACGCATATACCGGGCGTCCTTGCGGCAGATGACGCACCACCGGCACAAACCCCACACCCAAGCCACCGCCACCAGCGATAAAGAAAATCGGCTCTTGGTCACCAGCAGTACGTAATTCGCTGACAATCTGGTGACGCCGCTGCGGACGACGCCGAAGCTGCCGCGCATACTGCGCCAACGTCGGCGCCTCCACCAGTGTTTGTGATGTCACCTGATCGGGGCGAATACGCAGATCCTCAACAACTCGGGTCAGCAGCTCCTCCGCTGCTAGTGAGTCACCGCCGAGTTCAAAGAAGTCACTATCGCGCCCAATCTGGTCAGTTCCCAGTACTTCTTCCCAGATACCAGCAACTAACCGTTCCCACTCTGTCTTGGGTGCTTCTCCCACCGCTGGGGCCGGAACCGGTGGCAAAGCGGCACGATCTAGCTTGCCCCGCTCTGTGCGTGGCAACGCATCAACGAACACGACAGCTTCGGGAACAAGGTGGCTCGAAAGGCGTATGCGCAGCTGGGCACGTACTGAGGCGGCTCCTGGGCGCTCTGCAGAGCTCACCACGTACGAGACCAGACGGTACTGGCCGTTGTCTTCAGGTCGAGGCATCCCCACAGTTACCGACTCGATCACCTCGGGCAGCGTGGACAACACCGCATCAACTTCACCGGGCTCGACGAGGTAGCCACGCACTTTCACTGAATGGTCTCGCCGTCCCAACAGCCGCAGATTGCCGGAATCGTCGAAGGTGCCGATATCCCGGCTGAGGAACCATGCGTCCCCGATGGCGTCATGGCCGAACGCAGCCGCCGAGGCTGATTCGTCTCCCCAATACCCACTCGCCACGTATTTGCGGTGAACGGCCACTAATCCTGTGCCTGGTGCCAGTGGAGGTAGATCGTCTTGGCCGCCAGTGATATGTGCAGCTGTTGCTGCGTCCACGAGTTCCACACGGGTGAATCCGACCGGGCGCCCTACTGGCAGTGCACCTTCGAGCGTGGGGTGGTCTGCAGCAATAACGTATTCAGCGATGAGGCCGGTCTCAGATGATCCGTATCGGTTCCGCACCACGCATTCGGGTGACAGCAGCGTCCGGATTCGCTCTACGTCGCAGCCTTGGGCTGCTTCTCCTGCGATTGTTACTGAGCGAAGACGTTCTAGCAGTGCTGGGTCGGGCCCGGTGGCGGCGAATGCGCGGCAGATGGCTGGGCTGGCTTGCATGACGGTGCATTTGTTTTTGTGTAGCCAGGCTGCCAGGGGGGCGATGCCGTGTTCGCGGGTGTCGAAGAGTCGAGTGATGGCTCCGACGGTGATACCGGCGATGGTGGCCATGAGGCCGGCGTGGAATGCCATGGGGAGGTTGTGGGCGATGATGTCGTTGGCGTCGTAGCAGCCGGTAGCTAGGGAGTTGTCCCAGGCATCCATGACCAGCATGCGTTGGTCGTTGACCACGATTTTGGGGGTGCCGGTGGAGCCGGAGGTCAGGGCGAGGACGGCGGGCAGGGCTGGGTCGGTGGGGTTACGCCAGAGGTGGCGTGCGCGGGCGTTGGGCAGGGTGGTGACGTCGATGGTGGTGGTGCCGAGGTCGGCGGCGACTTTGGCGAGTCCGTCGGCGTGTAGGACGCAGCGGGCTCCAGTGCGTTTGATTTGGTCAGCTAGGCGGGGGGCGGGGGCGCGGGAGTCCAGGACGACAACGGGGTGTCCGGAGCCGATGATGCCGAGGATGGTGGCGACGGCGCGGGCGGTGTGTCCTTGGAGGACAGCTACGGGCAGTGGGTGTCCGGTGTCATCGACGGCGTCGGTTAGTGGTCCGAGGTGGGTTTCGATGAGGGCGCGGATGCTGGCTGCTTCGGCGGCCAGGGTGTTGTAGGTGACGTTGCGGGTGGCGTCGGTGATGGCCAGTGCTTCTGGTGCGGCTTTGACGATTGTGGCGATGCGTGCGATGACACCGCGTTCTGCGTCTTCACTGGTGAGTGCCGGGATATTTCGCAGCGTGTTTTTCATTATTGGACCTCTCCCCCGCGGTGGTTGTGGTGTCCCCACCGGTTCCCCTGTTTTTTCAAGGCCGTTCTTAGTTCGGCACGAGCGAGTATGTCCAACGGGGTTAGGGGTGAGTCGGGGTGTGGGCGCGCTTCCACAGATAAGCGAAATGGGTGCGCTGTGAATGTGGTTGTGGCGTTGTCGGGTTGATGCGGCTTGTTGGTTGGTTGGGTGTCGACATCAGGGTGGGGGTGGCTGGGGTGGGGTCGTTCGTAGCCGAATCGTTATCGCTGTCAGATGACATACGCACTAGATGGAGTGATCCAATTATTTTGCCGGCATCGAAGACCGGCTCACGTGACGGTGCTTGTTGGGGGATGGCAGGGCCGCGCACGTAGCGGCCCCCGAGGGGTGAGGGAGTTGGCCGCTTATTGACACACGCTTCTACCCATAAGGGGAACAACATGTCTGTGATCAGTCGTAGTGGTGTATCTGCGTTCGTTGCTGTGGGGGTGGGCCTGTGTTCGTTTGCAGTTGCCGCCATGGCGGCGCCACCTGCTGCTGGATCTGATGTTTTTTCCGCCCGGCAGGTCAGTGCGTTGGCTCAGGTTGGTGGTCGGGGTAGTCAGGTAGATGGTGCAGCTTCAACGGGGGTGAGGCGTTCGCAAGAGGTGGCTGGGTTTACTCCGGTGGTCACGCTTGGGTCCTCTGCTGAGTTGGGGCGGGCGATCTCTGCAGCCAGTCCTGATGAGCAAACTGTGTTTGTTTTGTATGCCGTAGATGGCCAGGCCGTGGTGCAGCGAATCGTGACGAAAGAGGATGGGAAACCGTGTATTTCGACGTGGCGTTTGGGTAACTATCAGCCAGGTCACACGAATACAGGTGTGGTTGATGCGAGTTCTCCTGAAGATGTGTGGGTGACTACGGGATCGCAGCTGCATCATTTTGATGGGCGTCGTTTCACGTTAGTGAAGTTGCCTGAAGGAATGGGGACTACACAGACGGTTAAGGATGTGCCTGGCCCCGGGGCTTTTGTTTCCTTGGGTGGCGATAGGGGTGGCCAGGTGTATCGGGCGGTGGTGCGCGATTGTGGTGTGAGGTGGCAGCGTTTGCCGGTGGCGTCTCGACCTGATCGTCCTGGGGAAACGTATACGTTTCACAAGCTGAACTATGCCGGGGGGACGCTGTTCGGTATGGACAGCAC
This sequence comes from Dermatophilus congolensis, assembly GCF_900447215.1. Lineage (NCBI taxonomy): Bacteria > Bacillati > Actinomycetota > Actinomycetes > Micrococcales > Dermatophilaceae > Dermatophilus > Dermatophilus congolensis. The sequence goes on from NZ_UFYA01000001.1 coordinate 2,255,398, forward strand.
TGAGGTGAATGGGTATTTGCCGTTCACTGTGTTTGAGATGGGCAAGGATGGGTGGGTTTCCCGGTATGAGGCAGCTCACTTTTTTGCTGGTGGTGGGGTGCGGAGTTTTACATGGTTGACGCCTAAGGCAGATCGGCATATCACGTTGGGGTTGGCGTCTTCTCCTCGCGGTGAGTTGAAGCCGTATTGCAATGGGTGGAATGGGGATGCTGCGGCTGCTTCGGGGGTGTCGTGTACGTCGACGGCGGGGTCGGGTAAGGCAGCGTTGTTGGCTGATGGACGCATGGTGACGGGGTCTTTTACTCAGCGTCCTGCCTCGGGTGAGGACACTGAGGTGCAGTTGTCGGGGGATCTTGGTGGGGGTGTTTACGCGATGGCGGGGTCGTTGGTTGGCAGTGCTGCGTGGGCGGTTACTGGTGATGGAGAGGATCTGGTTTTGCAGCGTTATCGGGGGTGAGGTTATGGCTGGAGTCGGGGCGTCTGTTGTTGGGGCGCACCCGGCTTGGCCGTGTGGTTGGGTGGATTCACCCTCCATGGTGAATTCTTTGGGTCTTCAGCGGTTCTAGGATGAGATCACTGTTTTGACTCGATTCGTGGGGAGTCACCGTGACACATCATCGCTTTGCTGCCGCCGTGTCGCTGACGTGCGCCTTGGCTCTGGCTGGCTGCGGTAAGTCTGCATCCTCGCCGACGCCTGCTAACACGAGTCGGCCTGCATCGTCACATGCTTCTGCTGCTACTTCGGGGGCGGCAACGGCTGATTCGACGGGTGATGCAGAAGATTTGGGATATGTGGCTGCGACGATTCCGTTGAATGACGAGATTGTTGAGGCGGCGCGTTTGGCGTTGGATCCGCGGCATCGGGCGAGCGCGAAGGTGCAGGCCGCGGCGACGCAGATTCGGCGTACTGCTGAGGTGCGTGCGGCGATGTTGACGAGTTGGCGTGATGAGTGGACTCAGAATGCTGAGCAGACTGCGGCGCCGACGAAGGCGACTGATCCTGCGCAGAGTCCGGGTAAGCCATCTGCTGGGCGCCATGGGGCTACCTCAGCGAGTTCCTCGCAGTTGTCTTCGGATGAGGATATGGGTGATGAGGAGAAGGATGGCGCTGATCCGGATGATTTGGAGGGGTTGGCGGCGGCCTCGGGTACGCAGTTTGATGCGTTGTGGCTACAGCACATGATTGACCTGGATACGACGCATATTGATTTAGCGGAGAATGCCGCGGAGACCACGGAGAATCCGGAGTTGCGTGAGTTCGCGTTGCAGGCGGCTAAGCAGCACACTCAGGAGGTGCGGCAGCTGCGGGCGTTGTTGACTGGTGGTCCGGATGATTCTCGTGGCGCTAAGGGCAAGCGTTGAGTGGTGTGGCGGCTTGGCGCTGCTTAGGTGAGGCTGATGCCTAGTGCTGTGCCGATGGCTGCGGCGGTGAGGGTACAGGTGAGGTTGGCGGCGGTGTTGATGCAGGCGGTGGCGTAGCGGTGGTGGCGTAGCTGGTTGGTGGTATCTGCGGCGAAGGTGGAGTAGGTGGTGAGTGCGCCGCAGTAGCCGGTGGTGAGCAGGAGTTGCCATTGGGTTGAGGTCAAGGGGGTGAGGGTGTGTTGGGTAGTGATGGTGGTGATGAGGTTGATCAGGAGTGAGCCGAGGGTGTTGGCGGTGAGGATTCCCCAGGGGAAAGTGTGGTGTGGGGTGTGGGTGGTGATGAGGTGTCGGGTGATGGCGCCTATTGCGCCTCCGATGGCGACGAGGAGGGCGTTCATGGGGTGGTTTTTTGGTGGCGAGGTGGTGTCCGAGTGCTGCGGCGCTGATGGCCAGGGTGGGGGTGAGGATGAGGTAGAGGGCGGCGGTGGGCCAGGTGGGGGGGTGGTGAGGAGGTTGGTGTTTTCGTGGGCGTAGGTGGAGAAGGTGGTGTAGCCGCCGAGGAGGCCGGTGCCGAGGAAGGGGCGTAGGTAGGGGGAGGTGGTGCGGTGGGTGAGGGTGCCGGTGAGGGTTCCCATGAGGAGGCATCCGGTGGTGTTGATGAGCAGGGTGGTGGTGGGGAGGGTTCCGGGGGTGGTGGGCCAGGTGGTGGTGAGTGTCCAGCGGATGAGGGCGCCTAGGGCGCCTCCTGCGCCGATGATTGCGGTGATTGTGGTGGGGTGGGGTGGGGTGGCGCTGTTCACGTGTTCACGGTAGTTCGGGGTGGGGTGGTTCTGTGTTTGGGGGGGCGTTGGTGTTGTGTTGAGGGGTTGTTGAGGTTGGGTTGTCGGAGACTGGGGCACGTTGGGTTTTTCTGGCGGAGAGGGTGTGCATGGTGAAGCGGGCGTGGGGTGGACCGGCGGGGTTGGTGCGGGCTGCTGATGAGGCTGAGCGGGAGCAGTTGCGTCGTCATCCGGTGCCGTTGCGGCGGGTCTTGGTGTTGTTTGCGCCGTATCGGAAGCGTTTGTTGGCTGTGATGGCTGTGATTGTGGCTAGTTCGCTGGTGGGGGTGGTGCAGCCGTTTTTGGTGCGGGAGGTGGTGGATGTGGCGATTCCGTTGCAGCAGGTTCCGTTGTTGTTGGTGTTGGTGGGTGGGATGGTTGCGGCGACGGTGGTCACGCAGTTGCTGGGTGTTTTGCAGACGTTGTGGGCGACGATGATTGGCCAGCGGGTAATGCATGACCTGCGGGTTGCGGTGTTTGAGAATTTGCAGCGTCAGTCGTTGGCTTTTTTTACGCGTACGCGTACGGGGGAGGCGCAGTCGCGTCTGGTGAATGATGTGGGTGGGATGCAGTCGGTGGTGACGAATACGGCGACGTCGATTGCGGCTAATGCGACGACGACGATTGCGACGGTGGTGGCGATGGTTGCGTTGAGTTGGCGTTTGTCGTTGTTGAGTCTTTTGGTGGTTCCTCCGGCGGTGTGGATTACGCGCAAGGTGGCGTTGGCGCGGCGGGCTCTTGTGGATCGTCGTCAGGAGACGATGGCTGATTTGCATACGCAGATCGAGGAGGGTTTGTCGTTGTCGGGGATGCGGCTTATCCGTACGTTGGGGGCTTCGCGGGCTCGGTCTGAGCTTTTTGGGGTGACTTCTGGTGCCTTGGTGGATCTTGAGGTGCGGTCGCAGTTGGCGGGGCGGTGGCGGTTGGCGGTGATGCAGATTGTTTTCGCGGTGATTCCGGCATTGGTGTATTTGGTGGCGGGTTTACCGGCGACTTCTGGGGGAATGACAATTGGGACGTTGATTGCGTTTACGGGGTTGCAGGCGGGGCTTTTTCGTCCGTTGATGAGCATTTTGAATGTGTCGGCAGAGTGGATTAGTTCGATGGCGTTGTTTGGGCGGATTTTTGCGTATGTGGATGTGGAGTCTGATGTTCCGGAGCCGGTGAGTCCGGTGTTTGTGGATCCGGTTTTGGCGCGGGGTGAGGTGTGTTTGGAGGGGGTGTCGTTGCGGTATCCGGGTAGTGATCGTGATGCGGTTTCTGGGGTGGATTTGTTTATTCCTGGGGGTGGGACGGTTGCGTTGGTGGGTGCTACGGGGTCGGGTAAGTCGACGGTGGCGTCGTTGGTGCGCAGGTTGGTGGATCCTTCGCTGGGGCGGGTGATGATTGATGGGGTGGATGTGCGGGATATTGCTGAGGAGAATTTGGCTGCTTTGGTGGGGATTGTTTTGCAGGAGACGTATTTGGTGCATGACTCGATTCGGGCGAATTTGTTGTTGGCTCGTCCGGGTGCGAGTGAGGGTGAGTTGTGGGCGGCGTTGGAGGTGGCGCAGATCGCGGATGTGGTGCGGGGGTTGCCGTTGGGGTTGGACACGATTGTGGGTGCGAGGGGTTATCGGTTTTCTGGTGGGGAGCAGCAGCGTATTGCGGTGGCGCGGACGGTGTTGCGGGATCCGCGGGTGTTGGTTCTGGATGAGGCGACGAGTGCGTTGGATAACACGACTGAGCGTGAGTTGCAGGTGGCGTTGGATGGGGTGATGGCGGGGCGGACGACGTTGGTGATTGCGCATCGTCTTTCCACGATTCGGGATGCTGATGTGATTGTGGTTCTGGATTCTGGGCGGGTGGTGGAGCGGGGATCTCATGCGGAGTTGGTGGCGTTGGGGGGTGCGTATGCGGCTCTTGTTGCTGGTGATGGTGGAGGTGCTGTGGGGTAGGTGGGGTGTTGGGGGAGGTGGTGTTGGTGGTTTTGGGGGTGAGTTGGGGTGTATGTGCGCTTAGTGTGATGTGGGAAGGCCTACGAGAGGCACGGCTGGAGGGGGTCGGGTTTCTCGTAGGCCTTCTATTGCTATATGAGATTGCTCGTAGTGACGCCCTCAGGAAGAGATTGCCTGTATGAAACTTTTCAAGACGTGGGCGTTTGAGTGCTGCGATTGGGGCAGCACCGCGGATGCCCATGTGATGGCCAATAGCTTGCACGTCTTGAAGCACTGGTACGACCAATGGGCGGACGGGCTCGTCTTTTACTGCAGCGGTATTGCTAACTACGTTCCGCGCCTGAAGGTCGCCTATCTCAGCCTATGACCACTGTGCCAGCGGCTTCGACCTCCAAAAGACCTGACGGATGGCGTCTTGCGGCGCTGCTCGGCCTAGTGGCCTTCGGCGATGAAGCCTTCTCCATCAGCCTTCCCCTAGTCCTGTTGACCTTAGGAGCGAGCGCATCGGCGCCCGTTCTCATCCACGGAGCGCTCTACACATCCCTGGTTATCGCGGGGTTCATGCTTGGCGGGGTGGTGGATCGCTACGAGACTTACTGGGTTGTTAGGCGATGCTTGTTGGCCTCTTGTCTGATCGTTTCGCTCGGTGGCTTTTTGATCTACGCCACGGGGTGGACGGTTAGCGTGGCCGTTGGCACCGTATTGCTGCTCGGTGTTCCGGGCGCGATTGAGGCTCTGCGCACAGCGTCTGCGACAGTGGGTCCTCTCATTGGCGGTTTTGTCGCAAGCGCAGGTCTCAAGGGCGTCTTTGCTGGGTACGCACTGATTTTTGGAATCGGCTCCTTGGCCCCTCGAGGGGACTTACCTCCAGGATCTGACCATCACGAACCTCCTGAAAAGGGAAATAACACTCAAGGATCGGCCGTAACTGAATTTAGGACGAATCGATCGCTTGTTCGCGGAGTGGCCCTAAGCTCGTCGCTCAATGTCGGTCTAGCAGTTATGGTGCCGATCAGCATCGCCAGATTGAAGCTGGAAGGCGGACTGTCCGCCGCGCAAATTGGGGTTTGTCTGGCGGCTGTTGGGGTTTGTTCAATTGTTGCCGCCCAGGTCGCGGGCGGGGTAGGGGGAAAGTCTCTGGCTTTTCCGGCTCTGCTTACCGCATCGTTAGTCTCATTGGCCGGGTGGTTTACAAGCGTTTTTATGATCAGTGCCCTTATGTCGTTCGCCAGTGCCACTGCCATATTTTTCAACGTCCGATGGCGGACTTACCGGCAACTAGTCACAACGCCTCAGCGACTCGGGGCAGTGTCCTCCTGGTGTCGCAGTATCGCCTACTCCTGGATCGCCCTTGTGAGTTTTATAGGCGCACGTTTCGTATCATCTGGCATCAGCGCATCAACGGTTCAGACTGCAGCAGGGGTGGCTTCTCTGGTGTGCGTAATCATCGTTTTAGCGGGCTTTCGTTCTGAGCGGGCGTAGGGCTGGCGAATGAGTGTCTCCGTACATCTAGTGGTGTGGGGTTAGGGGTGGATGACGGTGGTGGGGCTGATTCGGGCTACTCGGGTTGCTGCTGCAGTTCCGCCGAGTCCGCCGAGGATGGTTGTAGCGGCTAGGGCTGCAGGAATCGACCAGGGAGTGATGTAGGCGGGTTGGTCGATGAGTACGGCGGTGATGGCCAGGGTGATCATGCCGATGATGAGGCCTAGTATTCCGCCGGCTAGGCCGATGGTGCTGGAGCGTAGGAGCAATTCGAGGAAGAGGTGTTTGCCGCGGGCGCCGAGTGCTTTTTTGAGTGCGTATTCGTTGAGGTGTTCTGCAACGGCTGCGTATTGGATGATGCCGATAAGGAATGCGCCGAGGAGAGCTGCGGTGGTAGTGAGGTAGTGGGTGGGGGTGAGCAGTTCGGGGGTGATAGGGGATTCGGTGGGGTGGTTTGTGACGGCGGTGGCGGTGGGGTGGATGGAGTTTTCGTAGCCGGGGGCGATGGCGTGTGGGAGCAGTTTGGCGTAGGTAGTTGCTCCGGCTGGTGGGGTGAAGCCGGTGAGGTTCATGTGGGTGGGGTTTCCGCCGAGGGTTACTGCTGTTTTGTCTGAGACGAGGATGGATCGTAGGAGTTCGGGGCGTTTTCCTGCGTCTTCGATGATGTCGGTGATGGTGATGGGGTGGTTGTTGATGCTGATGTGGTCGCCGATGCGGAGTTTTTCGGTGGTGGCCAGGGTTTTTCCTACGGCTGCGGCGCCGTCGGTGGAGAGCATGGGGGCAAGGGCATGACGGGCGTGGATGTCGCTGCGTTGGGCGATGTGTTCGGTGGCTGCGGTGATGGGCCAGGTGTGGGTGGTTTGGGTGCCGTTGGGCATGTTTCGGGTGGTTTTGGCGTCGTGTATTCGCCAGGTAATAAGTGGTTCTCGTAGGCCGATGCGGGTGCTGGCTTGGGTGATGTTGGTGGGTTGAGCCAGGGCTGGGGGCAGTTCTTCGGTGTTAATGGAGACGGTGACGTGATTGGTGAGCATTGAGTCCAGGCGGTGCGCGGCGGCGGCGTCGTTGATGCCTTGCATGCCTGTGGAGAGGATGAATGCGGCGCTTGCGATGGCGATGGCTAGGGCGGGTATGAGGGCGCTGAGGGGGTTGTGGCGGATGGGGCGCAGGGCTTCTGTGGTGATGGTGCGCAGGATGTTGGTGCGGTGGCCGCGGTTGTGGCGGCGGCGTTCTCGGCGGCTGGGGGGTGTGGTGTGGGGGGTGTTCACTTATCGCTCACCAGGACTTCGTCACCTACTGAGAGGCGTCCTTCGAGGGGGGTGATGGTGACGAGGTTTCCGTCTGAGATGCCTGTTTGGACGGGGATGTCGCGGTTTTGGGTGTTTTTGGCGAGGCGGATGCACGGTTTGCCGTTGCAGGTGGTGATGGCGGCTAGGGGAACGTGGAGGCTGTCGGCTGGGGATGCGTTGAGTTTGATGGCGGCTTTGATGGGCTTGTCGTTGGGGTCGTCGTTGGAGGGCAGGGTGAGTTGTAGCTTGTAGAAGCCGGGTTTGATGTTGCCTGGTTCTAGTCGGGTTGTTTCGGGGGTTTCGTTGCTGCCGGGTGGATTGGGTAGGCCTTGGATGGGTGGGTTTCCTGCGGCTGAGGCGGTGTGGGTGGGCATGGTGACGGCGGCGACGGAGGCGACGATATTTTTGCCTGATGCCATGGTGACTTTGATGCTTTGGCCCATGTGGAGTTCGTTGGCGAGGGCGGGTTCGAGTCCGCCGATGGCGGTGAGGGGGCCGCCGTCGAGTTTCATCAGAGGGGCGCCTTCGGGCAGGACTTGACCGAGGGTGGCGCCGAGTTTGGCGATGCGGAGTTTTTTGACTTTGTCGGGTACGGGGACCAGTTGTCGCCAGTGGATGGTCTCGGGGATGGGTTTGTAGGGGCGCATGAGGGCGGCCCATGCGGCTGCTGTGGATTTGCCGAATTTGCCTGGGGGGTCGGTGACACGGTGGCCGCAGGCGGTGAGTCCGCGTTGGAGGGCAGCTACGTCACTGCCGGTGGCGCCGGGGGCGAGGTCGCGGAAGAAGGGGCGTTGTCCGGGGATGAGGAGGACGGGGACGTCGTTGACGGAGATGGGTGAGGTGCAGCGGGGGGTGTGGGCGCCTTCGCGGAGGGTGAGGCGGGTGACGACGCGGCGGGATGCTTCGATAGGTACTTCGGCGTTGGTGGTCCATTCGCTGACTTGGGTGAGGGGGACGTCGGCGAGTTGAGCGACTGATCCTTTGCCGATTTTGGCGGTGGGGGGTGGGGTGTCTTCGGGGTCGGCTGGGGTGGGGGTGCCGATGGTGAGGTAGCCGGTGGCGAAGGCGGTGCTGAGTCCGGCTACGAGGATGAGGGATAGGCTCGTTAGCGGGGAAGGTAGTTTTTTGATTTTGGTGGTCCTCACGTGGGGTGGTTTCGCCGGCGTTGAGGGTGGGTGCAGCGGGGGGTATTCGGGGGAGGTTAGTTGGGGCGCAACGTTGCTGGCTTTTTAGGCTGGGTTGGTTGCTCTGGTTTGAGCATGCTTGTCGGGCACGTGGTCATCGTGCAACCTGTGGATGCCGGGTTTGTGGCCGGGTGTGTGTATTTATGCATTCACTCACACGCACAATGTGGTGCAGATCACTTTTCTGGGGCAGCTGCGCGGCGCCTGGCAGCTAGCTGCGCTTCGGGTAGAGGACGCACGATGCTGTGGTCATAAGGCAGGGTTAAGCCTGCAGCGGTGATTACTGCATCGAGCAGCATGGCGGTGAATCCCCAGATGAATAATCCCTGAGCTGTGAATCCTGGGCCGCGGTGACCACTCGGTGATATGACCGAGAATCGGTTCGCTGGGTTAACCAGGTCAGCTATTGCTATTCGTTCAACGCGGGCAACTTCGCGGGGGTCACGTGCTTCTAGGCGATGTGGGGTGTGCCACCAGCCTATTACCGGGGTGACGCAGTTGCGTCGTGGCCGCATGAATAGTGCCGGTAGCGTCGAAATGATCTCTACGGATGCTGGTTGTATTCCTACTTCTTCGTGGGCTTCTCGGAGTGCGGCTGCGTTTGGCCCATTGTCGGTTGGTTCTTCGTGGCCGCCGGGGAAGGCTACTTGTGCAGCGTGTGAGCGCATTGAGTGCGCACGTTCTGTCAGCACGATTTCGATGCTTGCCGGGTCGTGCAGCTCGTCGGTGATGTGTGGGGCGGGGCCGAAGAGCATCAGCACAGATGCTCTTCGTTGCGGATGTGGCGGTGGCGTGAATTGCGTGAACCAGGCGGGTCTTTCGGTGGTGATTTGGGTGCTGGCGCGCGTGAGCCAGGTGGGGATTTGTGGGGTACTGGCGGTGTGGGGCACAGCGCTTATGTGCCTGTGGTGGGTGAGCAGCCGTGAGGGCCACAGGCGGGTGGGGCTTCAGCGCTGGTTGGCTGATCTATCACCATGCGGAAAGGGTTTGTGACCTCGAACTGATCGGGGACATGTGCATTCTGCCCCTGACTGGGGGCTGGGCTGCGGTTTGTTTCCTTGTGTCTTGTGCTGCGCAGTTGCCCAGCTTGGTGTGACTGGTTTTGGGAGGTCATAGGTGTCTCAACCATGTTGGTGGGTTGCCCGTTTCGTGATTGGTAAGCTTCCCAGCTTTGTGTTTAGTAGGTGTGCGGTTCAACGCCGAGGAAGTCCCACAGGCGGGTATTGAACTCTTCGACATTTTCATTCATAGGTTCAGTGCTAGCGCCGGGGACGATGAAGACCTCGGCTTGCGCGATGTTGGCTGCGATGTGTTCGGCAGCGGCGCGTCCTGCTCGGTCTCGTTCACCGGCAACGAGCAGTGTTTTTGCGGTGATTGCATCGAGATGGTCGCCTGCTTCGAAGGTGGCGATCATGTCCAGGGCGGAGGCGACGCGGTTTTTGGAAACACCCATCGCTTCGAAGCGGGAGCGTGGGGTCATTTTGAGGGCCATTTTTTGCGCTTTGAGAGCTGCGGCGGGTGGGCGGATTTGCGCGCCGATGAGGACGAGGTGAGAGATGGTTTCGGGAGCGTCGACGGCCATTTGCATGCCGACCATGCCGCCGAGGGTATGCCCAATGATGGCGGTGCGAGGTGCCCCTTCGAGTTGGAGGTTCATGAGGAGGTCTCCGGCGGCTGCGGAGAAGTCGAAGGTTTCGTTGGCTGCTGGGCGCATTCCCCGCAGCCAGGGGGCCTGGGCGCGGATTCCTACGGGTGGGAGCTTTGCGACTTGGTTTTCCCAGGTCAGGGGCGATCCGCCGAGGCCGTGCAGGAAGGTGAGGTGGCGGGCGCGGCCGTCCCAGAGGCGCGCTTGGGGATCGGGCGCAGACTCGGCAGCGAACATCGCTTCGAGGGCTTCGTTGTCGGGCAGGTCGCCTGGGAAGTTGCCGGGAAGATCGCTCACGGTTTCATGATCCCAGGCGCGGCGGCGTGTGGCGACTCTGCTATCGCCACACGCCGCCGCGCCTGGATTTAGTGAGCGGTTTTGCCGGGGATGAGGTGCGTGATGAGCACAACGATCACCCCAACGATGAGTCCGGCCAGGGCAGAGAAGGCTGTGTTGGTCACCCATCCGAGTGGTCCACCTAGTGGGCCGGTTGCTGCGGTGACGGCTCCTTCGAGGTGGTGCACTACTGCGTAGGGTGCTGCGAGTCCGAGCTCAGCGGCTCCGGAGAGCAGAATGTGGCCACCAACCCACAGCATGGCGACGGTGCCTACGGCGCCCAGCGCGGCGAGCACTTTAGGCATTCCGGTGACCAGGGCGCGGCCGAGTGTTTGCGCCGCTCCGGACCGTTGGGTGGTCATGGCGATGCCAATATCGTCCATTTTCACGAGTAGGCCGACGAATCCGTATACGCCTGCAGTGATGAGCAAAGCTACGACTACGAGGATGATTGCTCTTTCCCAGAATGTTTGGTGAACGACTTCATTGAGGGAGATCACCATGATTTCTGCAGAGAGGATGAAGTCTGTGCGGATTGCACTTTTCACCATCTTGTCTTCCGTTTCTGGTCCCTGCAGAACTGCGGGAGATTCTTCTTTTTCTTCCTCATAACCTGTCACTTTGTCCCAAATTTTTTCTGCGCCTTCGAATGACAGGTACAGCCCACCGAGCATGAGTAGTGGGGTGAGCAGAAATGGCGCAAACTGGCTCAGGATAAGGATTGCCGGGAGAATAAAAACTATTTTATTTACCAGAGATCCTTTGGCAATTCTCCAGATGGCTGGAAGTTCCCGATCTGGGGTGAATCCTGTGACGTAGCGGGGTGTCACTGCGGTGTCATCGACGACGACGCCAGCAGCTTTGATGCTGGCTTTACCTGCGGCAGCGGCCACATCATCAATGGAGGCGGCAGCAAGTTTGGCGAGCATAGCGACGTCATCGAGTAAAGCAACCAGACCAGCGGCCATGAAACCTCCTGAGCATATGGCAGGCACGGAAGCGCTGCCCGATGAAGCGGGGCGTTTACCACCGCTGTCCTACCGTACCTATTCGCATTAACGGGATGTTGCCGTGACTACAGCCGGCTTGTAGACGCACCTAGCCCTGGTCGCCACATGCTCAGATTTTTAACATTCTAGGAAAGCTTCTTGAATTAGCTTTTCCACTATTGGATCAGCCTTTCCCACCTTTAGGGTCTCGATAGCAGATTCTTCAATGAAGATCACAGGTTTTTGCACAGAACTCATGAGTTAACTAGGGCTTGCGCGATTTTCAGACCTAGCCGCCTCATCTTCCCTTCTGGAAACGCAGCACCTGCACCCCTCGACCACCGGACCCCGAAGCGTCTGCAGTTCACTCTTACCTGGGCGCAGCGGATCGCTTGTAGTCATCCACCGCTAGCGCGCCAGCGCAGCTACCCGGCCCGCTTTTCGGAACCTCTGAGCAACGAATGGAGGTTTGTTTGCGGATTGTCACAGTTTCGTCTCAGTTTGCGAGATCACTGAAACTAAACTTTTTGAGTGAGCTCAATATCACCGAATCTGCCGAAAACATTGACTTAAGCATCGCTTCTCTAACGAGTTCACCCCCGCCTCAAACAGGCCCCCAGAAGACTTCATATATACGTGAATGCCAGCTGAATCTGACACGCCGACAAGCAAACACACTGTTATCAAACCGTTACTACGCATCTCATTTGCTGTCGCGAACGACTACTGTCCCCACTGGTCGGATCTCTCCGCCTGGCGACTGACACCAACGCATGCACAGGACACCCGCAACACGTCCTGCCCCCCTGCAGGCATTTGGACCGTCAACCCCCTTTTCACCAGGGGGTACGCCCAACCCTTCTCCAGCAGAAAGTACGAGTAGGTTGATGAAGTCTTTCACCACCAGAGCAGCACGGCGTCCCCTGATCGCCGCCGCAATCGCCCTCACCACTCTCGCCACCCCTGCACTGGCCTACACGGCCAGCGCCAACCCTGGCGGCCAGAACCAGCCCTCAGCCACCGCACCGGCTGGCCCGGGCGCGTCCACCCCCACGGGCCACCAGGACCCGAACAAGCCATTCATCACCCACGAGTTCACCCAGCAGAAGAAAGCTGTCACGGACTACTGGACTCCGGAGCGCATGAAGGCTGCGATCGACATGACGCAGGACTTCAACTCCGACCAGAACGGACCGACGGCCGCCCCCACGGCCAAGCCGACCGAGCCAGCGAAGCAGCAGAGCGCTCAGCCGATGTCCTACGCCGGCACCACGGTTCCCCGCGCCGCTGCTGAGGCACCTCGCCCCACCATCGGCAAGGTCTTCTTCAAGATGCGCGGCAAGGACTACGTCTGCTCCGCGAACTCCGTGCAGTCCAAGAACAAGTCCGTTGTCGCCACCGCTGGCCACTGCGCCAACGACAAGGGCCAGTACGCGGACAGCTTCATGTTCGTCCCGGCCTACGAGAACGGCAAGGCTCCCCTCGGCGAGTGGGTCGGCGTGCGCGCCTACACCCCCACCGACTGGGTGCAGCGTGGCGAAATGAACATGGACACCGCGTTCGTGGTCATCGCTCCGGCTGAAGACGGCAGCAAGCTGGCCGACAAGGTTGGCGCCACCGGTGTCGCCTTCAACCAGCCCCGCGGCCAGGAGTACTCGGCCTTCGGGTACCCGGCAGCTAAGCCCTTCGACGGCCAGACCCTGAAGTCCTGCCACGGCAAGGCCCAGGACGACCGCCACAACAGCAAGCGCACCTCGCAGGGCATCCCCTGCGACATGACCGGTGGCTCCTCCGGTGGCCCCTGGTTCGTCGGCAACGGCTACGACCCGGCCAAGTCCGTGCAGAACTCCGTGAACTCCTACGGTTACAAGAACACCGGCACCGACATGTACGGCCCGTACTGGGGTAAAGAAATCCAGCAGGCCTACGAAGACGCTTCGGCGGACAACAACACCAACAAGAAGTGACAACCCAGCGATAAGGAGTAACCATGAGCAGCCCCGAAAAAGACCACCACACCTCCATGGGGGAAATGGCCGAAGCTCAGGGCACTCGTGAATACTTCACCGCTGCCCGTCAAGCTGCAGCCGAGCCGGCCCCGCTACTCCAGGATCTTCCAGATGATGCTGACGAGCACTCATCTGAAAAGACTGAACAGCAGCCGTAACGGCGACACAGCAGAATGACCCCCGCCTCGCCCGCCAATTCCCGGCGGGCGAGGCGGCGGCGTATTCACACAAACGCGTCGGGACCTGGAGAGAGAATCACTGGGTTAAACGACATTCCCTCCCCAGGTCCAGCACCTCCACGGCCTCTTATCGGCACGTGGTCACCGACGCCACACGCTCATTTTCCGTAGCCTCGACGTGGCGGTCACACCTATCGGGGGAAGGTGATCCGCGCACACGCCGCACTACTCGGTCACATTGGTGCAGGTCACAACCTGCAGAGATGTCCGTCTCCCCCGAACTCATCACGAGAGAAACCCCTCGGGAGACTTGCCATGTACAAAGCACCTACCGGACCGATCCCCGTGCCTCCACGGGGCGAACGGCAGCGCAATCAGGGCGAGCGACCCGAACTTCCTAGCCGCCGCAGCCGCCGCGAACAACCGAACGCTCAATGGGATCAAACCGCACCTGCTAGGCACGCAGCGCCCTCGAGCGATTGGTCCTCTCCCTCGTCTTCTTCGTCTACTTCTGGTGGGTACGCTTCAGCTGCAGATGCATGGAACGCTGCACTGGCCAACAACAAAGAAGTATCTGGCTCCCAAACATCGACTCCCGGTGCTACCTCTTCTTGGAATAGCGGCACCTCGACTTCTTCACCATGGGGAACAAGTAGCACCTCAAACGGGTGGGAAAACACCTCAAACAGCTGGGAATCACGTACCTCTTCCAGCTCGTACGGAACTTCTGGCAGCAGCTGGAGCAGCTCTGCCCCCAACGGGGGCACTTCTTCGACCTCAACTGCATCGTCCCCACCTGAAACTCCTAGTCGCCGCAGCCGCCGCGAACAACGCGCCGCCGATTCTTGGAGTTCTCCTGCCACCAGCGCTAGTGGCAGTAATGGCTGGTCTACCACCAGCAGTGATGCATGGGCATCACCCAGCACCAGCAGCACTCCCGAAACTCCTAGTCGCCGCAGCCGCCGCGAACAACGCGCCGCCGATTCTTGGAGTTCTCCTGCCACCAGCGCTAGTGGCAGTAATGGCTGGTCTACCACCAGCAGTGATGCATGGGCATCACCCAGCACCAGCAGCACTCCCGAAACTCCTAGTCGCCGCAGCCGCCGCGAACAACGCGCCGCCGATTCTTGGAGTTCTCCTGCCACCAGCGCTAGTGGCAGTAATGGCTGGTCTACCACCAGCAGTGATGCATGGGCATCACCCAGCACCAGCAGCACTCCCGAAACTCCTAGTCGCCGCAGCCGCCGCGAACAACGCGCCGCCGAACAACGCACCAGCACACCACCAGCCGAAAGCTGGAACTGGGACCAGCCCACCAGTTCCACAAGCACCACTGACACCTGGGGAAAAACCAGCAGTACTAACGCCCCCTCCACCAGCACCAACGGCGGCACCAATAGTTGGTCTGCCACCAGCGCTAGTGGCAGTAATGGCTGGTCTACCACCAGCAGTGATGCATGGGCATCACCCAGCACCAGCAGCACTCCCGAAACTCCTAGTCGCCGCAGCCGCCGCGAACAACGCGCCGCCGAACAACGCACCAGCACACCACCAGCCGAAAGCTGGAACTGGGACCAGCCCACCAGTTCCACAAGCACCACTGACACCTGGGGAAAAACCAGCAGTACTAACGCCCCCTCCACCAGCACCAACGGCGGCACCAATAGTTGGTCTGCCACCAGCGCTAGTGGCAGTAATGGCTGGTCTACCACCAGCAGTGATGCATGGGCATCACCCAGCACCAGCAGCACTCCCGAAACTCCTAGTCGCCGCAGCCGCCGCGAACAACGCGCCGCCGAACAACGCACCAGCACACCACCAGCCGAAAGCTGGAACTGGGACCAGCCCACCAGTTCCACAAGCACCACTGACACCTGGGGAAAAACCAGCACCCCCGAAACCAACAAAAACAACAACTGGTCTACCACCAGCACCAACGGCAGTAGCAGTAGCAGTAGCAGTAGCAGTAGCAGTGAAAGATGGTCCAGCAGTAACAACAGCTGGGACCAACCCGAGACCACCAGCAGCTCTCCTCGCCCCGGCGCTAACTGGGGCTGGCCTTCCCGATCCGATTTTGGTCCGGCGACCCCCTCCCCCAACCAGCGCGCCCAAACCCCCCAGCGCCCAGCACCACAACACCAACCACACCCCGAAACCCCCGACTCACAACCCCAAAAACAACACACCCCAACCACCCCACGCCCAGAAAACCGCGCCACCAGCGCTCAAGAAGCCTGGGACCATGCCCGCGGCATCACCAGCACCCCCACCGAAGCAGCAACCACAGAAGAAACCCCCAAAACTTCGCGTCCAGGGGCGAACTGGGGGTGGCCATCCAGCTCTGCATTCGGAACCATCAAGAAAAAGCCCGAAGAACACACCACAGCCCCAGCTAAAGAAGAACCCTCCCCTGAGCCACGCCCCCGCCGCACCCAAAAAGAACAGTGGACCGAACCGGCCACCCCACCCATCCCCGCACGCCACAACGCCCACGACACCGACAGCACTCACGACGACTGGGATACCCCCAATATCAGTGACCGCTGGGACCAAGAAAACAATCAACCCACGCGTCAGACCCCGTGGGACCAGCGCCGCAACGAATCCCACCCCCGCCAGCGCCAAGAACAATCCCACTCCCGCCGCAACGAACACGAGCACGACCACGACGAATCTGCACGCACCACCCGCATACCCAGCGGCGACGATGACAACTGGGCACAACGGCGCCGCCCACGCCGCCCCGAAGAATGGGGCCCCACCGGCAACCCACGCCACCCCCACTGGGGAGAAAACGACGAACGCGAACGAGCTCGCAGCCACGAACGGGAACTACCTCACAACTACTGGGACGAAGACCCTGACGACGAAGAAGAGCCACCAGACCAAGCACGCACCCAGGCGCTACAAACACAAGTAGCCCCCCGAGATAACCGCAATCGTCAAACCCACCACGACGAGCGCGACCAACCTCACGAACGTAGCCGCGAGCGCGAGCAGCCGTTCAACCCTCACGAAGCCCGCACCGAAGCGATCCGTGCACGCCTGGACCAAGCAAAAACCCAAGCTATCCAGGTCCGGCCAGAACGTCCCGAACCTCATGGGGTCACCAGCAGGCGACTTCGCCAGTACCAAGAACCCCAGACTCGTAATGCCCGCGATGACTACGAGGAGGACTACGACAACGACAGTTACGAGGAATACACCAGCCGCGGCCCCCGCATACTCGCTGGCCGTGCCTCACACAAACTCACTGCACTGCTGTGCTGGCTGACCATCGCTCTTGAAGGGTTCGACTTGGTTGCTTTTGGCGCAGCCATCCCCACTCTCTTCGAAAACAAATACCTCGGCATGACTCCCGGCGACGCCACCCTCATCGCCACTGTCTCCTTGATCGGTGTAGCAATCGGATCCATCCTGGGGGGACCACTCACCGACAAATTCGGGCGACGAGGAGGGCTCATGGCAGCCATCGCCCTTTTCAGCTTCTCCACTATCGCTGTGCCCTTAACCCCCAGCATCCCCTTCTTCGCCGCTGCACGATTCCTGGCCGGTATTGGCTTAGGCGCCAGCATGCCGATCGCGATCGCAACCGCCACCGAAAGCGGCCGTCACGATCGCAAGGCCTCATCAACCACAATGACCATGACCGGCTATCACGTCGGAGCCGTGCTGATCTCCATCGTCGCTATGACAGTGCTTCCGCACTGGCAACTACTGTTCTACATCGGTGGTGCGGCAGGGCTGCCGCTCATCCCGCTCGTGTGGCTGTTCTTCCACGACTCGCACAGCGCACTCGTGCCTCGCCACAACCGCAGCACTTTCGGTGACCTGCTCAGCAACCACAAAGGCGCCATTCTTGGCTCCTGGGTAGCTTCCTTCCTGAGTCTGCTGCTCGTCTATGGCCTCAACATTTGGCTACCCCAACTGATGCGCAGCGCAGGCTACTCACTGGATGCTTCCCTGTCTTTGCTGTTCATCATGAATGCAGGAGCCATCACTGGTCTGGCCATCGCAGGCATCGTCGCCGACCGCGGCGGAATCAAACGCTCCACCGCCATCTGGTTCGCAGCCTCCGCGGTATTCCTCGCTCTCCTGTCCATCCACTGGGAGAACGAATTCATCCTGCACATCCTCATGTTCATCACTGGACTCTTCGTGTTCAGCGCCCAAGGACTCATCTACGCCCACATCGCCCACCTCATCATCCCCAGCAAACGAGGCACCGCCCTCGGCCTGGCCAGCGGTATCGGCCGTATCGGCGCCATCACTGGACCAGCCATCACCGGTACCCTGCTATCTGCAGGGCTGGGGCACCCATGGGGTTTCTACGTGTTCTCAGGTATCGCGCTGCTAGGCACTCTTGCCGTGCTACTCATGCCAGCCACCCCGCGGAGCCTACGGTGAGCCCCACCCCCACCCACTTCACCCTCGCCGCTGCTGCCCTGGCAAGCATTCTGCTCACCACTGCCTGCGCGGTGCCGCTCACCCCGCAGGAGTACGCCTCCCACCACCCAACAGTCACCACCCAACCCACCCCCATCACCCCCCAACACCTCCTTGACCAGCCCTACGTAGCCAAAGGTGACCCCCGGCAACGACTCGACCTGACCGTCCCCCCAGGCCAAAAAGGACGCATCCCCGTGGTCATGTTCATCCACGGCGGCGCCTGGTCCGGCGGTGACCCTCGCAGCTTCGAATCTTCCAAAAACGCTAACTTCGCTGCCCTACGATCAGCCCTGCTGGCACAAGGATGGGCGACCGCTTCCATCGGCTATCGGCTCACCCCCGAAGCTGTGATGCCCGCCCAACTCCACGATGTCAAGGCTGCCACCCGATGGCTCCACGCCCACGCCGGACGCTACGGACTGGACCCTCAGCGCATCGCCGTCATCGGTGAGTCCGCTGGCGGGCACCTCGCCCAACTCCTGGGAACCACCCGCGGAAACCCTTCAGCCGAAGGCACCATCGGCATCACCAAAGCCTCCAGCAGTGTCGCCGCAGTAGTGAGCCTCTACGGCGTCTCTGACCTGACTAACCTCGTCCAGCAACGCGTCGATGCTGGATGCGGCACTGGCGACCACGGCCCGGACTCTCCCGAAGGAAAACTCATCGGCGGTAAAGACCCTGCCGATGCAGCCAACGCTGACGCCGCAGACGCCGCCAGCCCCATCACCCAAACCTCACGCAACTCTGCCCCCACCCTCTTCCTCCACGGCACCCACGACTGCATCGTCCCCCACACCCAATCCGAACGCGCCGCCACCGCCCTACGCAACAACCAAGTCAACACCGAGGTCCACCTCATCGACGCCGGTCACGCCGACCCCACCTTCTACACCACCCCCGAAATACGCGCACACATCATCACCTTCCTCAAACACCACTTCACCACCCCCACAAACCGCTAAAGCACCACCTCATCCAAACTGTCCGCCAACCGCAACGACCCCCCTTCCCCCGGCCACGGCACCGGACCACGCCACCCCACCCACCACACGTCATACCCCTCCAACGTCATCCGCCGCGCCAACTCCAACAACATCCGCCGCGCAACATCATCCAGATGCGGCACATCAATAAGGTCAAACACCACCGTCCGCTCCGAGGGGCCCTCATCAGAGACCATCCGCACCACCCGCTCCACCGCAGCAAACCGAAGCGCCCCTTGCAAGTCATACACAAACACCACCCCACCAGTGACCTGCACCGGCCCAGCAAACCTCACCACCGACATCGCCGGCGGCGGCACCTCCATCAAATGCATCCCCATATCGCCAGACAACCGCTGAAACACCTCCACCCCACGCACACTGTTCCCATGCGCATCCAACGGCGGAGACAACGTCGCCACCCCTAACTGGCCCGGCAACGCCCCAATAATCCCCCCGCCCACACCTGACTTAGCCGGAATCCCCACCGACGTAATCCACTCCCCCGCCTCGTCGTACATGCCACACGCAAACATCACCGACATCACCTGACGTACCACCGGAGCCAACACCACCTGCTCCCCCGTCAACGGCTGCACACCACCATTGGCCAACGTCGCCGCCATCAACGCCAAATCACGCACCGTCACCCGCAACGCACACTGCATCGTGTACCCACGCACTACATCCTCCGGCTCGTCCGGAAGAACCTCATACCCCCGCAACATATTCGCCAACGCACGATTGCGATACGCCGTCTGCAACTCAGACTCAAACACATCCTGATCCAACGACAACTCCCGACCAGCAAAAGCACTCATCCCCGCACGAATCCGTTCAAAACGCGCATCCGCCCCATCACCAACCCCACCCACCAACGCGTGCGCAGTCAACGCCCCCGCATTAATCATCGGATTCAACGGCCGTTTAGACCCCACATCCAACGACAACTCATTAAACGCCTCCCCCGAAGGCTCCACCCCGATATACGCAGCCAACTCCGGCAAACCCCGATCCACCAACGCCATCGCATACACAAACGGCTTCGAAATCGACTGAATCGTGAACTCCACCTCCGTATCCCCCACCGCATACACCTGACCATCCACCGTCGACAAAGCCACCCCAAACAACGACGGATCCTGCTTAGCCAACTCCGGAATGTAATGCGCGTTCTCACCCGCCAACCACGCATCCGAACACGTCTCACAAATCTGCCGAACGTAATCCGGAATCATTGACCTCATCCCCCCATCCTGACCCCACCAACCACAAACAACCCCACCTCGACACCCCCAAACCCACCACCCACCAACACCACCCAAGCAACCAAACCGCACCACCACCTACCTCACTAAGATGATCAGAACCGCGTTGCACCCCACAGCAACACCCCCAAGCGAGGAGCCTTCGTGACCCGCATCGCCCTGCTATCCACCTCCGACACCGACCTCCTCGCCGCCCGCGGCAGCGGAGCCAACTACATCTACGCCAACCCCAGTCGCCTCGAACGCGAAGCCTGGCACCACATCGGAGAAGGCAGCGGCAACCACCACGAAGACACCCGCAAAGCCACCACCCACATCACCCAACAACTCCACCAACTCACCAACGACGCCGACCTCGTCATCTACCGATACCTCGGCTCCGCAGCCGGCATGCCCGAACACTTCCCCCACCTCCAAAACCACCTCAACCACACCAACACACCCCTCATTGTCCTCGGCGGAGAACAAGCCCCCGATGCCTCCCTCATGGCCTACTCCACCGTCCCCACCGGCGTCGCCGCCCAAGCACACATCTACCTGGCCCAAGGCGGCCCAGAAAACCTCACTAACCTCCACGCCTTCCTCGCCGACACCGTCCTACTCACCGGCGACGCCTTCGCCCCCCCCACACAACAACCTTTCTGGGGAACTCTCCCGCGCACTCAACCCACCACCCCCCGCCCCGACGGATACCCACGCCCCCGCATCGGCATCATCTTCTACCGAGCCCAATACACCGCTGGAAACACCACCTACGTCCACGCTCTGGCTGACGCCATCGACAACGCAGGCGGTGTCGGAACTCCCATCTTCGCCGCCTCCTTACGCGAAGCCCCCGACGACCTCCTCGCACACCTGAGCACCTACGACACCCTCATCACCACCGTCCTAGCCTCCGGCGGAGCAGCAACCAACACCGCCAACGTCACCGCCGGCGGTGACGACGAAGCATGGAATGTCGAAGCCCTCGCCCGCCTAGACCTACCCATCATCCAAGGGCTCTGCCTCACCTGGAGCCGCAACAGCTGGGAAAACAGCGACGACGGCATGAGCCCCCTAGACGTCGCCACCCAAGTCGCCATCCCCGAATTCGATGGCCGCCTCATCAGCACCGCGTTCTCTTTCAAAGAAATAGACAACGACGGCCTCCCCCACTACGTACCCGACCCAGAACGCTGCGCACGCGTCGCCGGAATCGCCGTCCGCCACGGCCTCCTACGCCACATCCCACCCCACGAACGACGCATCGCCATCGTCCTATCCGCCTACCCCACCAAACACTCCCGCATCGGCAACGCTGTCGGCCTCGACACCCCCGTGTCCGTCGTACGACTACTACGACGCATGGCCCAAGCCGGATACAACATCGGAAACCCCGGAGACATCCCCGGCATCCAACCCCCCAGCGACACCGAACTCGCAGCCGCGCCCGAACACGAAAACCCAGAAACAACCAGCGGAAACGCCCTCATCCACGCCCTCATCGACGCAGGCGGACAAGACCCCGACTGGCTCACCGCCGAACAACTCTCCGGACAGCCCATTCGCATCCCGGCCGCCACGTACCGGCAATGGTTCGCCAACCTGCCCGAACCACTCCAAAACGACATGACCCAGCATTGGGGAGAAGCACCCGGAAAAATCTACGTCGACCACAACAACCCCAACTGCCAAGACCCAGACGGTGAAATCGTCGGCGCTGCGCTGCGCGCCGGCAACGTCGTCCTACTCGTCCAACCACCACGCGGCTTCGGGGAAAACCCCATCGCCATCTACCACGATCCCGACCTCCCCCCCACACACCACTACCTGGCCGTATACCGCTGGATTGACGAAATCTTCGGCGCCCACGCCGTCGTCCACGTCGGCAAACACGGAAACCTCGAATGGCTTTCCGGTAAATCCCTGGCCCTAGATGCCACTGCAAGCCCCGACGCCGCCCTCGGCTCCATGCCACTCATCTACCCCTTCCTCGTCAACGACCCCGGAGAAGGCACCCAAGCCAAACGCCGCGCCCACGCCACCCTCATCGACCACCTCGTCCCCCCGATGGCACGCGCCGAAACCTACGGCGACATCGCCCGACTCGAACAACTCCTCGACGAATACAGCTCTGTGTCGGTCATGGACCCGGCCAAAGCACCCGCCCTCCAAGGCGAAATCTGGACCCTGCTCCAAGCAGCCAAAATGGACCGCGATCTTGGTCTAGAGGCACGCCCCAGCGAGGACGAATTCGACGATATGCTCCTGCACGTCGACGGCTGGCTTTGCGAAATCAAAGACGCCCAAATCCGTGACGGACTCCACACCCTCGGCCAAGCCCCCACCGGTGAAGCACGCGTCAACCTCGTCCTGGCAATCCTGCGCGCCAACCAAATGTTCGGCGGCACTATCGGCGCTATCCCCGGCCTACGAGTCGCCCTCGGCCTCGATGAAGGCGCAGACCGCGGCGGCGCCCGCAGCTGCGTTGACACCATCGAAAAACAAGCACGTGCCCTCGTCCAAGCACTCGAAGACGCCAACTGGGACATCACCGCTATCGACGAGGCAATCACTACCGTTCTCGACACCAGCGCCAATGAATCACCCATCGACATCGACGCAGTCCGCGCCTCCTTGGTATTTGCCTGCACCGAAGTCATTCCCCGCCTCGCAGGCACTGCAGAGGAGATCGAGGCAGTTATGCACGCTCTCGATGGCGGGTTCATCAAAGCGGGACCATCCGGTTCCCCGCTGCGTGGCCTTATAAACGTCTTGCCAACTGGGCGTAACTTCTACGCAGTCGACCCGCGCGCTATCCCTTCGCGCCTGGCATGGGAAACCGGCCGCCAGCTCGCAGACACTCTTCTCGAGCGTTATCTGGCCGAGACTGGCGAATACCCGCCTAGCGTCGGCCTGTCCATGTGGGGAACCTCAGCCATGCGTACCAGCGGTGACGACATCGCCGAGGTACTCGCGCTGATTGGTGTACGCCCTGTGTGGGACGAAGCTTCCCGCCGCGTCACCGGCGTTGAACCGATTCCTTTGGAAGAACTCGGTCGTCCGCGCATTGACGTCACCGTTCGTATCAGTGGATTTTTCCGTGATGCCTTCCCCTATGTCGTCACCATGCTCGATGACGCCATCTCCTTAGTGGCAGAACTAGAAGAACCTGCTGATCAGAACTATGTTCGTGCCCACGTCCACGCCGATGTAGCCGAAGGCACCGAAAAACGCCGCGCCACAAGCCGCATTTTCGGGTCCAAGCCTGGCACTTATGGGGCAGGGCTGTTGCCTCTGCTTGAGTCAGGTAACTGGCGCAGCGATGCCGATCTGGCCGAGGTGTACGCCACGTGGGGTGGATATGCCTATGGCCGTGAACTCGATGGCGTGCCTGCGCGTGGCGATATGGAACGTGCTTATCGACGTATCACGGTAGCTGCGAAAAATGTTGATACCCGTGAACATGACATCGCCGACTCTGATGACTATTTCCAGTACCACGGCGGAATGATCGCCACGGTGCGTGCGCTAACAGGTAACTCACCAAAGAGCTACGTCGGTGACTCAACAACTCCTGATGCGGTACGCACCCGTTCCTTGGCAGAAGAAACTGCCCGTGTTTTCCGAGCACGTGTGGTCAACCCACGATGGATCGGCGCGATGCAGCGGCACGGCTACAAGGGCGCCTTTGAGATGGCCGCCACCGTGGACTACATGTTCGGATTCGATGCTACTGCTGGCGTGGTTGAGGACTGGATGTACGAGAAACTCGCTGAGTCCTACGTGCTAGATGAAAAGAACCAGGAGTTTTTGAAACACGCGAACCCATGGGCGCTGCACGGCATTGTTGAACGGTTGAAAGAGGCTGCAGATAGAGGGCTATGGGAGAACCCGGACTCGGAGCTAATGGATCAGCTGCTCGAGGTGTACATGGATGTTGAGGGAGATCTAGAAGATTCCCAAGGCTAGGCAGACGAGCTAGAAGATAGGGCTCTGCTTGGGAATGCTTGCGTAAGCATTCCCGGGCAGAGCCCTATCTCACGGGGTGTCTCAGCGGCACTGAGGCAAAGTCTCGAACCGGTAGCCAGCTTTGGCTAGCTTCGGCAAAACCTGCCCGAGGGCGGCAACGGATTGGCTGCGCGGGCCGCCACCGTCGTGCATGAGCACGATGCTTCCGTTGCGGGTGTTTTTCATGACGCGGTTAACGATGGTGTTGACTCCTGGGCGGGACCAGTCAGAGGTGTCAACAGTCCACATGACCACGCTCTTACCTTGCTTGGCAACGGCGTTACGGACCGTTTGGTTAACGAATCCACCGGGGGGACGCATGCAGCTGGTGCGGCTACCAATCGCGGCATCGGTGCTGGTGAGTTCGTTGGCGATGCGGTTAGGCGCGATTTTGGTCAGCCACGAGTGTGTGTAGGTGTGGTTGCCGATGGCGTGGCCACCTGACCGGATCCGTTTGATAAGGCTTGGGTTGTTTTTTGCGTTGCCGCCGAGCACGAAGAAGGTGGCTTTGGCGTTGTGCTTTTTGAGCAGGTCCAGAACCTGGGGTGTGTATTTGGGGCTGGGACCGTCGTCAAATGTGAGGTAGACGACTTTGCTGTTTTTTTTCGTTTTGCTGCTGGGCTTGGCTACTGGCTTCGCGGCCGTGGCAGATGTGGTGGCAGTTGGTTTACGTGTTTCTTTTGGAGCTGCTTGGCTTGTCGTGGCCGTCCCGATGCTGGCGACGACCAATCCTGTTATTGCCGCTGCGGTAATCGCTTTGCGGCATCCCCCTGATGTACGCATAGTTTAGAACTATCTATCGTTCACCGATGTGGGACAAGTGGAGTTCTTTGTCCACGCAGGCCAGAGGGCTTTTATGTGGGACATCGGTGATGAATGCCTCACTGTGGGGTGAGTGGGGTGATGAAAAAGGGCCTCATGTTCAGGGGGTCTCACATTTGACTCACAATCCCCTTCCGATCCGAAGTATGGACAGTGCTTTTTCGTTTTATGGGAGCTTCTGTCTCTTTTTCGATATGTGCTGTTGGGGCGTTGGGGTGGGTCGATGGGGGTCTGGGCGTGTTGGTTGCCCAATGCCCTGTCGATGTGGAGGTTTTCGCGTGCTTGCGTGTTCGTTGGTTGCCGGTCCTCGGGATCGGGTGGGGTCGTTGCCGCACCACGCGGATGTGCTGGGTCAGTTGTTGACTCCAGGTGGGTGGACGTTTCGGTGTGTTGCTGATGCGCCTCGGGGTGAGGGGCCAGTGGCGCATCCGTCGTGGTCGTTGCGGCCAGCTTTTGGTGCCACGGAGTCAGGGGTGTTGTTGTTAGGGGTGGCTTTGGCGCTGGGGGGTGTGCGGGGGGCTGATGAGGTAGGTAAGTCGTTGGTGAGGCGGGCGCAGTTAGATCCGGGTAAGGATGTGTTGGCCTCTTCAAGGCTGGTGGATGCGTGTCGGCCGTTGCGGGGGTTGCCGTTGGCGGTGGTGTTGGTGGCGTTGCTGCCGGACCGGCAGGCGGCGTTGGGTGAGGTGGGTGCGTCGTTGGCGGGGTTGACGGGGTGGTCTGTGACGGTGGTTGGTGAGGTTTAGGGAGTGAGGAATTCGCGGGCGGCGGCCAGCCCCGCGGGGAAGGTGAATTGTTCGGTTGCTTGGGCGTTGCGGAGCATTTCGTTGTAGACGGCGTGTTGTTGGGGGGTGTCTTCGATGGTCTCGAGGGCGTAGAGGACGATGCCGCGGGCGATGCGTTGATTGGTGGGGTCAGAGGTGGGTGTGACGAGGCAGGCCAGGCGTCTAGTCATTTGTCGTTTGCTGCGGGTGGGGCTCAGGACGATGCCGATGTTTGCGGTGGGGGCGGTGATGCCTTCGTGGATGGTTTCGGTTGTGGTCTTGGTGTCGGGGGGTGTGTGCAGTGTGGTGCGTTGGATGTTGGAGTCGCCTGGGTTGGCGGTGTGGATGGCGAGGCTGTGGGGGTGGATGGTGGTGAGGGCTTGGGTGATGCGGGGGGTGGTTTCGGTGCCTTCGGTGAAGATGATGAGGTCGTCTTGGCTGGTGATGATGGGGGTCAGGGCGGTGATGGCGTCGAGTTTTGCTTGGGCTGTGGTCAGGGTGGTGCGCATGTTGGTGAGGGTGTTGAGGTATGTGGTGGCGCTGGTGTGTCCGGGGTGGTCGGGTTGTGTGGTCAGGGTGGTGGCGTAGGCGTGGAGGTTGGTATTGGGGCGGGCGCCGTGGTGGGTGATGAGGTCGGTTGTGGTGGCGTGGAGCTGTTGGATGGCGTGGGTGTATTGGGTGTGTTCTTCGGGGGTGAGGTGGATACCGATGCGGGCGATGCGGTAGGGGGTGATGAGGTTGTTGTTGATGGCGTCGCGGTAGCCCAGGCGGTGGACGACGTGGCGGAAGTAGGGCCAGAGGTGTTGGGCGTCGCCGGTGTCGCCGCGTTTGTATTCGGCGGTCAGGCCTAGGCGTCGGGTGTATTGGGGGGTGAGGGCGGGGGTGGTGTCGTCGGTGGCGTATCGGTGGACTTCGTCGGCGATGAGGAGGGCGGCTTCGTTGGGGTTGAGGGGGTTGTGTGTGGCGAGGTTGGTGGCGGTGGTGATGGTGACGTGGGCGTTGGGTGTGGTGGTGTCGCCGAGGGTGAGTTGGGGGTAGGCGTGGTGGATGCGTTGGTGCCATTGGTTGGCGAGGGCGTCGCTGGGGGTGATGAGGACGGTGCGTAGGCCTTCGCGTAGGGCGTCGGTGATGGCGGCGAGGGCTAGGGGGGTGCGGTCGGTGTCGACGGTTTCGATGACGCCGATGTGTCCGGCATTGTTCCAGGCGGTGATGGCGGTGTGTTGCCAGGGTTTGAGGTGGGGGTTGGGGAGGGTGGGGGTGTTGGTTGCGGTGGGCTGGTAGGTGGGTTGGGCTGGTTGGGGGGTGGTTTCGGTGGTGGTGTCGTCGGTGGTGGTGGTTTCGGTGTTGGCTAGTACGCGGGCGAGGAGGTTGGGGATGGGGGGTGTGGTGTTTTTGGTGAGGGTGGCGTTGGTGGCGCGTTGGGCGTCGGTGGCTTGGGCTTGGGCGGCGCGGGTGAGGGTGGGTGGGGTGTTGGAGGGGTGGTTGGCGCGGGCGCGGGCGCGGTTTTCTCGGGTTTCGGTGTGGGGTGGGACTAGGCGTAGGTCTGGGGTTTCGTCGGTGGGGGTGTTGTTGAGGGTGGTTTGGAGTGCGGCGATGCGTTGTTGCAGGTCCGAGACGGCCGCAGCGATGTCGATGACGGCTATTGCGAGGGCTTGTACTTGGGTGACGGCGTCGGCCCTGTTTTTTCCGTTTTTGCCCGCGATGGGTCTCGCCTCCTTGGTGGGTGCGGTGTGGGGGCCGCGGTGGTGTCTTGGTCGTACGGGTGTTTGTGTTGTGGTGCTTGTGGTGTCTCATCGGCGGGTTGGGGCTTTTTTTCAAGTGGATTCGTGTGTTTGTTGGGGGTTTGGTTGGGTGTCGTGGACGGGTGTTGGGTGGGAGGATGGGGGTGTGTCTGGGGTTGTTGGTGGCGATGTGAGTGGTGTGTTTCCGTTTTCTGCGTTGGTGGGGCAGGAGCGGATGTGTACGGCGTTGTTGTTGGTGGCGGTGGCCCCGCGGGTGGGTGGGGTGTTGTTGCGGGGTGAGAAGGGAACTGCGAAGTCGACGGCGGTGCGGGCGTTGGCGGCGTTGTTGCCTGGTGTGGATGGTGGGGTTGCTCCGATGCGGACGTTGCCGTTGGGGGTTACGGAGGATCGGGTGGTGGGTGGTTTGGATTCGGAGGTGACGATGCGGACGGGGGTGCCGTCGTTGCAGCCGGGGTTGTTGGCTGAGGTTGATGGTGGGGTTTTGTATGTGGATGAGGTGAATTTGCTTGATGATCATGTGGCGGATTTGGTGTTGGATGCTGCCGCTAGTGGTGTGAATCGGGTTGAGCGTGAGGGGTTGTCGTTGTCTCACCCGAGTCGTTTTGCGTTGGTGGGGACGATGAATCCTGAGGAGGGGGCGTTGCGTCCTCAGGTGTTGGATCGGTTTGGTTTGTGTGTGGAGGTGCAGGCGGAGCGGGATCCGCAGTGTCGGGTGGATTTGATGGTGGCGCGGGCGGCGTTTGATGCCGATCCGGTGGGTTTTTGTGCTGGTTTTGCGCAGGAGGAGGAGTTGTTGGCGGCGCGGGTGGCTGCGGCGCGGGTGGCGTTTGATGGGGTGGTGGTTCCGCGGGATGTGGAGTCGCACATTGTGGGGTTGTCGCAGCAGGCGTGTGTGGCGGGGCATCGGGCTGATGTGGTGATGGCTGATGCGGCGCGGGCGTTGGCGGCGTTGGAGGGGCGTTCGGTGGTGTCGGTGGGTGATGTTGATGTGGTGGCGGAGATGGTGTTGGTGCATCGTCGGCGTGAGGTGGGGCCGCCTCCTGGTGTGTCTGCTGAGCAGGAGGGGGTTTCGCAATCGGATTCGCAGTCAGATTCCCAACCGGGGTCGCAGCAGTCTCAGGATGTTCCGCAGTCGCAGGGTCCATTGTCTTCTGTTGATGAGGGTGTGGGGGGTTCTTCTTCGTCGTCTTCGGGTGCGGGTGTTGATGGTGAGGGGGCTGAGAGTGGTGAGGCTGGTGGGCAGGTTGCTCCGGTGGTGGCACCGGTGGGGGCTTCGTTCCGGGTGAAGCCGTTGGCGCCGACGCAGGATAGGTTGGCACGTAAGGGGTCTGGGCGGCGGATGCGGACGCGTAGTGCGGGTCGTCAGGGGCGGTATGTGCGTGCGCGTCCGGCGATGGATCGTGATGTCAGTGGTGTGGGTTTGGATGTGGCGGTGGATGCCACGTTGCGGGCTGCGGCTCCTTATCAGCGTTCGCGTCGTGAGGCTGCTGGGGTGGGGGCTGGGGTGTTTATTCGCCGTAGTGATTGGCAGGTGAAGGTTCGTGAGCGTCAGGTGGGGACGTGTCTTCTTTTTCTTGTTGATGCGTCGGGTTCTATGGGTGCGCGTGGGCGTATGAGTGCCACTAAGGGTGCGGTGTTGTCGCTGTTGATGGATGCGTATCAAAAGCGGGACAAGGTCGCGTTGGTGTCTTTTCGTGGGCAGGGTGCGCAGGTTCTTTTGCCGCCGACTGCTTCGGTGGAGCGTGCTGCGGATCTTTTGGAGGAGATGCCTACAGGGGGTCGTACTCCGTTGGCGTCGGGTCTTGTGGCAGCTGGGGAGGTTTTGCGTCCTTTGCTGATTAAGGAGCCTAATTTGCGGCCTCTTGTGTTGCTTATTTCTGATGGTCGCGGGAATGTGCATCTTGATGGCAGTAGGGGTAATGGGGCCGGTGAGGCTGAGCGGGTTGCGCGCGATTTGGGGCAGGATTCACGTGTTGAGTGGATAGTTGTTGATACTGAGCCCAGTGAGGCATCGCGGGGGCGTCGCGGTATTCGTCTTGGTTTGGCTTCGCGTTTGGCTGATGCGTTGGGGGCTACGTGTCACAGTGTTGAGGATTTGCGCGCTGAGGAGCTTGTTTCTCTTGTGAGGGATCGTTTGTGATCGTCTTGCTAATTTTTTGTGGGTTTTTGCGTTTTCTTTCTTTACGAAAGGTTTGTCGATGAGCCGCCCTGCTTTTCCTTTTACTGCAATTGTGGGTCAGGAGGATATGAAGCTTGGTCTTATTCTCGCCATCGTTAATCCTGCTCTTTCTGGTGTGTTGATTCGTGGCGAGAAGGGCACTGCTAAGTCAACGGCGGTGCGGGCGTTGGCTTCGATTTTGCCTGAGCAGGAGGTGGTGGCGGGGTGTCCGTTCCGTTTGGCTCCTGGTGAGCAGGGTGGGTTGTGTCATGAGTTGGGTTTGTCGTGTACGGGTGATGAGCAGGTGGTGTTTTCGCCGGTGCCGGTGGTGGAGTTGCCGGTGGGTGCGACGGAGGACCGGGTGGCGGGCACGCTTGATTTGGAGCGGGCGCTTCGGGAGGGTGAGCGGCATTTTGAACCGGGGCTGTTGGCTGCGGCGAACCGGGGGATTTTGTATGTGGATGAGGTGAATTTGCTTGATGACCATGTGGTGGATTTGCTTCTTGACTCAGCCGCGATGGGTGTAAATACGGTTGAGCGTGAAGGGGTTTCGCTGGCTCATCCTGCGCGTTTTTCTCTTGTGGGGACGATGAACCCTGAGGAGGGTGAGTTGCGTCCGCAGTTACTTGATCGTTTCGGGATGGTTGTCACGGTGGAGGGTTCTCATGATCCGCAGGAGCGGATTGAGGTGATGGAGCGGCGTTTTGCTTTCGAGAGTGATCCGGTGGGGTTCGCTGCGGAGTATGCGTCTTCGGATGCGGATTTGGCTGCTCGGGTGACGGCTGCGATGGGGTTGTTGCCGAAGGTGACTACTTCTCGGGAGGTGATGCTGCACATCGCGAATACGAGTTTGTCGGTGGGGGTGGATGGGCATCGGGCGGATTTGATGATGCTTCGGGCGGCCAGTGCTTTGGCTGCATGGGAGGGCAGGTTGGAGTCTTCTGTTGCGGATGTGGACCGTGCTGCAGGTTTTGTGTTGCCGCACCGGATGCGGCGGCGCCCGTTTGAGAGCGTGACTGGGTGAGATGTCAGGGGTAGGGAAAGTTTCAGTGGTGGCGACACGCCCGAATGCAGGAGTGTTTCTGGCGAGGTATTTCGCGGCTCTAACAGTCCCTTCTCCCTGCCATTTTGTTGATGTGTCTCTTACTTAGGTAATGCTTTTCGTCTTTTTTGGTCACGATGGGGGGGCTTTGCGTAGGAGGATGCTGGTCGCGTCCGATCCCTTCGCACCGTCGAGGACCATCATGACGAATTTTTCTTTCCGTCGACCTATTGCCCTGTCATTGGCTGCTGCGCTCGCTTTGTCGGGTTCAGCGATGGCTGCAGTTTCTCTTCCTGCCATGGCGCAGTCTTCTTCTGCTCATACGGCTGTCGTGCCGAGCAGGGATGGCTCTGTGGGTTCTCCTGGTATTGGTGATTCGTATTTTCCTGATCATGGCAATGGGGGGTATGACGTTCAGCATTACGATGTGAACGTTTCGTACGAGCCGAAGACGCGAACCGTCACAGGAACAACGTCTATCACTGCTTTGACTACGCAGAATCTCACGCAGTTTAATCTTGATTTGGCTTTAACTCCTGAAAAGGTGTTAGTGGATGGGAAGCCAGCTTCTTTTTCTCGCCAGTCCACTCATGAGCTGGTAGTTCGCCCGTCGCAGGCTTTGACTAAGGGCGCGAAGACGAACATTGTTGTTACCTATAAAGGCGTTCCTGAAAAGATTGAGATTGATGGCGAGAAGCCGTGGATAACGACTTCTGATGGGGCTGTTGCTGTTGGTCAGCCGTATATCGCTTCGTGGTGGTTCCCGAGCAATGATCACCCCCGGGATAAGGCAACGTTCTCGATTTCTTTGAATGTTCCTAAGGGCCTGAAGGCTTTGAGTAATGGCTCATTGCAGAAGGTAACGAACCAGGGAAGTACAGATACGTGGTCGTGGCAGGAGTCCACACCGATGGCGCCTTATCTGGCTTTCGCTGTGATTGGCCGTTATGACATTTTGCGCGGGAAGACGAGCTCGGGGATCCCGTGGTTGACGGCGACACCGCAGAGCAATGAATCGTGGGTGAAGCGTGCCAAGGAAGATTTGGCGAAGACTCCAGCGGTGATTGATTGGCTGTCGAAGACGTACGGCCCTTACCCGTTTACGACGACTGGTGGTATTGCAGCTAACGCTGATATGGGTTTCGCGTTGGAGAACCAGTCACGTCCGGTGTATTCGAGCAAGTTCTGGGCTAAGGGACATGACTTGTCACTCATTGTCCATGAGCAGTCTCACCAGTGGTTTGGTGACTCCACGTCGGTGCGGGACTGGAAAGATATCTGGATCAATGAGGGTTTCGCGACGTGGACTGAGTGGATGTACGCCGAGAAGCACGATGGCCCCAATGCTGATGAGGCTTTTGCTCAAGCCTGGAAAGACTATGCGCAGGATTCTTCCTTCTGGAAGATCAAGATTGGTGATCCGGGCCCGAAGCAGATTTTCAACCGGGCTGTCTATGACCGTGGCGCTATGACTGTGCAGGCATTGCGGAATAAGGTTGGCGAAGAAGCTTTCTGGAAGATTGTTCGAGGCTGGGTGGCTTCACACCGGCATGGGCATGGCAGTGTCCAGGAGTTCATGACGTATGCCAATAAGCACACTTCGCAGGATTTGCGTCCGTTCTTTGAGGCGTGGTTGTTCACTCCGGGGAAGCCAAATCCTTCGGCTGATCTTGGCTTTCCGAAGTCTATGATTCGCTGATAGCGGTTATTTCAGCCCGAGAGATGCTAGTCACTTCCTTCTCTCGGGCTGATTAACTTTGCCTATGTCATCGGATACAACAGAGACTTTTGAGCCAAGTGGCGATAGTCAGGTGAAGCAGACGTGGACGTGTCGGCTTCGGGGTGTCTCGTACGAGCTTGATGTGTATCCGAGCAGGCAAGCACGACTTGTGTTGCGTGTTGATGGAAAGCAGATTTACGACAAGAAAAACAGCACTGATAACCGGACTATTACTGTTGACAGAGATTGTCGAGTTCGGGTTCGCCTTAGCTTTTTAGGCAAGGTAAAAGATGCTACTGCTTATGACGGTAATGCTGAGTTAGATTTTGATGCTCCACCGGGTAGCCGTGCAGAGAAAACGCAGTCATGGGGGCGGAAGCATCCGGTGTTGTTTGCGTTGCGGCATGTGGCTTTTAAAGCTGGCGGAATCCTCATTGCTTTTCTTGGAGTAACGGCGTTTGTGAAGTGGCTTTTGGCGCCGGTGATTGAATGGATCGCTGATCATATGCCACGTATTTCGTGGCCAGAGATTCATTTGCCGCGTATCCCGTGGCCTGAAATACATCTTCCGCGTATCCCGTGGCCTGAGATACATATTCCGTGGCCACAGGTCGCGTTGCCGTGGTGGCTGCAGGCAGCGCTCGACTGGTTAACGGAACATGGCGAGATTATCAAGCCGTTATTGATTGGGCTGCTATTGGCGCTTGGGGAGATGCGTCGGCAGCGTAAGCAGCGAAAGCAACGTGAGGCTGGCGTTGCGGATGATCCGAATGCTGCGCTGGAGGAAACGTGGTTGAGTAGGCGGATGGATCGGCTTGATGCGCAGGCTGCGGACACGCCGATGGCGCGTCGGAAGGAGCGGGCCAAAGTGGCGGCGGCGCTGCGTGCCTTAGAAAACAAGCGCCGCGCGCAGGAACAGGCGTCAGTGAACTCTGATGATCCTGTTTGAATGGGTCGGATTATTTTTCGGCGAATACGCCGATGACTGGGGCCCAGGGGGTAATGGTCCAGTCGGTGACGTAACCGTGCACCTGGAACGGGTCGTTTGCGAGGGCTTCTCGGATGTGGCTTTCTCCCTCGGCGCGGAAGATGAGCAGGGCGGAGGCCGGCCTGGTGCTCAGGGGACCGGAAGCGATGAGCA